>JAVEEC010000078.1 GCA_030840645.1 Frankiaceae bacterium
TCGATCTTCGGCCGGAGCTTGATCTCCTTGATGATCGTCAACGACTGCTTCTTGCGTGCCTCCTTGGCCCGCAGCGCCTCTTCGTACTTGAACTTCCCGTAGTCCATGATCTTGCAGACCGGTGGCCTGGCCATCGGGGCTACCTCGACGAGGTCGAGGTCCTGCTCCTGTGCCATGCGCATGGCCTCGCCGATCGGCACGATGCCGATCTGCTCGCCCTCCGCGCCGACGAGACGGACTTCGGGAATGCGGATCCGGTCGTTGATCCGTGGTTCGACGCTGATGGGGCCTCCTCGGGAGCACTGCTCGGTCGGTGCGACCACTACCCCGGGAACGAGAAAGGCCCCGCGGCACGTGCGCGCGGGGCCCCACCGGTACGGCGGCGCGCGCGGACCCACCCTGACGGGGCGGGCGGCGTACGCCGCTGGGCGGCCCGGCGGTGCACCGGATCGCCCGACCGTGACCCTCGCCGCCCTGCGGCGGTGAAGGTGGGGAGCGGGGCTCCCGCTTGCAGCGCACCCGTTCGCGAGAACGAGCACACCGGTCGACGGGAAAGGGTACCACCCGGCGCGGCCCCCACTCGTTCTGTGAAGATCACCACGCTCGAGGGGGGTGCTGTGCGCTACACAGTTGGCTTCCAACCCAAGCGCAAGTGAACCCGAGTGGGGAACATGGACGGCTTCGACCCGATGGCCAGCTTCGGCGAGGAGACCGCCGCGATCTACGACGACGAGCCGCGCGGCGACGAGGCGGCGGCGGTCGCGTTCCTCGAACGGCTCGCCCCGCCCCCAGGCCCCGCGCTGGAGCTCGCCGTCGGCACCGGCCGGATCGCGCTGCCGCTGGCCGCGCGCGGGGTGCGCGTCGACGGCGTCGACCAGTCGGCGGCGATGGTCGCGCGGCTGCGCGCCAAGCCGGGCGGCAACGCGATCGGCGTGACGATGGGGGACTTCGCCGACGTGCCCGTCGAGGGCAGGTACCCGTTGGTCTACCTGGTGTTCAACACGATCTTCAACCTGCTGACCCAGGACGACCAGGTCCGCTGCTTCGCGAACGTCGCCGAGCACCTGACCGACGACGGCTCGTTCGTCGTGGAGGCGGCCGTGCCGTCCTCCCTGTACCGGCTGCGCGACGACCAGTACGTCGACGCGGAGGCGGTCGGCGTCGCCGAGGTCACGCTCGACGTCGGCCGCTTCGACCCGGTGACGCAGCTCCTCGACGAGACCCACGTCGTCCTGGCCCCCGAGGGCGTCCGGCTGTACCCGATCGTCACGCGGTACGCGTGGCCGAGCGAGCTGGACCTGATGGCCCGCCTGGCCGGGCTGCGCCTGACGCAACGCTGGGGCGGCTGGGAGGGCGAGCCGTTCACCGGCGCCAGCCGCCTGCACGTCTCGGTGTACGGGCGCTAGGGCGTGTCTCTCAATCCGTGATCGTCGCGTGCGGCGTCCAGGGCGGTGCATCGCCAGGCGGAGGAGGGGTCGAGAGCAGCGCTCTCGGCGCCGACGACAACGCCGCGAGGCGCCGTGCTGGGGGCCGCGCAGCAGATCAGCGGATTGGGAGACACGCCCTAGCCCAGGTGCGCGGGCGTGCGAAAGTGGGCAGGTGGAACCCGTGCCCGACTCCCCCGCCGACGCGCTCGACGGGCTCACCCGCGACCTCGCCGAGGTCCCCGCGATCGAGGTCGTCACGGCCTGCGCCGTCAACCTCATGAGCGCGGCCGCCGTCAAGCTCGGGCTGGCCGAGAACGGCGAGCACCTGCGCGACCTCGACGAGGCGCGGCGGCTGATCGAGGCGCTGGCCGGGCTGGTCGACGGCGCGGGCGCGTACCTGTCGTTCCACGCGGCACCGGTGAAGGACGGGCTGCGGTCGTTGCAGCTCGCGTTCCGCGAGGCGTCGGTGCACCCGGATGCGCCGGGCAGCGGCCCGGGCGAGAAGTACACGGGCCCGGTCTGGTGATCGAGGACTACGCCGTCATCGGCGACACGATGACGGCCGCGCTCGTCTCCCGCGACGGCTCCGTCGACTGGCTCTGCCTGCCGCGCTTCGACTCCTCCGCCTGCTTCGCCCGGCTGCTCGGCACCGAGGACAACGGCCACTGGTCGCTCCGCCCCGCCTCGCCCGTCCTGGCGACGCGGCGGCGCTACCGCGGCGACACGCTGGTCCTGGAGACCGAGCACGACACCGCCGAGGGCACCGTCCGCGTCACCGACTTCATGCCGATCCGCGGCGAGCACGCCGACGTCGTCCGCATCGTGGAGGGCGTGCGCGGCAGCGTGCCGATGCGGACCGAGCTGGTGGTGCGCTTCGAGTACGGCCGGACGGTGCCATGGGCGCGGCGGCTCGACAACGACGTGCTGTCGTTCGTCGCGGGGCCCGACGCGCTGTACCTGCACACGACTGTCGAGACGCGCGGCGAGGGGCTGACGACGGTCGGCGAGTTCACCGTCGCCGAGGGCGAGCGGGTGCCGTTCACCCTGGTCTGGGACTTCTCCCACCACACCCCGCCGAAGCCGCCGGACGCCGTCGAGACGCTCGACCACACGGTCGCGTTCTGGACGAAGTGGTCGGCGCGCTCGACGTACAAGGGGCGCTGGGCGGCCGAGGTGCACCGCTCGCTGCTGACGTTGAAGGCGCTGACGTTCCGGCCGACCGGCGGCATCGTGGCCGCGCCGACAACGTCGCTGCCCGAGTGCATCGGCGGCGTCCGCAACTGGGACTACCGGTACTGCTGGCTGCGGGACGCGACGTTCACCCTCCAGTCGCTGATGATCGCGGGCTACACCGGCGAGGCGGCGGCGTGGGTGCAGTGGCTGCTCCGCGCGGTCGCGGGCTCTCCGTCCGAGATGCAGACGCTGTACGGAGCCGCCGGCGAACGCCGCATCGCCGAGTGGGAGGTCGGTTGGCTCCCCGGATACGAGGGGTCGCGGCCGGTCCGCGTCGGCAACGCCGCCGTCGACCAGTTCCAGCTCGACGTGTTCGGCGAGGTGATGGACGCGTTCCACCAGGCCCGCCGCGCCGGCATCGACGGCGACGGTCCTGCGTGGGACTTCCAGGTCGAGCTGATGGCGTTCCTCGCCGACGCGTGGCGGCGCGAGGACGACGGCATCTGGGAGGTCCGCGGGCCGCGGCGGCAGTTCACGCATTCGAAGGTGATGGCCTGGGTGGCGTTCGACCGCGCGGTGAAGGCGGTCGAGGACTACGGCCGCGACGGCCCTGTCGACGCGTGGCGCGCGACCCGCGACGAGATCCACGAGGAGGTCTGCCGCGAGGGGTGGTCCGCGCGGCGCGGGTCGTTCGTCCAGTACTACGGCGCCGACCGCGTGGACGCGGCGCTGCTGCTGATCCCGCTCGTCGGGTTCCTGCCGATCGACGACGAGCGGGTCGTCGCGACGGTCGCCGCGGTCCAGGACGACCTCTGCGAGAACGGCCTGGTCCGCCGCTACCTCGGCGAGGAGGGCGACGAGGACGTGGACGGGCTGCCGCCCGGCGAGGGGGCGTTCCTCGCCTGCTCGTTCTGGCTGGTCGACGCGCTCGCCATGCTCGGCCGCCACGACGAGGCGGTGGGTCTGTTCGAGAAGGTGCTCAGCCTGAGCAACGATCTCGGGCTGCTCGGCGAGGAGTACGACACGACGCTCGGCAGGCAGGTCGGCAACTTCCCGCAGGCGTTCTCCCACGTCGCTCTCATCAACGCCGCGTGGGGCCTGACCCAGGAGCTGGACCCCACGCACCGGCGCACCGACGGCCACTGACCGCCCTAGATCGGCTCGGTCGTCGTCTCGCGGACCGGCGTCATCCGCAGCACCCGGAACGCCGCCTGCGTCGCCGGGCCGATGCCCACCGTGTACAGCGCGGTGCCGACCCCCACCGGGCCGCCGAGGACGACACCGACGAGCAGGGCGCTCGCCTCGACCACCGTGCGCGCGACACCGATCGACCAGCCGCGCCTGGTGTGCAGCGCGACCATCAGCCCGTCGCGCGGTCCCGCCCCGTAGTGGGCGCCGATGTACAGCGCCCCCGCGACGCCGATCAGCAGCACGCCAGCGACGAGCAGCAGCAGCCGCGGCAGGAGCGCGCCCTGGCTCGCGTCGCCGAGGCCGGCGTCGAGCAGCAGGTCCTCGAACGCGCCGATCAGCACGAGGTTCGCGATGGTGCCGGGACCGGGACGGACGCCGAGCAGCAACGACGCGGCGAGCACGACCGCGCCGACGAGCTGCACGACGACGCCGAACGACAGCCCGGTGCGGTCGGCGAGGCCGCCGTGCAGGACGTCCCACGGGCTGACGCCGAGGTTCGCGCGCAACGTGAGAACGATGCCGAACGCCGCCAGGAACAGCCCCGCGAGCAGTTGCAGCGGGCGGACCAGGCGGCTCACGCGACGGCCCGGCCCGGGCGGCTCGCGACGAGGACGGCGGCGAGCGTGCAGGCCGCCGCGCCGATGCTCGCGGCGTCGACGCCGTGCCCGGCGGCGGGGGCGACCGCGTCGAGCGCGACGCCCGCGAGCAGCTGCCCCGCAACGGTTCCGAGCGTGAGGTGCAGGACGCCGAGGCGCGGCACCGTGTACGCGCCGAGGGCGATGTACGCCGCCCCGCCGATGCCGCCGGCGTACAGCCCCGGCGATGCGGGCCAGTGCAGCGACGGCAGCGCGCCGGCGGCTCCCACAGCCGCCACGACGACCGAGAGCGCGAGCGTGCCGACGAGGAACGACACCGACGCGGCGACGAGCGCCTCGCCGCTGGCCTCCCTGAGGTGGCCGTTCGCGGCCTGCTGCGCCGCGCTCGCGAAGCCCGCGACGCCGACCACCGCGAGCAGCGCGGGGCGGACCGCGCCGTGCCGGCCGACCGTTCCGACGAGCAGGCCGGCGACGGCGAGCGCGGCGCCCGCGACGCGCGGCAGCGTGAGCGGCTGCCGGCCGCGCGGCGACAGGCCGAGCCGGTCGACGACCAGGCTGCCGGTGGTCGACCCGGCGACGATCGCGACCGACGTCAGCGCAACCCCGACGGCGGGTACGGCCGCCGCCGACGACGCCACCAGCGCCGCGCCCGCGAGCCCGCCGAGCCACCACCACGGGCGGGTGCCGTGCCGCAGCCTCGCGGCCGCGCGCCACCGCCCGGTGGCCGTCGCCGGGACGAGCAGCGCGACCGTGCCGACCGCGAACGACACCAGCGCGACGACGACGGCGGCGCCGAGGCGTTCGCGCAGGGCGCCGTTGACCCGGGCCTGCCCGGCCAGCGTCGCGCCCGCGAGGACGGCGAGGAGCGACAGGGCGGCCGGGGAGCGTTCGGTCACACGGCGTTCGCTCACTCCACGATCTTGGAGATTGGGAGTTCCAGGATGTCGCGGGCGCCGGCCGACTTCAGCGCCGGGATGAGGGTGTTGACGCCCTGCTTCGCCACGACGGTCTCGACGGCGTGGAACGCCCCGGTCGCGAGCGCGGTCACGGTCGGCGACGTCATGGCGGGCAGCACCGCGAGGATCGCGGGCAGCGCGTCGTCGGGGGCGTTGAGCTTGAGCAGCACCTTGCCGCGCGCGTTGATCGCGCCGAGCAGCAGCGTCGCGATGTCGTCCATCGCGGCGTGCTTCGCGGGGTCGGCGTACGCGGCGGCGTTGGTGATCAGCTCGGTCCGCGAGACCAGCAGCGTCTCGATCACCTTGAGGCCGTGCTTGCGCAACGACGTCCCGGTCTCCGTGAGGTCCACGATCGCGTCGACGATGTCGGGGACCTTCGCCTCGGTGGCGCCGTACGACGGCACGATGACCGCGTCGACGCCGACCTTGAGGAAGTACCGCCGGGTCAGCTCGGGGAACTCCGTCGACACGCGGACGCCGTTCGGCAGCTCGGCGCCGGACTCGGCGGGGTGCTCCTTCGGGACCGCGAGCACGATCTTCACCGGGTTGCTCGTCGCCTTGCTGTACTCCAGCTCGGTGATCGACACGACGTCGCTGTCGGTCTCGGTGATCCAGTCGCGGCCGGTGATGCCGACGTCGAACAGCCCCTGGGACACGTACTGCGGGATCTCCTGCGGGCGCAGGAACATCACCCGGTCGATGCGGGGGTCGTCGATGGCGGCGCGGTAGTCGCGGTCGGAGCCGCGGTGGACGGCGAGGTCGGCCGCGTCGAACAGCGACAGCGTCGCGGCCTCCAGCGACCCCTTCGGGAGAACGAGCGACAGCATCTAGGCGGACCTTCCTCGGACGTCGTCGATGACGAGCAGTGTCTCCAGCACGGCACGAACGGCCTCGCGGCCCTTGTCGAGGCGGGCCCTCGCCTGGTCCAGGTCGTCCACCGTCAGTACCCCGAACCCGACCGGCAGGCCGTGGTCCAGCGACACCCGCACGCAGCCGTCGGTGACGGCGCGGCAGACGTAGTCGAAGTGCGGCGTGCCGCCGCGGACGACGACGCCGAGGCAGACGACCGCGTCGACGCGCCGCGACCGCGCGAGCGCGTCGGCGACGACCGGCAGCTCGAACGCGCCCGGCACCCGGACGCGTTCGACGTCGTCGGCCGCGATGCCGCAGGCGTACGCCTCCTCGACCGCGCCGGCGAGCAGCGCGTCGCTGATCTCCGCGTGCCAGCGCGTCGCGACCACCGCGATGCGGCGGCCGTGCGCGTCGATCGCGACGTCATTCGGCGTGCCTTCGCCGCTCACGGCACGACACCGTCTGCCGCGGGCACCTCGTCGGCGCTCGCCTCGGTCGGCTCGTCGATCGCCTCCAGCGCGCCGGGCAGGTCGAGCAGGTGGCCGAGCCGTTCCTGCTTGGTGCGCAGGTACGCGATGTTGTCGGCGGTCGGCGTGGTCTTGAGCGCGACGCGTTCGACGATCTCGAGGCCGTACCCCTCCAGGCCCGCGCGCTTGCCTGGGTTGTTGGTGAGCAGCCGCATGGTGCGGATGCCGATGTCGACCAGGATCTGCGCGCCGGTGCCGTAGTCGCGCGCGTCCGCGGGCAGGCCGAGCTGGAGGTTCGCGTCGACGGTGTCGGCGCCCATGTCCTGGAGCTGGTACGCCTGCAGCTTGTGCATCAGGCCGACGCCGCGCCCCTCGTGGCCGCGGACGTAGAGGACGACGCCGCGCCCCTCGGCCGCGACGGCCTCCAGCGCGGCGTCGAGCTGCGTACCGCAGTCGCAGCGCGTCGAGCCGAACACGTCGCCGGTCAGGCACTCGGAGTGGACCCGGACGAGGACGGACTCGCCGTCGCCGATCTCGCCGCGCACCAGCGCGACATGCTCCACGCCGTCGAACGTCGACCGGTAGCCGTACGCCGTGAAGTCGCCGTGCCGCGTCGGGATCCGCGCCTCGGCGATGCGTTCGACCTGCTTCTCGAACCGCCGCCGGTACGCGATCAGGTCGGCGATGGAGATGAACGTCAGGCCGTGCTCGTCGGCGAACGCCCGCAGCTCTTCGAGCCGCGCCATGTCGCCGTCGTCCTTCTGCGACACGATCTCGCAGAGCACCCCGGCCGGCCGCAGCCCGGCCATCCGCGCGAGGTCGACCGCGGCCTCGGTGTGGCCGGGACGCCGCAGCACGCCGCCCTCCTTGGCCCGCAGCGGCACGACGTGGCCCGGCCTGGTGAAGTCGGTCGCGTCGCTGTCGGCCGCGGCGAGCAGCCGCATCGTCAGCGCGCGGTCGGTCGCCGAGATGCCGGTCGAGACCTTCTCGCGCGCGTCGACGGACACGGTGTACGCGGTCCCGCGCTTGTCCTGGTTGACGTGGTACATCGGCGGGAGCTCGAGCCGGTCGCAGTCGGCGTCGGTCAGTGGGACGCAGATGTAGCCGGACGTGTAGCGCACCATGAACGCGACCAGCTCCGGCGTCGCCATCTCGGCGGCGAAGATGAGGTCGCCCTCGTTCTCGCGGTCGGCGTCGTCGGCCACGATGACGGCCTTGCCCGCCGCGATGTCGGCCACCGCCTGCTCGACCGGGTCGAACACGCTCATGTCGTCACGCCTCTCGCGAGCAGCCGTTCGACGTACTTCGCGAGCACGTCGACCTCGATGTTGACGGGCTCCCCCGGCCCCTTGCTGCCCAGCGTCGTCATCGCCAGCGTCGCCGGGATCAGGCTGACGGTGAACGCCGTGTCGCCCGCCTCCACGACGGTCAGGCTGACGCCGTCGACGGCGACCGATCCCTTGGCCACGACGTACCGGCTGAGGTCGCTCGGGATGTCGACGCGGATGACGCCGTCGGCCTCGCGCGCCGCGACCGTTCCCGTGCCGTCGACGTGGCCCTGGACGACGTGGCCGCCGAGCCGCGCGTCGGCTCGCAGGGGGCGTTCGAGGTTGACCGGGCTCCCGGGCATGAGTGCGCCGAGGCTGGTCCGCGCGAACGTCTCCACCATCACGTCGGCCGTGAACGTCTCCCCGTCCAGCGCGGCGACGGTGAGGCAGCAGCCGTTGACCGCGATGCTGCTGCCGTACGCCGCGTCGCTCGTGACGAGGGGCCCCTTGACGGTCAGCCGGCCGTCCCCGACGGCGACGACGCTGCCGAGCTCCTCGATGATCCCGGTGAACATCTAGACCGGCCGCCAGATCATCCGGACGTCGTCGCCGAGGCGGGTCACGTCGTCCAGCCGCAGCCGCCACGCGTCGTCGATGGTGGGGGCGCCGACGTTGTCGAGGGTGGGCCGTCCCGACCCGATGGCGACGGGCGCGACATAGCCGAGGACCCGGTCGACCAGCCGCGCGTCGACCAGCGTGCCGGCGAGCTTGGGTCCGCCCTCGACCAGGAGGTGGACGACGCCGGCGGCGAACAGGTGCGCGAGCAGCGCCTCGACCGACGTGTGGCCGTCGCCGGCGGCCGGGAGGACGACGACCTCGGCGCCCGTGGCGCGCAGCGCCTCGACGCGTTCCGCGGGCGCGGCGCCGGTCGTCGCGACCAGCGTCCGCGCGGAGCCGTCCAGGACGCGCGCGTCGAGCGGGGTCCGCGCAGTGGAGTCGACGACGACCCGGAGCGGCTGGCGTTCGTGCAACGTCTCGCCGAACCGGACGGTGAGCTGCGGGTCGTCGGCGAGCACGGTGCTGATGCCGACGGCGACCGCGTCGACCTCGTTGCGGATGCGGTGCACGTCGGCGCGCGCCTCGGGTCCGGTCACCCACTTCGAGGAGCCGTCGGCGGCGCTGGTGCGGCCGTCGAGCGAGGCGGCGTACTTCCACGTCACGAACGGCCGCCGCTCGCGGACCGCGACCAGCCACGCCTCGTTGTCCCGCGCGGCCTCGTCGTGCAGCAGCCCGGCCTCGACGTCGACGCCACTCGCGCGGAGCACCTCGGCGCCGCCGGACTGGGCGGGGTTGGGGTCGGGGACGGCATAGACGACGCGGACGACGCCCGCCTCGACCAGCGTCAGGGCGCAGGACGGTGTCCGGCCGTGCCGGGCGCACGGCTCCAGCGTGACGACGGCGGTGCCCCCGCGGGCGCGTTCGCCCGCCTGCTTGAGGGCGGCGGTCTCGGCGTGGTCGACCTCGGCGAACACGTGCCGGCCCTCGCCGGCGACGTTGCCCCCGGCGTCGAGGATGACGGCGCCGACGACGGGGTTCGGCGCCGTCCGGCCGAGCGCGGAGACGGCGAGCGCGACGGCACGGTGCATGGCGGCGGTCTCGGTCTCGTTCGCCATCCCGCCTCCTCGTCGTCGCGCGCGGCGCGCTGCGGGGCAGGCGGGCGGACAGGCGCGCGCGGGCGCGCGTGCTCGGTGCCGCCCAGTCTACCGGCATCGTGTGCGGGATCCGCCGGGCTAGGGCCCGCGGATCCCGCACACAACGAACGTGGGGGCGGGCTAGGTCGGGTTGCGAGGGGTGCCGCGGCGGTCGACGGCGATGGAGGAGCCGACGTGGGTCTTGGCGACCTTCTTCATCTCGGTCGCGACGTCCACGACCTCGCGCTTGTCGGCGAACATCCGGTTGCCCGACATCGCGATCCCGATGGACACCGACACCAGCGGGAAGCGCCGCGCCTTGCCCTGCCGGTCGGTGATCTCGATGTACCCGCGGTTGGCGTCGCCGCCGTCGTGCAGCCGGGGCGCGGAGGAGTCGAACACGTCCACCACGCGCGCGGCGAGCTCCTCGGCCTGCTCGGGCAGGCAGACGACGACGAAGTCGTCGCCGCCGATGTGCCCGAGGAACGGCGCCGGCTCGCCCGCCTCCATCACCGCGCGCCGGGTCGCGGTCGCGAGCAGCGTGATGACCTCGTCGCCGCGGAGGAAGCCGTAGCAGTCGTTGAACGCCTTGAAGTTGTCGAGGTCCAGGTACAGCACCGCGAAGGGCTCGGCCTTGACGACGCGGTCGGCCAGCTCCTCCTCGATCCGGTGGTTGCCGGGGAGGCCGGTGAGCGGCGAGACCGCGCGCATCTCGGCGTTGCGGCGCAGCGTGGAGCGGACGCGCGCGACCAGCTCCAGCGTGTCGAACGGCTTGATGATGTAGTCGTCGGCACCCGCGGTGAGCCCGACGACCTTGTCGGCGGACAGCGACTTCGCGGTGAGCATGATGACGGGGAGGTTCGCGGTCGCGGGGTTGGCGCGCAAACGCCGGCAGAGCTCGACGCCGTCGACCTTCGGCATCATCACGTCGAGCAGGACGAGGTCGGGGGTCTCCTCGTCGATCGACTGCTCGGCCTGCTCGCCGTCGTGGGCGACGCGGACGTCGAACCCTTCGAGCCGCAGGTTGATCTCGATGAACCGCGCGATGTCGGTGTCGTCGTCGACGACGAGGACGGTCGCCATCTACACGGCCGCCAGGGCGCGGGCGGCCGCGGCCTTGATCGCGGCACCCGCGGCGGCCGGGTCGTCGGCGTGGAACACGGCGTTGCCCGCGACGAACACGTCGGCGCCCGCCTCGGCGCAGCGCGCGGCCGTGTCGGCGTTGATGCCACCGTCGACCTCGAGCCAGATGTCGAGGTCCAGCGCGGCGATGGCGCGGCGCGCCTCGGCCACCTTGGGCAGCATCTCGGCGATGAACGCCTGCCCGCCGAACCCCGGCTCGACGGTCATCACCAGCACCATGTCGAACTCGTTCAGGATCTCGGTGTACGGCGCCAGCGGCGTGCCCGGCTTCAGCGCGAGACCGGCCCGGCCGCCCGCCGCCCGGATCGCCCGCGCGGTCTGCACCGGGTCATTGGCCGCCTCGACGTGGAACGTCACCAGCGACGCACCGACCTCGACGTACCCCGGCGCCCAGCGGTCCGGGTCCTCGATCATCAGGTGCAGGTCGAGGGGCAGCGCCGTCGACCGGTGCAGCGCCTCGACGACGACCGGGCCGAGGGTGAGGTTCGGCACGAAGTGGTTGTCCATCACGTCGACGTGGAGCAGGTCGGCCACGCCGGAGACGCGCGCGGCCTCGTCCGCGAGGCGCGCGAAATCCGCCGAGAGGATGCTCGGTGCGAGCTTCGCGGGCAAAATGCTCCAGTTCCGGGGCCGAACGGTCAGGCGGAGTGTAGCGACGATTCGGTCACAATTCTCCGGAGCCCTGAAACGAACATGGCGTCCGTACCGTTCCGGTGCGGCCAGAGCTGGACCGAGGGCCCGTCCGCGATACCGGGCAACGCGCCGGCCAGGTCCACCGGCTCGGTGCCTGGCACACCGGCGACGACCGCGCGGGTCTCGGCCGGGTGCGGCGAGCAGACGACGTAGAGGACGACGCCGCCCGGCTTGACGGCGTCGACGGCCGCGGCGAGCAGCTCGCGCTGCAACGCCGCGAGCGGGGCGACGTCGGCCGGCGTACGCCGCCAGCGCGCCTCGGGCCGCCGCCGCAGCGCGCCGAGCCCGGTGCAGGGCGCGTCGAGGAGGACCCCGTCGAACGACGCCGGCCGCCACGGGCCGTGCAACGCGTCGCCGGTGACGGGGACGACGTTGCGCGTGCCCCGGACGTTGTCGCGGACCAGCCGGGCGCGGTGCTCGTGCAGCTCGTTCGCGACGAGCCTGCCCTTCACGAGACCGGCGAGCAGCGCGGTCTTGCCCCCCGGCCCCGCGCAGAGGTCGAGCACGTCGTGACGACCGCTGCCCAGCAGCCGCGCGAACGCGAGCGCGGCGAGCTGGCTGCCCTCGTCCTGGACGCCGGCCGAGCCGTCGCGCACCGCCGGCACGTCGCCCGGGTCGCCGCCGCGCAGGCGGACGGCGTACGGGCTGTAGGGGCCGGCGTCCGCCTCCAGGCCTGCGGCCAGCGCCGACGCAAGCAGGCCCTCGCGCGCGATCCGGCCGGGGCGCGCCGCGAGGTGGACCTCGGGCCGCGCGTCGTCGGCGAGCAGCGCGGCGCGGGTCTCGGCCCAGTCGCCGTTCAGCGCGTCGTGGAACGCCTCGACGATCCAGCGCGGGTGGGCCGTCGTGATCGCGAGGTGGCCGACCGGGTCGTCGTCGTAGCCGGGGGCGCCGACGTCACCGTCGCGTTCGGCGACGCGGCGCAGGACCGCGTTGACGAACTTCGCGGCGCCCGGCCCGGCGACGTTGCGCGCCAGGTCGACGGACGTCGACACCGCGGCGTGGGGAGCGACGCGGGTCCGCAGCAGCTGGTACGCGCCGAGCCGCAGCACGTCGCGGACCGGCGGGTCCATCCCGGCGACCGGCCGCGACGAGCAGAGCGCGAGGACGTGGTCCAGCGTGCCGAGCGCGCGCAGGGTGCCGTAGCCCAGCTCGGCAGCGAACGCCCGCTCCCGCGCGTCCAGCCCCTTCACGAGCTTCGGCAGCAGGAGGTTGGCGTACGCGTCCCGCGCGTCGACCGCGCGCAGCAGGTCGTACGCGACGGTGCGCCCGTCCCTCACCGGAACGCCGCGCCGTCGGCGAGGCGCAGCCCGCGCGCCCAGTCCGCGGCCGGCATCGCGCGCTTCCCCGCGCCCTGCACGTCGCCGAGCCGGACCGGCCGGTCGGCGGTGCCGGCGAGGACCGTGTCCTTCGTCACGAGCAACGAGCCGGGCGGCAGCGGCTCGTCGCGGGTGAGGCGGACCGGGCCGAGCTTGACGCGTTCCTCGCCGAACGTCGTCCACGCGCCGGGCGCCGGCGTCGCCGCGCGGACCAGCCGGTCGACCCGCAGCGACGGCGCGGACCAGTCGACGCGGACGTCGTCGGGGGCGAGCTTCGGCGCGAGCGAGACGCCCTCGGAGGGCTGCGGCACGCCGCGGACCCGCCCCTCCGCCATGCCGTCCAGCGTCGCGACCAGCAGGGCCGCGCCCGAGACCGCGAGGCGGTCGAGCAGCGCGCCGCTGGTGTCGTAGGGGCCGATCGGCTCGGTCACCACGCCGAGGACTGGACCGGTGTCGAGCCCCTCCTCCAGGACGAATGTCGACGCGCCGGTGACCTCGTCGCCGTGCAGCACCGCGTGCTGGACCGGCGCCGCGCCGCGCCAGGCGGGGAGGAGCGAGAAGTGCAGGTTGACCCAGCCGTACGGCGGCAGGTCGAGCAGCGCCCTCGGGATGAGGGCGCCGTACGCGACGACGGGGATCGCGTCGGGCGCGAGCGCGCGCAGCTCGTCCCCGAGCTCCGGGTCGCGCGGCGTCGCCGGCTGGAGCACGGGGACGCCGTGCTCGTCGGCGAGCAACGCGACCGGCGACCGGGTCTCGCGGCGCCCGCGGCCCGCGGGGGCGTCGGGCCTGGTGACGACGGCGACGACGTCGTGCCGCGACGCGAGCAGGGCGCGCAACGACGGCAGGGCGGGCGCCGGGGTGCCCGCGAACACGACGCGCAACGTCAGCGGCCGGTGCCGTACATCGGGTGCGGCGACGCCTTCACCAGCGGCTCCGACTCCCACTCGCGGATCGCCTTCATGGCGGCCTTCTTGGTCTCCGGGTCGAGCAGGTCGATGAACAGCACGCCGTCCAGGTGGTCGGTCTCGTGCTGGAAGCAGCGGGCCAGGGTCTCGCTGCCCTCGACGGTGACCGGGTCGCCGTACATGTTGAAGCCCGAGGCGACGACGCTGGCCGCGCGCCGCAGCGGGAACGTCAGGCCCGGCAGCGACAGGCACCCCTCGTCGCCCTCCTGGTCCTCCGCGGAACGGCTGACGAGGACGGGGTTGACGAGGTGGCCCTGCGACTCGTCGACGTCGTAGGTGAACACCCGCAGGCTGACGCCGATCTGCGGCGCCGCGAGGCCCGCGCCGGGCGCGTCGAGCATCGTCTCCATGAGGTCGCGGACGAGGTTGCGCAGCTCCTTGTCGAACGCCGTCACCTCGACGGCCGGCGTCCGCAGCACGGGGTCGCCGAGCAGCCGGATCTCCTGGAGGGGCATGCGGCGAAGTCTAGATGAGCGTCAACGGGTCCAGCTCCACCCGCACGGGCTCCGCGGCCTTGCGCGCGGAGCGCGCGGCGAGGCCGGTCTTGAGCGCCGCCGCGAGGTCCGCGCCGCCCGCCCGCGGGACGCGGACCAGCGCCCGCTCGCCGTCGCCGTACGGCACCGGGCCGAGCACCTCGGCGCCCGCCGGCAGCGGGCTCGCGGCGAGCAGGTCGGCGACCGCGTCCGGCGCGCCGTCGACGGTCGCCAGCCGGGTGGCAGGGGGGAACGCGAGCGCGCTGCGTTCGGCGGCCTCGCGGCGGGCGTACCACGCCGGGTCCCAGCGCAGCAGGGCCTGCACCGGCGCGAGCGACGCGTCGGCCATCACGACGACCCGCCCCCCGTCGTTCGCGGGTCGCGCCAGCGCGGCGGCCGCGGTCCAGCGGCGTACGGCCTCCTCCCCCGCCCGCAGGTCCGGCCGCGACAGCAGCGCCCAGCCGTCGAGGAGCAGGACGGCGCCGTAGCCGCCGTCGGCCACCGGCTCGGCGCCGGGCGTCGCGACGACGAGCGCGGGCTTCGCCTCGACCGTGGCGAGGACCGAGTCGCGGTCCGAGGTCCGCACCGTCACCCCTGGGAACGCCCGCCCCAGCTCCTCCGCCGTACGCCGGCTGCCGACGACGACCGCGCGGAGATCCGTTGCGCCGCAGGTGCCGCAGGCCCAGTCGGCGGTGGGGCGGCCGCACCAACGGCACCCGGGCGCGCCGCTCCCGGCCCGCGCGAGCGGCCCGGCGCAGGCGGCGCAGCGCGCGGGCGTCCGGCACCCGGCGCAAGCGAGGGCCGGCTGGTACCCGGTACGCGGCACCTGGAGCAGCACGGGAGCGCCGTCCGCGAGCGCGCGGCGCGCGGCCTGCCACGCGAGGGTCGGCAGCCGGGCCGAGGCAGCAGCCGGGTCCGAACGCTGCTCGGCGTCA
Organism: Frankiaceae bacterium; assembly: GCA_030840645.1. Classification (GTDB taxonomy): domain Bacteria; phylum Actinomycetota; class Actinomycetes; order BP-191; family BP-191; genus BP-191. Next base: position 15,147 of record JAVEEC010000078.1, read on the forward strand.
CCGCCCGCGACCTCGACCCGCGGCGCGGCCTCCCGAACGGCCGCCCGGGAGGCCGCGAGCGGCCTGGCCCAGCCGGTCTCGACCAACTGCACCGCCTCGACGCTCGGCGCGTGCCCGCCGACCAGCAGCCCCGCGCCCTCGCGGTGCGCGCGGAGCGCGAGGACGTCGCGGACATGGGGGTACGGCGCCCGCGGCTCCTTGTGCAGGTCGTCGCCGTCGTCCCAGCAGACCGCGAGGCCGAGGCGTTCGACCGGCGCCCATGCGGCCGCCCGCGTTCCCAGCACGACCCGCGCGGCGCCGCGCCGGACGGCGAGCCAGCGCCGGTACCGTTCGGCCGGACCGAGGTCGGCGGTGAGGGCGACGTACGCCTCCGCCGGCAGCACGCCGCCGACCGCCGCGACCACCCGGGCCAGGTCCCGCGCGTCCGGCACGACGACCACCGCGCCCCGCCCCGACGCCACCGTCGCCGCGACGGCGGTCGCGATCTCGCCGGGCCACCCGGCCCCGGGCAGTGCCCACCACACCGCGCGCGGCGACCGCCCCGCCGCGAGCGCCGTGACGAACGCCGCGCCGGACTCGTACGCGTCCCACCCGCCGGGGGCCGTTGCCTCGACCGCGTACTCGGCAACGGCGCGCGGCGGCTCCTTCTCGACGCGCGCGTGCCGCGGCGGGACCGCGAGCCGGACCACGTCGGCGAACGTCCCCGCCCACCGGTCGGCGACGGCCCGGCACAGCCCGGCGACGGCAGGCGACAGGACCGGCTCGGGCGAGACGGACTTGGCGACGGCAGAGAGCTTGTCGAGCGACGAGGCGGCGACGCGTTCGAGTACCCAGCCGTCGACCAGCCGCCCCGAGAACCGCACCCGCACCCGCGACCCCGGCACGACCGAGGCGTCGAGCGCCTCCGGCACGGCGTAGTCGAACACCCGGTCGAGATGCGCCAGCGGCACATCCACCGCGATGCGCGCGACGGGTGACTCCACGCCCCGGTTGTACCGCGCGGCCGCGACACACTCGTTCTGTGCAGGATCTCCGCCCCTTTCGAGCGTGGTGATCTTCACAGAACGACGGAGCGGGCGGCGGCGGACCGGAGTCGCGCCGACGACCCGGACTAGTCTGCGCGGGTGGGCGATGCGGTGGATCTCAGGTCGATCCTGCGGGACGCCCAGGCGGCCGACCCGAGCGGCGTCCTCGACATCCTCGCCGCCGCCGCCAGGGACGCCGGCGCGACCGACGTCGTCGCGTACCTGGTCGACTTCGAGCAGCAGGTGCTCGAACCGCTGCCGGACCGGGCGGCGCACGCGGACCTGCCGCACACCGAGGACGTCGCGGGAACGATGGCCGGGCGGGCGTTCCTGACCAGCGCCCCCGTCACCGCGGACCGCGACGACGGGACGCGCGTCTGGGTGCCGATCGTCGAGGGTGCGGACCGCACGGGCGTGCTCGCGCTGACCCTGCCCGACGTCGACGACGACCTGCTCGCGGAGTGTTGCGACCTCGGCGCGCTGGCCGGTTACCTGATCGCGACGCACACCCGCTGCACCGACCTCTACCAGCTGCACCGCAGGCGCAAGGCGATGTCGCTGGCGGCAAGCATGCAATGGGACCTGCTGCCGCCGCTCGTGCTGCGGACGCCGCGGTGCACCGTTGCCGGCCTGCTCGAACCCGCGTACCAGGTCGGCGGCGACTGCTTCGACTACGCGCTCAACGGCCCGGTCCTGGACCTGGCGCTGATCGACGCGATGGGCCACGGGGTGACGTCCGCCCAGATCGCCGCCCTCGTCGTCGGCTGCTACCGGCACTGCCGCCGCGAGGGCAGGGCGCTCACGACCACCCACGCGGCCGTCGAGGAAGCCCTGACCGGCCAGTACGGCGGCGACGCGTTCGCCACGGGCCAGCTCGCGCAGCTCGAGCTCGAGAGCGGGCTGCTCACCTGGACCAACGCGGGACACCCGGGCCCGCTGCTGATCCGCAACGGGCGCGTGGTCTCGCACCTCATGGCCGAGCCGACGCTGCCGTGGGGCCTCGACGGCGGCCCGGCCGAGCCGGCCCAGGAGTCGCTGGAGCCGGGCGACCGCGTGCTGTTCTACACCGACGGCGTCATCGAGGCGCGGACCCCCGACGGCGACGAGTTCGGCATGGACCGGCTCGCCGACGTCGTCGGCCAGGCCGCGTCCGACCAGCTCACGCCGGAGGCGGTGGTCCGCCAGATCGTGCGCAGCGTGCTCGACCACCGTGTCGCCGAGCTGCGGGACGACGCGACCCTGCTGCTGGTGGAGTGGCGCGGGTCGGCGGGCTGATCGGCGCTACGCGCCCGCGGCGGACCGCAGCGCGTCGGCGCGCTCCGTCGACTCCCAGGAGAACTCCTTCTCGTCCCTGCCGAAGTGGCCGTACGCCGCCGTCTTGGCGTAGATGGGGCGGAGCAGGTCGAGGTCGCGGATGATCGCGGCGGGTCGCAGGTCGAACACCGTGTCGACGGCCTTCTGGATCGCGTCCAGCGCCACCGTCTCGGTCCCGAACGTGTCCACGAACAGCGACACCGGGTGCGCCTTGCCGATCGCGTAGGCGACCTGTACCTCGCACCGCTTCGCCAGCCCGGCCGCGACGACGTTCTTGGCGACCCAGCGCATCGCGTACGCCGCCGAGCGGTCCACCTTGGACGGGTCCTTGCCGGAGAACGCGCCGCCGCCGTGGCGGGCCATGCCGCCGTACGTGTCCACGATGATCTTGCGGCCCGTCAGGCCGGCGTCGCCCATCGGGCCGCCGACCTCGAACTTGCCGGTCGGGTTGACGAACACGTTGTAACCGGCCGAGTCGAGACCGAGGCGCGCGAGCTCCGGCTCGATGACGTGCTCGATGACGTCGGGCTTGAGCAGCGTCTCGATGTCGATGTCGCTCGCGTGCTGGCTGGACACGACGATCGTGTCGAGGCGGACCGGCCGGCCGTCGGCGTACTCCACGGAGACCTGGGTCTTGCCGTCGGGGCGCAGGTACGGCACCACGCCGGCCTTGCGGACCTCGGAGAGGCGGCGGGCGAGGCGGTGCGCCAGCGCGATCGGCAGCGGCATCAGCTCGTCGGTCTCGTCGCACGCGTACCCGAACATCATCCCCTGGTCGCCCGCGCCCTGGCGGTCCAACTCGTCCTCGACCGACTCGCCGGTCCGCGCCTCGAACGCCGCGTCGACGCCCTGCGCGATGTCCGGCGACTGCGAGCCGATGGCGACGTTGACGCCGCACGACGCGCCGTCGAACCCCTTCTTGGAGGAGTCGTAGCCGATGGCGAGGATGGTCTCGCGGACGATCGTGGGGATGTCGACGTACGCCTCGGTGGTCACCTCGCCCGCGACGTGCACCTGGCCGGTCGTGATCAGCGTCTCGCACGCGACGCGGCTCTTCGGGTCCTGCGCGAGGAGCGCGTCGAGGATGGCGTCGGAGATCTGGTCGGCGATCTTGTCCGGGTGCCCCTCGGTGACGGACTCGGACGTGAACAGGCGCTTGGTCACGGTGCTCCAGACGGGGTGGTGCGCGGGGGTTACGTCGCCCCGGCGTCGTTGGGCCGCAGTGTACCGGCCCGCCACTCGTCGGCCAGCACGCTGTACGTGGCGAGGCTGAGGTAGCGGTCGCCGACCCGCTCGGCGTCGCGCAGCACGCCCTCGAACGTGAAGCCGAGGCGTTCGGGGACCGCACGGCTGCGAACGTTCTCGACGCCAGCCCGGATGCTCACCCGGTGCATGCCCAGCTCGTCGAACGCCGCCGTCGTCAGCGCCCGCGCGGCCCGCGTCACGATGCCGCGGCCGGTCATGTCCCTGTCGATCCAGTAGCCGATCTCGCAGGCGTCGTGCGGGACGTCGATGCGCGTCCCGATCGTGCCGACCATGACGCCGTCGAACCGCAGGCCGCAGTGCAGGCCCCGGCCGGCCGCGTACTCGCCGCGGGCGAACCGGAGGAACGCCAGCGAGTCCGCGACCGTCAGCGTGCCGTCGACCCACGGCATCCACGGGCGGAGGTGCTCGCGGTTGCGGTCGGTCAGGTCGAACAGCGCCTGCGCGTCGCGCTCCTCCGCCAGCTCGAGCGAGACCTCGCCGTCCACCCGCAGACTGAACATGCCACGGGAGCCTAGGCCGGTCCGCCCGCCGCCGCCGGCCTTTCGCCGACCGGCGCGCGGAGGCTACGAGCCCAGGACGTACGTCTCGGTGCTCGACGCGGTGTCGACCTGCGGGAACAGCCGCCCCGCGACGAAGTCGACGACCGGCGCGACGTCCGCGGCGAGGCCGTGCAGCGTCGTTCCCGGGGCCCACCACGACGGCAGCGCGGTCCGCGCGAACGCGAACGTGAGCGTCCGCCCCGACCACCGCGGTACGGCGTAGCGACGCTGCTGCCGGCTCTGGCAGCCCGACAGGAGCGCGACGTCCCAGTCGGTCGACCAGTCGATCGTCACCGCGTCACACGACGGCGTCCGCGTGTGCACGACGTAGCGCACGACGCCGTCGGGGACGTCGTCGTTCAGCGTCATCGACACGCGCTGCGTCTTGGCGTCCGCGGCGAAGCTCACCGCGGTGATGTCGTAGCCGGGCGGCGCGTCGCCCGCGGGGTCGGTCACCTGCGGCGCGGCGGCGTGCGCGGGCGTCACGAGCAGGGCGGCGAGGGCGGCGAGCGTGGGGACGAGAGTGGTACGGCGCATGGGGCGCTCCCTTCTTCTGCACCAACGTCCGTCGCCGCGCCGGAAAGGTTCGACCGAACCTTTCGCCGGGCTCGGGGGACGTTGGTGCATGACCGCTACCGCAGAGGCCTGCACAGCCGTGGCCGTGCGCACCAGCCGCGACGAGGAGTTCGGCCGCTTCTACGTCACCGAGTACCCGAGCGTCGCCGGGTACTGCCTCGCGCTGACCGGCGACCCGGCCCTCGCCGACGAACTGGCTCAGGAGGCGCTGACCGAGGTGTACGTCCGCTGGACCCGGCTGCGCACCCCGCGCGGCTACGCGTTCCGCGTCGCGGTCAACCTGGCCCGCGACCACTGGCGGCGCCGCGACCGCGAGCTGGCCACCTGGGCCGACCTCGCGGCGTACGCCGCACCCGCGGGGGCGGCCGACGGCAGCGTCTGGGACGCCGTACGCCGGCTGCCCGAGCCCCTGCGCGAGGCCGTGCTCCTGCACTACCTGTACGACCTGCCCGTCGCCGACGTCGCCACCGCGATCCGCCGCCCGGCCGGCACCGTCAAGCGCCGCCTGCACGAAGGCCGCGCCCTGCTCGCCCGCGCTCTGGAGGAGACCCGATGACCGACCTCGCCACCGTCCGCGGCCCGCGCCGACCGGCGCCCGCCGACGGCCTCGACCGCGCGCTCTCGGCCGGCCGCACCCGGCTCCGCCACCGCCGCGTCGCGTCGACCGCCGCGACCGTGTCGTTCGCCGTCGTGACGGGCGCCGCGCTCGCCGCCGGCCCCGGGCTCCCCGGCGGTCACGCGGGCCTCGACCCCGCCGGCGACCCGCGCACCGGGACCGCCCCGTCCGCCGCGCCCGCCAGCAGCGGTGCCGTTGCCCTGCCGCCGACCCCGCTCCCGACCCCGCCCGGCGTGCCGCCGCTGCCCACTGCGAGCGACCAGCCGCCGCCCCCCCCGTCGGAGTCGCCGGCCGCCCAGCCGACCCGGGCGCCGGAGCCGCCCGCGTACCTCGGCACCGGGTCGCGGGCCGTGACCGTCACGACGCGGAACGACCCCGCCGCCTGCGCCGACCCGGCGATGGCCGAGCCGGTGGCGCGGACCGGCTTCTGCACCGCGATGGCCGGCCCGCGCGCGCTGCGCCGCGGCACCGTGGCGAGGTACGCGTTCACGCTCTGCCGCGCGGCCGGGCAGGCGCCGAAGACGCTGACCTTCAGCACGACGGAGATCCGGCTGTTCGCGAACCGCGACGGCACCGGCACCGCCTGGTCCCTCGACGACGCGGCGCCGAAGCACGCCGTGTCGTTGGCGGGCGGCGACTGCCGGACGTGGGCGTTCGAGTGGATGGGCCAGGACGCAGCCGGGTACGGCGTCGCCGCCGGGAGCTACGAGGTCCTCGGCGACGTCCCCGCGGACGAGTGGACCGGCGAGAACGGCCAGGACACCCCGCCGCCCCCGGCCTCGGTGTTCGTCGACGTCGAGTGAGGCGGCGTACGGTCGGTCGGTGCCCGACGTAGCCGACCTGCTGGCGGCGGAGCGAGCCGAGGCCGCCGCCCAGGTCGCGTCGCTGGAGGCGGACTTCGCCGCTCTGGTCGCCTCCTCCGCCGACTCGAACGCCGACGACGAGCACGACCCCGAGGGCGCCACGATCGGCTTCGAGCGCGCCCAGCTCAGCGCCGTTCTCGACGTCGCCCGGCGGCGGCTCGCCGACGTCGAGGCGGCGCTGGAACGGATCGGCGCGGGCACGTACGGCGTCTGCGAGACCTGCGGCGCAACGATCGGCGCCGAGCGGCTCGCCGCGCTGCCCGCGACCCGCCGCTGCATCGGCTGCGCCTGACGTGCTCCCCGACGCGTTCTGGCTCGGCGGCGGCGGCGGCGCGGGCAAGACGACCGCCGCGCGGCGGATCGCGTTCGCCCGCGACCTGCGGCTCTACTGCGTCGACCACTACGGCTACGACCACCAGCGCCGGGCGGCGCCCGGGTCGCGCACGGCGGCGTTCGAAGCGATGACCTATGACGAGCGCTGGCACCGCGACCCGGCCGGCCTGGCCGGCGACTTCGTGGCGATCTCGCGCGAGCGCTTCGACCTCATGCTCGCCGACCTGGACGCGCTCGGCCCCGGCCCGGCCGTCATCGTCGAGGGGCCGCAGCTGCTGCCGGACCTCGTCGCGCCGCTGCTGCCGTCGCCGGCGTACGCGTGCTGGCTGCTGCCGGCGCCGGACGTCGCGGCGGCCGGCGTCGAGTCGCGGGACGAGGCCGTTCCGCCCGGCCGGGTCGCCCGCGACCGGCTGCTGGTCGAGCTGATCCGGCGCGACGCGGCGGCGCTCGGCCTGCGGACCGTCGCCGACAGGAACGTGCTCGTGCCGCCCGACCTGCGCGGTGCGGTCGACGGCGCGCAACGACGCCGGATCAGGGCTGCGGAGAACGCCGTCGCCCTGGCCCAGCTCCGCGCGTACGCCGCGGACGCGGACCTCGCCGAGCCGCCGGTGCACACGTTCTCCTGCGAGTGCGAACGCCTCGGCTGCGGCCGGGACGTGCTGCTCACGGCGGACGCGTACGAACGCTCAGGCGCCGACGCGCACTAGAGCCGCGCGACGACCAGGTCCCACACCGCGTGGGCGAGCGCGTCCTTCGAGCCGCGCGGCACGTCGGTCTCCGAGCCGTCCGCTCCGAGGACGACGGCGGCGTTGTCCTCGACGTCGAACGCCAGCCCCTCGCCGACCTCGTTGACGACGAGCAGGTCGCAGCCCTTGCGCGCGAGCTTCTCCCGGCCGTTCGCAAGGACGTCGTCGGTCTCGGCGGCGAAGCCGACGACCACCTGCCCGACCGGCTTCGCGGCGGACAGCTCGGCGAGCACATCGGGGTTGCGGACCAGGGCGACCGGCGCCGGGTCCGCGTCGGACTTCTTCAGCTTCGAGGACGCGCGAACGGCGGGCCGGAAGTCGGCGACCGCCGCCGCCATCACGACCGCGTCCGCGTCGTTCGACGCGTCGAGGACCGCGCGCCGCAGGTCGTCGGCGGAGACGACGCGGACCACCTTGACGCCGGCCGGGTCGGGCAGGGCGGCGTTGGCCGAGACGAGGGTCACCTCGGCGCCGCGCGCGGCCGCCGTTCGCGCCAGCGCATAGCCCTGGCGGCCCGACGAACGGTTGCCGAGGAACCGCACCGGGTCGAGGTACTCGCGCGTCCCGCCCGCCGACACGACGACGCGGCGCCCGGCGAGGTCCGTACCCCTGGAGGCGCCGGCAAGCGCGGCCAGCGCGACGGAGACGATCGACTCGGGCGAGGGCAGGCGACCAGGGCCGACGTCGCCCTTGGCAAGCGGCCCGACGTCGGGGTCGAGGACGACCGCGCCGCGTTCGCGGAGGACGCGCACGTTGGCGACCGTGGCGGGGTGCTCCCACATCTCGGTGTGCATCGCGGGTGCGTAGACGACCGGGCAACGGGCCGTGAGCAGCGTCGCGGCGAGCAGGTCGTCGGCCCGGCCGGCGACCGCGCGCGAGAGCAGGTCGGCGGTCGCGGGGGCGACGACGACGAGGTCCGCGGTCTGGCCGAGGCGGACGTGCGGGACCTCGTGCGCGTCGTCGAACGCGTCGGCGGTGACGGGCTCGCCCGACAGCGCCGCGAACGTCGCCGCGCCGACGAACTTCAGCGCGGACCGCGTCGGGATGACGCGGACGGCGTGGCCGGCCTCGGTGAGCAGGCGGAGGACCTCAACCGCCTTGTAGGCCGCGATGCCCCCGGACACGCCGAGGACCACGCGGGCCACGAGGCTAGGCCTCGACCTGCTCGTGCGTGAGCAGGCCGGCGTTGATCTCGCGGAGCGCGATCGAGAGGGGCTTCTCCTGCGGCGCGCAGGGGACGAGCGGCCCGACGTACTCGAGCAGGCCCTCGCCGAGCTGGCTGTAGTACGCGTTGATCTGGCGCGCGCGCTTGGCGGCGTAGATCACCAGCGAGTACTTGGAGTCGGTGGCCTCGAGCAGCTCGTCGATGGGCGGGTTGGTGATGCCCTCGGGGGTGGCGGCGGTGCCGGACATGCGGTCCTCTCGGCGAACGGCTCCGGGCATGCGGACGCGGAGCGCCTAGCCCGGGTTAACGATCAAGGCTACCACGCGGTCCGCGGCGTCCTCGACGGTGTCGTTGACGACGACCGCGTCGAACTCGTCCTCCGCGGCCAGCTCGATCCGCGCGATGTCGAGGCGGCTTGTCACGTGTTCCGCGTCCTCGGTCCCCCGGCCGACGAGGCGCCGGGCCAGCTCGTCGAACGACGGCGGCGCGAGGAACACCAGGAACGCCTCCGGCATCGCCGCGCGCACCTGCCGCGCGCCTTGGAGGTCGACCTCCAGCAGCGCGGGTACGCCGTCCGCGAGGCGGCGCAGCAGCGGCTCGCGCGGGGTGCCGTAGCGGTGGCCCGCGTACGTCGCGTGCTCCAGCAGCTCCCCCGCCGCGACCATCCGGTCGAACTCCGCGTCGTCCGCGAAGTGGTACTCGACGCCGTCGGTCTCGCCCGGACGCGGCGCCCGCGTCGTCACCGACACCGAGACCCAGACGCCCGGGTGGCGGCGGCGGATCTCGGCGATGACGCTGCCCTTGCCGACGCCGGAGGGGCCGGAGAGGACCGTGAGGCGCGCGCTCAGCCGGCGGCGCCCGCGTCGGCGGCGAACTCGCGCTCCAGCGCGGTCCGCTGCTTCGCGCCGAGGCCGCGGACCCGGCGGCTCGGCGAGATGTCGAGCTTCTCCATGATGCGGGCGGCGCGCACCTTGCCGACGCCGGGCATCGCTTCGAGCAGCGCGACGACCTTCAGCTTGCCGACGACCTCGTCGGTCTCGCCCGCGTCGAGGATCTCGCGCAGCGTGGTGCCCGAGTGCTTGAGCCGGTCCTTGATCTCGGCCCGCGCGCGGCGCGCGGCGGCGGCCTTCTCCAGGGCGGCGGCGCGCTGCTCCGGGGTCAACGGCGGCAGCGCCAACGCACCCTCCCAAGTCCGGTTGAGAGGCGACCCTAGCGAGTCGCCCACCGCCCTTTCAACGCGGCACCCGCCCGTTCCGCGCGTCCCCCCTCGCCCTCGTTCTGTTCTGTGAAGATCACCACGCTCGACAGGGGCGGAGATCCTGCACAGAACGAGGTCGAGCCCCCTCAGACCGGCGCGAGGTCCGCCGCGAGCGCCGCGGCGGCCGCGCCCGGGTCCGCCGCCCCCGTGATCGGGCGGCCGATCACCAGCAGGTCCGCGCCGTCCGCCAGCGCCTGCGCGGGCGTCGCGACCCGCGCCTGGTCCTGCGCGTCGCCACCCGCGAGCCGTACGCCCGGGGTGATCAGCGTGATGCCCTCCCCGACCTCACGACGTACGGCGGCGACCTCGTGCGGCGAGCAGACGATCGCCCGCGCGCCCGCCTCCACCGCGACCGAGGCGAGGCGCAGCACGGTGTCCCCGGTCGACGCCTCGATGCCCATGACGCGCAACGCGTGCTCGTCCAGGCTGGTCAGCAACGTCACCGCCGCGATCTTGACGTCCGGCACCGCCTCGACCGCCGCGCGGACCATGTCCCGCCCGCCGCTGGCGTGCACCGTGAGGTACGCCGGCTTGAGCCGCGCGACTGAGCGCGCGGCGCCCGCGACGGTGTTCGGGATGTCGTGCAGCTTGAGGTCGAGGAACAGGTCGAGCCCGGTCCCCCCGCGCACGACGGTGACCACATCGGGCCCGTGCCGGCAGAACAGCTCCAGCCCGACCTTGAGCACCGACACGTACCGCTGCACGGCCTGCGCCCACCGCGCCGCGGTCTCGACGTCGGGCGCGTCGAGGGCGACGGCGATGGGTGCGGTCATGCTGGGTCCTCCACGGGGTCGGGGCCTTCGGGGACGTACGTCGCGGGGTCGCGGTGCGCGCGGCCGATCACGTCCGCGACCGACGTGACGCCGCGTTCGGCCAGCGCCGTACGCAGCTCGTCGACGACGCGCACCGGCGCGTGTGGGTCGCCGAACACCGCGGTCCCCACCGACACCGCGGACGCCCCGGCGAGCAGGAACTCCAGCGCGTCGACGCCGGTACGGATCCCGCCCATGCCGATGATCGGCACGTCGGGGAACGCCGCGTGCACCTGGTACACGCAGCGCACCGCGACCGGGCGGATCGCCGGACCCGAGAGACCGCCGGTGACGCCCGCGAGAACGGGCCGCATCGCGTGCGTGTCGATGGCCATGCCGAGGAGCGTGTTGATCAGCGAGAGGCCCTCCGCACCGGCGGTCACGACGGCCTCGGCGATCGCGACGATGTCGGTGACGTCGGGCGACAGCTTCGCGAACACCGGCACCGACGACGCCCGCCGGACGGCGGTGACGACGTCGGCGGCGGTGCGCGGGTTGCAGGCGAACACCTGGCCGCGGTCCTCGACGTTCGGGCAGGAGATGTTGACCTCGATCATCGTCAGGCCCGGTCGGCCGCGCAGCCGTTGCGCGAGGCGGCCGTACTCCTCGACGCTCGACCCGGCGATCGACACGACGGTCCGCGCGCCGCGCTCGGCGAGCCACGGCAGGTCGCGTTGCAGGAACGCGTCGATGCCCGGGCCCTGCAGCCCGATGGAGTTGAGCATCCCGCTCGGCGTCTCCGCCATCCGCGGGGTCGGCCGCCCGGACCGCGGCTCCAGCATGATCGACTTGGTCACCATCGCGCCGAGCCGCGCCACGTCGAAGAACTGGCCCAGCTCCTGGCCCGCCGCCGCGCAGCCGGATGCCGTGAAGACGGGGTTCGGGAAGTAGACGCCCGCGAGGCGGGTGGAGAGGTCGATGCCCAACGGCGCGGGGTCGTTCGCCGGGACGTGGACCGTGGTCACCATGTCGCTCATCGCGGCGCCCCGACACAGTCGGCGGGCACGGTGCCCATCGCGTCCCAGCGCAGCTGCTCGCCCATGAAGACAGGACCCTCCACGCAGGACCGCACCATCCGCGTCTCCCCGTCGTCGCCGCGCGCGGGCAGCACGCAGGTCATGCAGACGCCGATGCCGCAGGCCATCGCCTCCTCGACCGCGACCTGCGAGGGGATGCCGCGCTCCATGGCGATCTCGGCAACGGCGCGGAGCATCGCCATCGGGCCGCACGCGTAGACCAGGTCGCTGCGCGTCCGGTCGAGGACGCCGGGCAGCACGTCGCTCACCCGCCCCCGCTCGCCGTGCGATCCGTCGTCGGTCGTGAACGCCACCGACGTGCTGATGCGCTTGGCCTCCAGCGCGCCGAAGAGGCGTTCGCTGGTCGCCGCCCCGAGGACGAAGTCGACCCGGCAACCCTTGGCGCGCAACGCCTCCGCCAGGCTGATCAACGGCGCCGTGCCGTACCCGCCGCCGACCAGCGTCGCCGTCGCCGGCTCCTTGGGCAGCTTGAACGCCCGCCCCAGCGGGCCGACGACGTCGAGCGGGTCGCCCTGCCGCTGCCGCGCCAGCCAGGCCGTCCCCTTGCCGTGCACCGCGAACACGAACTCCACCGTGCCGCCGTACATGCCGCGCTCGCTGGCGGCGTAGACGGAGAACGCGCGGCGCAGCAGCATCGACGTCTCCTGGCCACCGACCGCCACGGCGACGAAGTGGCCCGGCCGCACCTGCTCGGCGATGCCGGGCGCGGTCACGGTCATCGACCAGTACGCGCCCGCCCGCTTCACGGAGAGCACCTCACCCGTGACCTGGACCGGCGGCATCAGAGACCCGCCTTCAAGACCTGGTGGTACTCCTGCAACGGACGCACGTCCATGTCGCCGCGGACCAGCGCCTCGATGCCCTGCACGCAGGCGGCCGCGCCCTGGATCGTCGTGATGCACGGCACGTTCTTCGCGACGGCGGCGGTCCTGATCTCGTAGCCGTCGACGCGGGTGCCGTTGCCCCACGGGGTGTTGAAGATCAGGTCGATCTCGCCCGCGAGGATGCGGTCGACGATCGTCTCGCCGCCCTCGCTGAACTTCCGCGCGGTCGTCACGTCGACCCCGTTGCGCCGCAGCACGTCCGCGGTCCCCTCGGTCGCGACGACCTCGAAGCCGAGATCGGCGAGCCGCTTGATCGGGAACACCATCGCGCGCTTGTCGCGGTTGGCGATGGAGACGAAGACGCGGCCCTTCACCGGCACCGGGCCGTACGCCGCCGACTGCGACTTCGCGAACGCCTCGCCGAACGTCCGCGCGATGCCCATGACCTCGCCGGTGGACTTCATCTCCGGGCCGAGCACCGTGTCGGTACCGGGGAACCGGCCGAACGGCAGCACCGCCTCCTTGACCGCGATGTGCGATGGCGAGAGGTCGGCGCCGTCGCCCTCGCGCGCCAGCATCCCCTCGTCGCGCAACGTCGCGATCGAGGCTCCGAGCATCACCCGCGCCGCCGCCTTGGCGAGCTGCGTCGCCGTCGCCTTCGACGTGAATGGCACCGTCCGCGACGCGCGCGGGTTCGCCTCCAGGACGTAGAGCGTGTCGTCCTTCATCGCGTACTGGACGTTGAGCAGGCCGAGGACGCCGACGCCGCGCGCGATGCGTTCGGTCGACTCGCGGATGCGCCGGATGTCCCTGCTGCCCAGCGTGATCGGCGGCAGCGCGCAGGCCGAGTCGCCCGAGTGGATGCCGGCCTCCTCGATGTGCTCCATCACGCCGCCGAGGTACAGCTCGGTGCCGTCGTAGAGCGCGTCCACGTCGATCTCGACCGCGTCCTCGAGGAACCTGTCGACCAGTACCTCGCCCTCGGTCCGCGCGGCCCAGGCGCGGAGCTGGTCGTCGTCGTACACGATGCCCATGCCACGACCGCCGAGGACGAACGACGGCCGCACCAGCACCGGGTACCCGATCCGCGCCGTGATCGCCTGAGCCGCGTCGTAGTCGGCCGCGACGCCCCACGCGGGCGCGGGCAGCCCGGCGTCGGCGAGCACCTGCCCGAACGCCCCCCTGTCCTCGGCGAGGTGGATCGACTCGGGCGAGGTCCCGACGATCCGCACGCCCGCGTCCTTCAGCCCCTGCGCGAGCTTCAGCGGCGTCTGCCCGCCGAGCTGCACGATGACGCCCGCGACGGTGCCGCTCTGCTGCTCGGCGTGCACCACTTCGAGGACGTCCTCGATGGTCAACGGCTCGAAGTACAGCCGGTCGCTGGTGTCGTAGTCGGTCGACACGGTCTCCGGGTTGCAGTTGACCATCACGGTCTCGTAGCCCGCGTCGTGCAGCGCGAACGACGCGTGCACGCAGGCGTAGTCGAACTCGATCCCCTGCCCGATGCGGTTCGGCCCGCTGCCGAGGATCAGCACCTTCGGCCGCTCCGACGGCCGGACCTCGGTCTCCTCGTCGTAGGACGAGTAGTGGTACGGCGTCTCCGCCGCGAACTCCGCCGCGCAGGTGTCGACCGTCTTGTAGACCGGGCGGATGCCGGCGGCGTGGCGGGCCGCGCGCACGTCCGCCTCGGCCGTACCGCGGAGGTCGCCGATCTGCGCGTCCGAGAAGCCGAGCCGCTTCCACGCCCGCAGCCAGCCGAGGTCGGGGGCGTTCGCGATCTGCGCCTCGGTCTCGACCAGCAGGGCGATCTGGTCCACGAACCACGGGTCGATGCCGGACGCGGCGCTGACGGCCTCGACGGACGCGCCCTCGCGCAGCGCCTGGCGGACCGTGTCGATCCGGCCCGCGTGCGGCACCCGCAGCGCCTCGACCGCGTCGGTGACCGGCGCGCTCGCGGGCGCCTCCAGGGAGCGCAGCGCCTTCTGCAATGCCTCGGAGAACGACCGCCCGATCGCCATCGCCTCGCCGACCGACTTCATCGTCGTCGTCAGCGTCGTGTCGGCGTCGGGGAACTTCTCGAACGCGAACCGCGGCACCTTGACGACGACGTAGTCGAGCGACGGCTCGAACGACGCGGGCGTCTCGCGGGTGATGTCGTTGGTGATCTCGTCGAGGGTGTAGCCGATGGCGAGCTTCGCGGCGATCTTCGCGATCGGGAAGCCGGTCGCCTTCGACGCCAGCGCGGAGGACCGCGAGACGCGCGGGTTCATCTCGATGACGACCATCCGGCCGGTCTGCGGGTGGACCGCGAACTGGATGTTCGAGCCGCCGGTGTCGACGCCGACCGCGCGGATCACCGCGATCGCGACGTCGCGCATGTGCTGGTACTCGCGGTCGGTCAGCGTCATCGCGGGCGCCACGGTGACCGAGTCACCGGTGTGCACGCCCATCGGATCGACGTTCTCGATCGAGCAGATGACGACCACGTTGTCCGCCGTGTCGCGCATCAACTCGAGCTCGTACTCCTTCCAGCCGAGGACGCTCTCCTCGATCAGCACCTCGGTGGTCGGGCTCTGCCGCAGCCCGTCGCCCGCAATGCGGCGCAGGTCGTCGGCGTCGTACGCGATCCCACTGCCGCCGCCGCCCATCGTGAACGACGGCCGGACGACGACCGGGTACTGCAAGGCACCTGCGGCGTCGAGCGCCTCCGGCACGGTGTGGCAGACCCGGCTGTCCGGCACGTCGCAGCCAGCCGCGCGGACCAGGTCCTTGAACTTCTGCCGGTCCTCGCCGCGGTGGATCGCCTCGATGTTCGCGCCGATCAGGCGGACGCCGTACTCCTCCAGGACGCCGGCCTCGGCGAGCGCGACGGCGGTGTTCAGCGCGGTCTGGCCGCCGAGCGTCGCGAGCAGCGAGTCGGGGCGTTCGCGGGCGATGATCTGGGCCACGACCTCCGGCGTGATCGGCTCGACGTACGTCGCGTCGGCGAACTCCGGGTCGGTCATGATCGTGGCCGGGTTGGAGTTGACGAGCGAGACGCGCAGGCCCTCGGCCCGCAGCACGCGGCACGCCTGCGTCCCCGAGTAGTCGAACTCGCACGCCTGCCCGATCACGATCGGGCCGGACCCGATGACGAGGACGTGCCTGATGTCGTCGCGCTTGGGCACTCGGCTCAGCCGATCTTGATCGCGAGCCAGACGCACGCGAGCGCCGTCACGAGGCAGATGACGGTGGCCGCGCCGACCCAGGCGGGGGTGGGCGGGTCGCCGCGCAGGACGCCGGCGTTCGGGTCGGCGCCGTGGCCGCCGCCGTGGCCGCCGCCGTGGTCGTCGTGGTCGTCGTGCGGCACGGAGTCGGTCGCGGTGACGTGCGGGTGCGCGCCGCCGTGCTCGTGCACCTCCTCGACCTCGGTGTGGACCCCGGCCTCGGCGGCCTCGATCCGCGAACCGTCGTTGCTCTCGCTCACGCGTCGCCTCCTGTGGTCAGTCCCGCCTTGGCCGCCTCGGCCCAGACGCTCCGTGCCTCGCCGGGCGTGATCAGCCCGAGCCGCAACGCCATCCTGCTCGCGCCTTCGAGCCGGGCCACCGCGCCCTCGTGCCGGGCCGGCGGCTGCGCCGGCGCGCCGCGCGCCTTCTCCGCCGCGAACTCCGCCCGCAGCAGCGCGATGCGCTCGACCTCCTCGCGCAGCAGCGCGATCGCCTTGTCGGCGAGCACCTGCTGCTCGGGCGTGCGCGGCGGGTGCCCGTCGTCCAGGGTGACCGTGCCGAGCACGCGGCGGCCGTCGCTCATCGGTGGATCCCCGTTCGCGCCATCAGGTCCGCGAACTCCACGAACAGCCCGGCCGCGTCGTGCGGCCCCGGCGCCGCCTCCGGGTGGTACTGCACGGAGAACGCGGGAACGTCGAGGCAGCGCAGCCCCTCGACCACGCCGTCGTTCAGGTCGACGTGGGACACCGCGACCCGGCCGAACGCCGTCGCCGGCTCGCCCTCCGGCGTCGCGACCGCGAAGCCGTGGTTGTGGCTCGTGATCGCCACCTTCTTCGTCGCGAGGTCCTGCACCGGCTGGTTGACGCCGCGGTGGCCGAACGCCAGCTTGTACGTCCCGAGCCCGAGCGCCCGGCCGAGCAGCTGGTGGCCGAGGCAGATGCCGAACACCGGCCGCCTGCCGAGGACGCCGCGCAGCGCCTCGACGGCGTACTCCGTCGCCGCCGGGTCGCCCGGACCGTTCGAGACGAACACGCCGTCCGGCGAGGTCGCGAGGATCTCGGCGGCGGTCGCGGTGGCCGGGAGGACGTGCACCTCGCAGCCGGCCCGCGCGAGGTACGCCGGGATCGACCGCTTCATGCCGACGTCGAGCGCGGCCACCCGGAAGCGGCGCTCGCCGGCGGCGGGGACGACGTACGGCTGCTTGGTCGTGACCTCGCGGGCCAGGTCCGCGCCGGCCATGCTCGGGCTCGCGAGCACCCGCGCCAGCACGTCGTCCGGCGCGTCGCCGGTGCTGCTGACCGCGCAGCGCATCGCGCCCTTGTCGCGCAGGTGCCTGGTCACCGCGCGGGTGTCGACGCCGCCGATGCCGACGACGTGCTGCCGCTTCAGCTCGGCGTCGAGCCCGCTCTCCGCGCGCCACGAGGAGGCGACGCGGGCAGGGTCGCGGACGACGTACCCGGCGACCCAGATGCGGGCCGACTCGTCGTCGGCGGCGTTGACCCCGGTGTTGCCGATGTGCGGCGCGGTCATGACGACGACCTGCCGGTGGTACGACGGGTCGGTCAGCGTCTCCTGGTAGCCGGTCATGCCGGTGTTGAACACCGCCTCGCCGAACGCCTCCCCGGCCGCGCCGTACGACTCGCCGTGGAACGTCCGCCCGTCCTCCAGCAGCAGCAGCGCGGGCC
Source organism: Frankiaceae bacterium (assembly GCA_030840645.1). Lineage (GTDB taxonomy): Bacteria > Actinomycetota > Actinomycetes > BP-191 > BP-191 > BP-191. The sequence goes on from JAVEEC010000078.1 coordinate 32,412, forward strand.
GCCGCGCCTTGCCGCCGAGCGACGCTCCGAAAGCCTTCGGCCGCAACGCATCCGCCCACCGTCGGTGGATCGAGTGGTCGTCGGCGCGGAAGCCACTGTCCAGGTCCAGACCGCCGAGCCGCCAGGACAGCAGCAGCACGCCGCCGTCGCCGACCCACTTGCCCGCTTGCGCGTCGGTGACGGTCGCGCCGACCAGGTCCGCGCGCGGGATGAACCCGTCCGCGCTGCCCTCGCGGACGACGACGACGCCCTCGGGGACGAGCCGCAGGCGGGCGTTCGCGCGGTCGCCGAGACCGTTCGCGGCGACGCGGGCCAGCCACCCGCCGGAGCGCGTCGTGCCGAGGTAGAGCCCGACGAGCGGCGGTACGACGTCCGCGCCGAGCGTGGCGGGCGGCTGCGGCAGCGCGGGCAGGCCGGCGTCGCGCCCGGCCCGGCGCCGCCAGCCGCGCCGCATCAGTGCGACGCAGCAGAGGAACGCCGCCAACAGCGCGAGGGAGAGGGCGTACCGCATCAGGTCAGCTTCCCGTCGAGGACGGTCGGGCGGCCGCGCAGGAACGTCGCGACCACCGTCGCGGGCAGCGTCCGGCCCGCGTACGGCGTGTTGCTGCTGCGCGACGCGAGGGCGTGCGGCTCGACGGTCCAGCGGGCGGCCGGGTCGACCAGCGTGAGGTTCGCGGGGGCGCCCGCAGCGAGCGGGACGCCCTGCTCGGCGAGGCCGCCGATCCGCGCGGGCCGGTACGACATCCGGTCGGCGACGCCCGCCCAGTCGAGCAGGCCCGTCTCCACCATCGTCTCGACCACGACGGAGAGCGCGGTCTCCAGGCCGAGCATCCCGAACGCCGCGCACCCCCACTCGGTCTCCTTGTCCTCCAGCGCGTGCGGCGCGTGGTCGGTCGCGACCGCGTCGATCGTGCCGTCGGCGAGCCCGGCGCGCAGCGCCTCGACGTCGGCCGCGGTCCGCAGCGGCGGGTTGACCTTGAACAGCGGGTCGTACGTCGTCGCCATCTCGTCGGTCAGCAGCAGGTGGTGCGGCGTGACCTCGGCGGTGACCCGCCAGCCCTTCGACTTGGCCCAGCGGATCAGCTCGACCGAGCCCGCCGTCGAGACGTGGCAGACGTGCAGCCGCGAGTCCGTGTGCGCCGCGAGGAGGCAGTCGCGCGCGATCACCGACTCCTCCGCCGCGGCCGGCCAGCCCGCGAGGCCGAGCCGCGCCGACACGACGCCCTCGTGCATCTGCGCGCCCTGCGTCAGCGCCGGCTCCTGCGCGTGCTGCGCGACGACGCCGTCGAACGCCTTGACGTACTCCAGCGCGCGGCGCATCAGCCCCGCGTCGCTGACGCACCGGCCGTCGTCGGAGAACACCCGCACCCGCGCCGCGCTGTCGGCCATCGCACCGAGCTCGGCGAGCGCCGTGCCGTTCAGCCCGACCGTCACCGCGCCGACCGGGTGGACGTCGCAGTGCCCCGCGTCGCGGCCGAGCCGCCAGACCTGCTCGACAACACCGGCGACGTCGGCGACCGGGTCGGTGTTGGCCATCGCGTGGACGGCGGTGTACCCGCCGAGCGCGGCGGCGGCCGTACCTGTCTCGACCGTCTCCGCGTCCTCGCGGCCCGGCTCGCGCAGGTGCGTGTGCAGGTCCACCAGGCCGGGCAGCGCGACCAGCCCGTCCGCGTCGAGAACGCTGGCGCCCAGCACTTCCAGTCCGTTCCCGACCTCCGCGACCACGCCGTCCGCGAGCCGCAGGTCGGTCGCCGCGCCGTCCAGCAGCGCGTTCTTGATGAGCCAGGTCATCACTGGTCACTCCCGAGCATCAGGTAGAGGAGGGCCATCCGGACGGAGACGCCGTTGGTCACCTGGTCCACGATCGTGGACCGCTTTGAGTCGGCGACCTCGGCGGCGATCTCGACGCCGCGGTTCATCGGGCCCGGGTGCATGACGATCGCGTCGTCGGTGAGCAGCCGGACCCGGTCGCGGTCCAGGCCGTAGCGGCGCGAGTACTCGCGGGTCGAGGGGAAGTAGGCGGCGCCCATCCGCTCGCGCTGCACCCGCAGCATCATCACGACGTCGCTCTTGGGCAGCACCGAGTCCAGGTCGTAGGACACCTCGACCGGCCAGGTCTCGATGCCGACCGGCAGCAGCGTGGGCGGCGCGACGAGCGTCACGTGCGCGCCGAGGGTGGCGAGCAGGAGGACGTTCGAGCGGGCGACGCGCGAGTGGATGATGTCGCCCACGATCGTGACCCGCAGGTCCTCGATCCGGCCCATCCGCTGGCGCATCGTGTACGCGTCCAGCAGGGCCTGCGTCGGGTGCTCGTGGGTGCCGTCGCCGGCGTTGACGACGGAGCCCTTGATCCAGCCGGCGAGGCGGTGCGGCGCACCGGACGCGTGGTGGCGGATGACGACCGCGTCGGCGCCCATCGCCTCCAGCGTCCACGCGGTGTCCTTCAGGCTCTCGCCCTTCGAGACGCTGGACCCCTTGGCGGAGAACGTGATCACGTCGGCGGAGAGCCGCTTCGCGGCCAGCTCGAACGACGTCCGCGTCCGCGTCGAGTCCTCGTAGAACAGGTTGACGACGGTCCGCCCGCGCAGCGTCGGGAACTTCTTGACCGCCGCGACCTCGGACTGCCCGGCGAGGCGGTCCGCCGTGTCGAGGATCAGCGTCGCGTCCTCGTGGGTGAGGTCGCTCGCGGAGAGGAGGTGGCGGATCACGGGGTCTCCCCTTCGGCCGGGCCGAGCAGGACGCCGTCGCGGCCGTCCAGCTCGGTGAGGAGCACGTGCACGGCCTCGCGCAACGAGGTCGGGATGTTCTTGCCGACATAGTCCGGCCGGATCGGCAGCTCGCGGTGGCCGCGGTCGACGAGGACCGCGAGCTGCACGGCGGCCGGGCGGCCGAGGTCGGTGAGCGCGTCGAGCGCGGCCCGGATCGTCCGCCCGGAGAACAGCACGTCGTCCACCAGCACGACGGTCTTGCCGTCGACGCCGCCCTCGGGCAGGTCGGTCTCCTCCAGCGCGCGGATGCCGCGCGTTCGCAGGTCGTCGCGGTACATCGTCACGTCCAGCGACCCGACCGGGACCGTCGTCCCCTCGACCTCGGCGATCTTCGCCGCGACCCGGCGCGCCAGCGGAACGCCTCGCGTCGGGATGCCGAGCAGGACGACGTCGGCGGCGCCGCGGTTGCGTTCGATGATCTCGTGGGAGATGCGGGTCAGCGCCCGGGCGACGTCGGCGGCCTCGAGGACCGGCCGGGCGGCCGCGGGGTCGCCCGAGACGGGGCGCCGGCGACCTGGCTCAGGATGCGCAGCAGTCACTGCGTTCCTCCTTCCCCGCCTCACGGGACGGGTCTTAAAGGAGTGGGGCATCCGCACGGTATCACCCGACACACGCAGTTACCGCGTAGCGCTTGACCGACACCCGAAGGACACGTACCGTCACAGTGTGTAACCACTCCGGCAACGGGGTGGCGCGGCCGAAGCAATGATCCAGGGGACCTCGAACGGTCACCACTGTCTCGTCGGAGGCGGGTCCCCAGGGGAGCGAGTGGTGAGACCGGCGTCCGCGTTGTTCGGCCTGGTGGGGCACCTCGTCCCCGCCGACCCAGCGACAGGAGCCGGCACGATGACGGACTACGCCAAGGCCCTCGGGTCCCGGCTGCGGGCGATCCGTACGCAGCAGGGCCTGTCGCTGCACGGTGTCGAGGAGAAGTCGCGCGGCCGCTGGAAGGCCGTCGTCGTGGGCTCGTACGAGCGCGGCGACCGGGCGGTCACCGTCCAGCGCCTCGCCGAGCTCGCCGAGTTCTACGGCGTCCCGATCCACGAGCTGCTCCCCCAGGGCGTCGCGCCCGGCTCGCCCACCGAGGCAGCGCCGCGCATCATCATCGACCTCGAACAGCTCTCGCACGTCCCCGCCGAGCAGTCCGCGCCGCTCGCGCGCTACGCCGCCACCATCCAGAGCCAGCGCGGCGACTACAACGGCCGCGTCCTGTCCATCCGGCACGAGGACCTGCGTTCGCTCGCGGTCATCTACGACGCCTCCCCCGGCGCGCTGACCGAGCAGCTCATCTCGTGGGGCGTGCTGACCCCCGACGCCCGCCGCGCCGTCGACGCCGTCGGCGCGTAACCCGTCGCCGGGCCCGTCCGGCTACGCCGTCGGCGCGCGCTCTCTCGCGACGCGTGACAGGACGCCGTTGACGAACTTCGGGGACTCCTCGGTCGACAGCGCCGTCGCCAGCTCGACCGCCTCGCTGATGGCCACGCCCTCAGGAACGTCCGCGCCGCACCAGAGCAGCTCGTACGTGCCGATCCGCAGCACGTTGCGGTCCACCGCCGGCATGCGTTCGAGCGGCCAGTCGTCGACGGCGTACGCCGACAGCAGCTCGTCGATCCGCACGCGGTTCTCGACCACGCCCTCGACCAGCGTGACGGCGTACTCCGGGATCGGCGGGTCGGCCTGCGCCAGCCGCTCGGCCAGCGTCGCGATCGCGTCGGCGCCGCGCAGCTCCGACTCGTACAACACGTCCAGCGCGCGCTTGCGGGCCTTGCTCCGAGCACCCACTAGCCCTGCACGCGCCCCAGGTACCGCCCGTCGCGGGTGTCGATCCTGACCTTCTCGCCGGTCGACACGAACAGCGGCACCTGCACCTCCGAGCCGGTCTCCAGCGTCGCCGGCTTGGTCCCGCCGGTCGACCGGTCACCCTGCACGCCCGGGTCGGTGTGCGAGATCACCAGCTCGACCGACGCGGGCAGCTCGATCGAGAGCGCGATGCCCTCGTGGATGGCGACGTTGGCGTTCATGTTCTCCAGCAGGTACGCCGCCATGTCGCCCACGGCCGCCGACGAGACGTGCAGCTGGTCGTACGTCGTGGTGTCCATGAACACGTACTCGTCGCCCTCCTTGTAGAGGTACGACATCTCGCGCTTCTCGACGACCGCGACCTCGACCTTCACCCCGGCGTTGAACGTCTTGTCGACGACCTTGCCGGTCTTGAGGTTCTTCAACGTCGTGCGGACGAACGCGCCGCCCTTGCCCGGCTTGACGTGCTGGAACTCGACGACGTTCCAGAGGTCGCCGTCGCCCAGGTCGAGCGTCATGCCGTTCTTCAGGTCGTTACTGGTGGCCACAGGGTCCGTCCTCTAGAGCACGATCAGGTCTTTGGTCGTGGTGGTCAGGAGCTCGGGCTCCGCGTCCGCGCGGACGACGAGCGTGTCCTCGATCCGGACGCCGCCGCGGCCCGCGAGGTACACGCCCGGCTCCACGGTGACCGGCGTCCGGTCGGCGAGTGTATCCGTTGCGCCCGCCCGCAGCGTCGGCGCCTCGTGGATCTCCAGGCCGACGCCGTGGCCGAGCGAGTGCGTGTAGTCGGCGCCGTGCCCCGCGGCGACGATGACGTCGCGCGCGGCCTTGTCCACGTCGCCGCAGACCGCGCCGACCGCGAGCGCCGCGCGCCCGGCGGCCTGCGCGTCCGCGACGAGCGCGTAGACGTCGCGCTGCCAGTCCGCCACCGGCTCGAGCGCGACGGTGCGCGTCATGTCCGAGTGGTACCCCTGGTACAACGACCCGAAGTCGAGCTTGACGAACTCCCCGTGCTGCAGCACCCGGTCGGTAGGCCGGTGATGGGGTACGGCGCTGTTCGGCCCGCTGGCGACGATGGTCTCGAACGAAGGCCCGTCGCCGCCCTCCTCCAGCATCAGCGCCTCCAGCTCGCGGCCGACCTCCTTCTCCGTCCGGCCCGCCCGCAGCGACGGCAGCAGCCGCGCGAACGCCCGGTCCGCCACCGCGCACGCCTCGCGGAGCAGGGTGACCTCCTCGTCGTCCTTCACGGCGCGCAGCGTCTCCACCGCGCGGCCGAGCTTGGTGAGCGAGGGGCCGGCGGTCGCCAGCGCCTCGGCGAGGTCCACGGTGACGTCGTGCGACTCGAACGCGAGGCGTTCGACGCCGTTCTTGGCCGCCCGCTCCGCGAGGCCGGTCGCGACCGCGGGGACGATCGTGCGCTCGACGTCCGGCGCCTGCAGCTCCGACTGCGTGATGTAGCGGCCGTCGGTCGCGAGGACGGCGGCATCCGCCGTCACGAGCAGCGCGCCGTTGCTGCCGGTGAACCCGGTCAGGTACCGCACGTTGACCAGGCGGGTGACCAGCGCGGCGTCGGCGCCGGTCTTGGCGAGCAGCGCGCGCAGCTCGTCGCGGCGAAACGCGTGGACCTCAGGCATGGGTGTCTCCCAGGAGTGTCTGCAACGCACGGAGGGCGAGCGCGTACGAGTCGAAGCCGAAGCCGGAGACGACCCCCGCCGCAACGCCGGAGATCACCGAGTGGCGGCGGAACTCCTCGCGGGCGGCGATGTTCGACAGGTGGACCTCGACCAGCGGGACGCCGAGCATCGCGGCGGCGTCGCGCACGGCGTAGGAGTAGTGGGTGAACGCCGCGGGGTTGAGCACCACGCCGGACGCGGACTCGGCGGCCTCGTGCAGCCAGCCGATCAGCGTCGCCTCGTCGTCGGTCTGCCGCACCTCGACCGCGAGCCCGCAGTCGGCTCCGGCGGCCTCGACGGCGGCGACGAGGTTGTCGTAGGTCCCCGTGCCGTAGACCTCCGGCTCGCGCCGGCCGAGCCGGCCGAGGTTGGGGCCGTTCAGGACGTAGACCGGCTTCACCCGCTCACCTCCGCGTACGCCGACTCCAGCAGGGTCTCGTTCGGGCTGTCCAGCACGGCCGGCTCGGCGAGCGCGTCGAGGACGACGAAACGCAGCCGGTCGCCCGTCGACTTCTTGTCCACGCGCATCGCCTCGCGCAGCCGCGGCCACGCGGTGGCGTCGTAGCGGGTCGGCAGCCCCAGCGCCTCCAGGACCGTACGGTGCCGGTCCGCCGTCGCGTCGTCCAGCGCGCCGAACCTCCTGCGCCGCCCGACCGCGGCGGCGTAGACGAGGCCGACGGCAACAGCGTCGCCGTGCCGCCAGGCGCCGTAGCCGGCGTCGCGCTCGATCGCGTGGGCGAGCGTGTGGCCGTAGTTGAGGACGAGGCGGCGCCCGGACTCGCGCGGATCCGCGCCGACGACCGCGGCCTTGACGCGAACAGCGCGGGTGAGCAGGTCGGTCACGACGTCCTCGTCGCGGCGCAGCACCGCGGCCACGTCGCGTTCGATGACGTCGAGGATCGCCGGGTCGGCGATGAAGCCGGCCTTCACGACCTCGGCCAGGCCCGCGGTGTAGTCGGGCTGGTCGAGCGTCGCCAGCGCGCCAGGGTCGCAGACCACCAGCTCCGGCTGGTGGAACGCGCCGACGAGGTTCTTGCCCGCCGCCGTGTTGACGGCGGCCTTGCCGCCGATTGCCGCATCGACCATGCCGAGCAGCGTCGTGGGGACGTACGCCACAGGTACGCCGCGCAGCCAGGTCGCCGCCGCGAACCCCGTCACGTCGGTGATCGCACCGCCGCCGACGCCGACGACCAGGTCGGTCCTGGAGAACGCCGCCTGCCCGAGCGCGGCCCAGACGTGGTTGGCGACGCGCAGGTCCTTCGCCGCCTCGCCGTCCGGGACCTCGACGCGCATCACGCCGACGCCCTGCGAGCGGACGTAGCCGGCCACGTCGTCCGCGTGCCGCGCGACCGACGGGCTCGCGACGACAGCGACCTGGGCGACGCGTTCGAGCAGCGGTGCCATCGCCTCCACGGCCCCACGGCCGATGACGACGTCGTAGGGCGGGTCGGTCCCGACTGTCACGCGCGCGGTCACGTCAGCACCGCGACGACGTCCGCGGCGACGTCCCCGGGCGTACGGCCCGTCGTGTCGACGGTCGCGGTCGCGACCTCCTCGTACAGCGGCCGCCGGGCGGCCATCAGCTCGGCGAGCCGGGCGCGCGGGTTGAGGTCGATCATCGGCCGCCCCGGCCCCCAGCCGACGCGCTTGGCGGCGTCGTGCAACGACACCGTCAGCCAGACCACGGTGTGCGCGAGCAGCTCCGCGCGGGTCCGCTCGTCGCCGACCGCGCCGCCGCCGAGAGCGAGGACGCCGTCGTGGTCCTGCAGCGCGGCAACGACCGCGTCCCGCTCGTACTCGCGGAACGCCGCCTCGCCCTCCTCGAAGAAGATGTCGGGGATCGCCTTGCCGGCCGCCGCCTCGACGTCCGCGTCGGTGTCGCGGAACGGCACCCCGAGCGACTCCGCCACGAGCCGGCCGACCGTCGTCTTGCCCGCACCCGGCGGGCCGACGAGGACGCAGGTCGTCATCGGATGGCCAGCGCGTCGAGGTACGCGCGGGCGTTGCGCGCGGTCTCCGCGACGGAGTCGCCGCCGAATTTCTCCAGCGTCGCGTCCGCGAGGGCGATGGCCACGACCGCCTCGGCGATGACGGCGGCGGCGGGCACGGCGCAGACGTCGGAGCGTTGCGCGATCGCCTTCGCCGGCTCGCCGGTCGCGACGTCCACGGTGCCGAGCGGCCGGGAGAGCGTGGAGATCGGCTTCATCGCGGCGCGGACGCGCAGCGGCTCGCCGGTCGTCATGCCGCCCTCGACGCCGCCCGCTCGCGCGGTGACGCGGTGCACCGCACCGTCCGAGACCTCGATCTCGTCGTGGGCCTCGCTCCCCCGCCGCGCCGCGACGGCGAACCCGTCGCCGAGCTCGACGCCCTTGATGGCCTGGATGCCCATCAGCGCGGCGGCGAGCCGCGAGTCGATCCGCCGGTCCCAGTGGACGTACGACCCGAGCCCCGGCGGCAGGCCGTACGCGAGCACCTCTACGACGCCGCCCAACGTGTCCGCGTCGGCCTTCGCCGCGTCGATCTCGGCGACCATCGCGGCACCGGTGGCGGTGTCGTAGCAACGGCACGGGTCGGCGTCGACCGCGTCGAGGTCGTCCGGGCCCGGCACCACGCCCTCGGGCGCCGCGACCGACCCGATGCGGACGACGTGGGAGACCACCGACGCGCCGAGCACCTGGCGGAGGAACGCGCGCGCCACCGTGCCGAGCGCGACGCGCGACGCGGTCTCACGCGCGGAGGCGCGTTCGAGGACGGGGCGCGCGTCGGCGAAGCCGTACTTCTGCATGCCCGCGAGGTCGGCGTGCCCGGGCCGCGGCCGGGTCAGCGGCTCGGCGCGCGCGAGCCCCTCCAGCGAGGCGGCGTCGACGGGGTCCGGCGCCATGACGACCGACCACTTCGGCCACTCGGTGTTGCCGATGCGGACGGCGACCGGCGACCCGATCGTGCGGCCGTGGACCACGCCGCCGAGCAGCGCGACGTCGTCGCGCTCGAACTGCATCCGCGCGCCCCTGCCGTACCCCGCGCGGCGCCGCGCGAGCTGGTCGGCGATGTCGTCGGAGGTGACCTCGACGCCCGCGGGCACGCCCTCCAGCACCGCGACCAGCGCGGGGCCGTGGGACTCCCCGGCCGTGAGGTAGCGCAGCATCTGTCGATCCTTTCACGCCGAGAGCCCCGCCACGGTTACCCGGGACGGGGCTCTGGGAGCGCGCAGGACCGCGTGCTACTTGAGGACCTCCTGGCCCTCGCTGAGGCTGAACTGCTCGTCGCCGAACAGGTACGTCGCCGACTTGCCGCTCGTCGCCAGCAGCTTGTAGCTGCCGCCGAACACCGCGCCGACCGAGGGCGTGTAGACCTTGTCGCCGACCTTCGTCTGCGCGTACTGCTTGCCGTCCTTGCCGTAGACGTGGATCAGCGCGACGCGCTGCCCGCCGACGCTCGCCGAGCTGCCGCCGGTCGACCCGGTGGAGCCGGTCGAGCCGGTGCTCGCGGGCGGCACGACCGCGCCGCCGGCCGCCGGGGCGGCCGGAGCGGCGGGCGCCGCGACGGGCGCGACGACCAGCGGCTTGAACGGGTCCTGACGGGCCGACACGTCGGCGTAGGACGCGGGCTGCGTGACGGCCTTCGGCTTCGCCGGGGCCTTCGCGGTCGTCGCCGTCTTGGCCTTCGCCGTGTGCTTCACGACCGGCACCGAGGGGCTCGCGGAGCCGCCCGACAGCATCGGCATAACGACGAAGTAGCCGAGGACCGCGACGGCGAGGGCACCCGCGCCGACCACGAGCGCCGCCTTGCGGTTCGAGCGCGAGCCGGTCTCCGGCTCCTCGCCCGCCCCGAACGGGAACGTGCTCTCAGTCATCTGCTTCTCCTACTTCGTCTCGTCGACGACGGGCCGCACGGGGACCGGCGCGGCGGTGGCGGTGGTCATGAACAGCCGCCCGGTGAGCGAGGCGCTGAGCTGGTCCTTCTCGACCGCGGTGGCGGCCGACGTCGAGCCGGCGGAGGTCTGGGCCGGGACGACCGCGATGCCGCTGACGAGGAAGGCGCGCGGCATGCCCTCGATCTCGGCGAGGAACTGCGAGATCTGGCTGTACGTGCCCTTCACGGCGACGGAGACCGGGATGTGCGCCAACGGCAGCGTGGTGGCGGCGGCGGGCGCGGCGGCGGTCACCGGCCCGGCCGCGGCAACGGCGGCCGGCGCGAGCACCGGGGCCGACGGGGAGAGCGAGACCAGCTCGACGCCGGAGTTCTCCGCCGCCGTCGAGATGGCGCGGACCAGCGACGGCAGGGCGGGGTTGTTCGGGATCTTCGTCTCGAACTTGTCGAGCTCACCCTGGAGCCGCGGCTTGTCCTTCATCTGCTTGGTGAGCTGGGCGATCTGGCTCTGCAGCTTGAGGTTCGCCTGCTCCTGGGTCTGCGCGTCGGTCCGCAGGGCGCTCGCCTGGCTCGCCTTCGGCGTGACCAGGAGGAAGTACCCGCCCGCCAGGACGGCGACGGTGCCCAGCGCCGTGAGCAGCCAGAGCTGCCGGAGCTTGGTCATCGGGCCAGTCCCTTCGAGTAACGGCCCGACAGCGCGGCGGGCGTGAGGTTGACGGTGGACGCGTAGTCCACGACCGTCCGGGTGCCGATGAGCCGTTCGACGGAGCTGGTGAAGTACGGGTTCGCGTACCCCTTCTGCTTCGCCAGGCTCTCGAGCCAGACCGCGACGTCGTCGTGGCCGAGCGCGCTGCCGGTGATCGTGACGGTGCCGATGCCCGGGTCGAGGATCGTGCCGCCCGCGGGGGCGGCGGTCGCGCCGGTCACGGTGGCGTTGAAGTTGGTCAGCCAGACGTTGCCCGGGATGGTCAACGTCATGTCGTGCAGGTAGTTGGACCAGAGCACCTCGGAGGACATCGCGGAGGCGAGGGTCACCTGCGCTGCGTCCACGCGGGTCTGCAGGTCCTGAACGCTCTGCAGGCTGTTGAGCTGCGTGCGCAGCTGGACGCTGCGCGCCGCCGCCCGGGTCTTGGCCTGCTCGGCCGAGGAGACCTGCGAGCTCTGGTGCGCGTACAGCACGCCGACGACCGCGACGGCGGCGAGGCCGGTGGCCGCCATCGCCACCTTCGCCCTTCGCTGCCCGGCCTTCTCGGCGATCTCGGGCGGCAGCAGGTTGACCCGCGGCATCGCTGCCGTGGCCGTGCTGCTACCGAACGTCGTGGCCGCCACTTACGCCACCCCCATCGCAAGTCCGACGGGAACCGTGGCGAGCGGCTCCACGTGACCGAGCTGCTCCTGTGAGAGCCCGAGCTTTCCGATCCGGATGTTCGAGAGCGGGCGGCCCGGCTCGACCGGGACCCGCAGCAGCTCGCCGAGGCGCTCGACGAGGCCGCCGAGCTGAGCCCCGCCGCCGCTGACGACGACGCGGGACAGGCGCGCGGCCTGGGGCTGCGCGAGGTAGTAGTCGAGCGAGCCGCGGACCTCTTCGAGGAACGCGCCCGCGTGCTGGTCGATGACCCGCGCGGCAGGCGACGCACCTTCGACGGAGCCGCCGCCCATGCCGGTCTGCCACTTGAGCGACTCGGCCTCCTCGGCCGGTACGCCCATCCGGTCGGCGACGGCGTCGGTGACGTCGTTGCCGCCCATGAGCAGGATGCGGACGAAGCGGGGAACGCCGCCCTGGTGCACGACGATGTTCGTGACGCTGGCGCCGATGTCCACCAGTGCCTCGGCCTCGGCCGTGAAGCCGGCCTGGTCGACGGGCGCCAGTGCCCGCAGCATCGCGAACGGCGTCAGGTCGACCATGACCGGCGAGAGGCCGGCGCGCTGCGCCGCCTCCATCGCCGAGGCCACCATCTCGCGCGACGCCGCGACGAGCAGGACGCGGAGCATCCGGCCGCCGGACTCGTTCGTGAACTCCTCGAGCGGGTGGAAGTCGAGGATCGCCTGGTCGACCGGGATCGGGATGAAGTCCTGGACCTGGAACGCCAGGGACTTGCGGAGCTCGTCCGCCGGCAGCCAGGGCAGGTCGACCTGCCGGACGATGACCTTCTGGTTCGAGACGCCGAGCACGACCTTCTTGGTCGAGAACTTGGCGGTCGCCCAGAGCTGGCGGATGGCGCGTGCAACGGTCTCGGGGTCGATCACCTCGCCGTCACGAACCGTGCCAGGGGGCAGCGCGACCTGGCCGAAACGCTCCAGCACGGCCGGCCGCTTGCTGAGGTTCATCTCGGCGGCGCGCACGCTGGAGGTCCCGATGTCGAGCCCCACTGCTGTCTTGACTCCCACGACTGCTCCGCTCTGCTCACGGCACGTGAGCTGGTGGACGTACAAGCAAGCAATCGGTCGGCTTGGGGGGTGGCTTGAGAAAATCGCTGCGCCCCGGGCGTACCGGGTCGGCCCGCTAGGCCTAGACCCCCGTGAGGCGCAGGTACCAGTCCGCGAGAGCCTCGCCCCACAGGATCGCCACAAATGCCCCCACGATCATGAACGGCCCGAACGGCACCTTGGTCTTGCGCCCCGCGCGCCCGACGAGGATCGCCACGACGCCGAACACGCCGCCGAGCAGGAAGCCGAGCAGCCAGCCCGCGAACCAGGTCCGCCAGCCGAGGTACGCGAGGTACAGGCCGAGCACGCCGGCGAGCTTCACGTCGCCGTAGCCCATCCCCTTCGGGTGGGCGAGGCGGAGCAGGGCGTAGACGCCCCACAGGACCGCCATGCCGACCAACGCCCGCAGCATCACCTCGGGCTCGCCGTCCAGCAGCGCCGCGGCGCCCAGCAGCACGATGCCGGCGGCGTAGCTCGGCAGCGTGAGGACGTTGGGCAGCCGCTTGTGCTCGAGGTCGATGAGCGCCAGCGCCACCAGGACCGCGCCGAGGTACAGGTACGCGGGCAACGCCCAGTCGAGGCCTACGCGGGCAGCCAGGGCCGCGAACACCCCACCCGTGAGCAGCTCGACCAGCGGGTACCGCACGCTGATCGGCTCCCCGCAGTGCCGGCACCGGCCGCGCAGCAGCAGCCAGGACACGACCGGGACGTTGTCGCGGGGGGCGATGGGGGCGTCGCAGCCGGGGCAGTGCGACGGCGGCGACACGATGCTCTCGCCGCGCGGCACGCGCCACACGACGACGTTCAGGAACGACCCGATGAGCAGCCCGAACAGGCCGGCGAGGACCACGGTCATGAGGAGCCCAGCCTAGTGCGGCAGGCGACGCACCGGCCCCACCCGACACGCGCCCGCCCCGGGGTGGCTACCGGGATCGGCTCGGTGGGTGCGTACGGCCGTACCCGGACAACGCGAACGGGGCGGCTCCCGAAGGAACCGCCCCGCGCGCTGCTTACAGGGGTGTTACGGGCAGGCCCCGACGGTGGGCGCGCCGCCGGTGTTCGTCAGCATGAAGGTGCGGCCACCGCTCTTGTGCGTGGCGTCCATGCAGTACGCGACGGAGCTCGCGGACTTCAGGTTCAGCGTGATGTTCGTGGTGCTCGGGTTGAACCCCTCGCCCACCAGGCCGGTCGGCGGCGTCGTGGTCGCCGAGCCGAGGGTGGTCGTGTAGGTCGCCGCCTCCGTGAAGTACGACTCCTGCGCCACAGCGGCGTTGCGGAGCTCGGACTTCGCGGCCGCCTCCCAGCCCTTCTTGCGCTGGCTGAGGAACGACGGGATGGCGATGGCGGCGAGGATGCCGATGATGATGATGACGACGAGGAGCTCGATGAGGGTGAAGCCGTCCTCATCCTGGGTCTTGCGGAGACGAGCGAGCATCTGCTCTGGTCCTTCCTCTGACTGATGGTGAGCCACGCGGTGGTGCAGATTCCCTCGCGCGGCTCCTCCGAGGAGGTGCCGGCCGAGGCAGCCAGGCGGACCGGGGTCTCCGGTTCCTTGGCTTTGCGACCCCGCCTCGCGGCGGGTGTGCCCTTGCTTGGCCATGCGGCTCGATGACACTTACTGCTTCGGTAGGCGCCCCGGGTCGCTTGAGTGGCCCGCACCGACTTTTTCGGCGAACGAGGTTTGACATGCCGCGAGGGGCCGCCGCGGCGACCCCTCGGGCAGGCAGACCGTTACTTGATCAGGTCGAACACCTTGAAGATCGGCATGTACAGCGCCACGATCATCGACCCGACCATGCCGCCGAGGAACGCGATCATCAACGGCTCGATCAGGGCGGTCAGCGACTCGGTCGTCGCCTCGACCTCCTGGTCGTAGAACTCCGCGATCTTCATCAGCATCGTGTCGAGGGCGCCGGTGTCCTCACCGACAGCCATCATCTGCACGACCATCGGCGGGAACACCGGGTGCGCCTCCAGCGGCTTCGCCAGCGCCTCGCCGGTCCTGACGCTCTCCTGGACATCGCGGATCGCGCGGGCCAGGACGACGTTGCCTGTGGTGTCGGCGACGATGTCGAGGCTCTGCAGGATCGGCACGCCGGACTTCATCATGGTGCCGAGGTTGCGGGCGAAGCGGCTCAGGGCGATCTTCTGGAACAGCTTGCCGAACACCGGGACCTTGAGCTTGAACGGGTCCACGACGTTGCGGACGCGGTCGGTGTGCTTGGTGCGCTTCCACGCCACGGCACCCGCGATCATCCCGATGACGAGCACCGGCAGGAACAGCCGGAGCTGGTTGCTGACGAACACCAGCAGGCGGGTCGGTGCGGGCAGCGTGCTGCCGAGGTCTTTGAACATCTTCGCGAACACCGGGACGATGAAGATCAGCATGACGAAGCACATCAGGATCGCGAGGATGAACACCACGACCGGGTAGGTCATGGCCGCCTTCACCTTGCCGCGCAGCTTGACCTCGGACTCGTAGTTCTCCGCGATCTGGACCATGACGGAGTCGAGGAAGCCGCCGACCTCGCCGGCCTTGGTCATGTTGACCATCAGCGGCGGGAACACCTTCGGGTGCTTGGCGAACGCCGACGACAGCGCGTTGCCGGTCTCGACGTCGTTGCGGACCTCGCCGAGGACCCGGGCCAGCTCGGAGTTGTCGGTCTGCTCGGCCAGGATGTTCAGCGCGCGGAGCAGCGAGAGCCCGGAGTTGATCATCGTCGCGAACTGCCGCGCCATGATCGCGAGGTCCTTGAGCTTGACCTTCTTCGCGCCCATGCCGGGGATCTTCAGGTCGGTGCTGAGGCCGCCCTTGTTCGCCTCGTCGATCGAGACGGGGGCGTACCCCATGCCCTTGAGCTTGGTCGCGACGGCCGTGGCGCTGTCGGCCTCCAGGGTCCCGCTGACGACCTTGCCCGCGCGGTCGCGGACCTTGTAGGCGTACGTGGTTGCCATGACGGTTCCTCTCAGGCCCGGCCGCAGAGCCGGTTGAAGTCCTCGACGTGGTGGCACTTCTCCACGCCGGTCTCGTACGTGATGCGGCCGCGCTTGACCAGCTCCGCGAGGTGCTGGTCCATGGTCTGCATGCCGAACTTCGCGCCGGCCTGCATCGCCGAGTAGATCTGGTGGGTCTTGCCCTCGCGGATCAGGTTGCGGATGGCGGGGGTCGCGACGAGCACCTCGGCGGTGACCACCCGGCCCTTGCCGTCAGCGGTGCGGCAGAGCTGCTGCGCGACGATGCCCTGCAGCGCACCGGCGAGCTGCACGCGGACCTGCTGCTGCTGGTGCGCGGGGAACACGTCGATGATGCGGTCGATCGTCTGCGCCGCGTCCTGCG
>JAVEEC010000024.1 GCA_030840645.1 Frankiaceae bacterium
GCGCCGAGGATGACGTCGAGCTGCGACGCCATCCGGTCCAGCTCCTCGTCGCTCAACGCGAGCCGCGACAGCCGCGCGAGATGCGCGACCTCCGCCCTGGTGATTGCCATGCCGCAACCCTACCGACAGGCACCGACAGTTTTTCGCGCCGGTCACCTCGCCGAAACAACCCGGCAACACCGACGGCGGACGCTGAGCGACGTGATCTACGCCCTCCGCGTCGTCGTGCCCGACCGCCCAGGATCGCTCGGCGCGCTCGCCTCCGCGATCGGTCGCGCCGGCGGCGACATCCTCAACCTCGACGTCGTCGAACGCGGCCCCCACGGCGCCGTCGACGACCTGCTCGTCGACCTGCCGCCGCCCGCGCTCGCGGACGGCCTGGTCGGGGCGGTGACCGGCGTCGACGGCGTGACGCTCGAAGGGTTCCGCCCGTACCTCGGCGACCGCGACGTGATCCGCGACCTCGACCTGGTCGACGCCCTCGCGGCCGAGCCCCAGAACGCGTACGGGACGCTCACGCACCTTGCGCCGCAGGCGTTCCGCTCCGCCTGGGCGCTGCTCGTGGAGGCGAGTCCGGGCCACCCGGCGACCATCAGGGAACGCAGCGACGCCGCGCCGGACACGGTCGTCATGGGCCTGCCGTGGCTGCCGTTGCCCTCCGCGCGGCGGCTGGCCGAGGACGCCGAGTGGGTACCCGCGGCGTGGCGGGCGCTGGGCACGGAGCTGATGGCCGCACCCGCCGGCCGGCCCGCGCTGGCGCTGCTCGTCGGCCGGACCGGCGGGCCGGCGTACCGCGCCGGCGAGGTCGCCCGGCTGGCGCACCTCGCCTCGATCGCGGGGACCGTCGTCTTCATGCACGCGGCCCGCGTCCGCAACGCCGGCTGACCTACCGCATGGAGGAGCCGAGCTCCGTGCGCGACGTCGCGATCGCGGCCGTCACGACGTGCTCGACGTGCGCCGGGTCGATGCCGAGCTGCTGCCCGATGTGCACCGCCCAGATCTCCGCGCGCAGGTTCGTCTCGAAGTCCAGCTCGGACCGGATGTCCGCGCGGGCGGCCTGCCGGTTCTGGCTGATCATCACGAACGTCGCCAGGAAGATCGCTTCGAGACTGACGACCATCGTCAGCAGCCCGAACGGGAACCGGTCGAACCGCAGCGCCGTACCGAACAGCCCGACGTTGAGCACCATCCAGCCGGTGAACCACGCGAGGTGGAGGTAGACGAACGTCATCGACCCGGCGAACCGGGTGATGTCGTCGGCCAGGACGTCCTGGGCCTTGCGGAGGTTGCGGACGATCACGTTCTCGGGCGGATGGCGCTGCGCGATCGACGCGAACAGGTTGCCGTCCTCGACGCCGTCGGCCTGGTCGAGGACGCGGCACGCGGCGCAGGTGTGCTGGAGCGGAGTCTCTGCCATGCGCGACAGCATGCCCCGCCCGTTACCCGCGCGCCGCCGAACGCCGCCCGGCCGGACGGCGGGACCCCACCACGCGCATGGCGGCGACGTTGTCCCGCGCGGTGAGCCAGTCGGTCACGACCTCGGCGGGCTTGGGGCGGGACAGGAAGTACCCCTGCGCCGCGTCGCAGCCGAGGTCGGAGAGGCGCTGCCAGGTCTCGGCGGTCTCGACCCCCTCGGCGATGACGCGCAGGCCGAGGCCGTGCGCGAGGTCGATGGTCGAGCGCACGATCGTCGCGTCCTCGTCGTCGACGTCCATCCGGAGGACGAACGACTTGTCGATCTTGATCTCGGTAACGGGGAGCCGCCGCAGGTACGCGAGCGACGAGTACCCAGTACCGAAGTCGTCCAGCGACAGCCGCACGCCCAGCCGCGCGAGCGCCGTGAGGTTCTCCATCGCGCGCTGCGGGTCGGCCATGACGACGCGTTCGGTCAGCTCGAGCTCCAGCATCGAGGCCGCGACGCCGGTGCGGCTCAGCGCGTCGCTGACCCGGTCGCAGAACGTGTCGTCGTGCAGGTCGCGCGCGGAGACGTTGACGGCCATCCGGATCGACAGGCCCGACTCGGACCAGGCGGCGGTCTGGCGCAGCGCCTGTTCCAGGACGTTCGAGGTCAACGACTTCATCAGGCCGGTCTGCTCCGCGAGCGGGACGAACGTGTCCGGCGGCAGCAGGCCGCGCTCGGGGTGCTGCCAGCGGACCAGCGCCTCGACGCCGGAGACCCGGCCGGTGCCGAGGTCGACCTTCGGCTGGTAGTGCAGCACCAGCTCGTCGTCCTCGATCGCGCGGCGCAGCTGGCCGAACAGCGACAGCCGCTGCGTGCTGTGCGGGTCGCACGCGGAGTCGTACGCCTCGATGCCGCTGCGCGCCTCCTTCGCGTGGTACATCGCGACGTCCGCGCGCTGCATCAGCAGGTCGACGTCGTTGGCATGCGCCGGGTACAGCGCGATGCCGATGCTGGCTTCGAGGTCGAGCGCCACCTCCTGCAGGGCGAACGGCTGCGTCAACGCCGTCCGGATCCGTTCGGCGACCTCCTCGGCGGCCGCCTGGTCGCGGATGACGGGGAGCAGTACGCCGAACTCGTCGCCGCCGAGCCGCGCGACGGTGTCCTCCGGGCGCAGCACCGAGCCGAGCCGCTCGCCCACGTGGCGCAGCAGCTCGTCGCCAACGTTGTGACCGAGGGTGTTGTTGACGTCCTTGAACCTGTCGAGGTCGAGCAGGAACAGGCCGACCTGGTAGCCGCACCGGTCGGCCTCCTCGATCGCGTCGCCGGCCTGGCGGAGCAGGAGACGGCGGTTCGGCAGGCCGGTGAGGGTGTCGTGCAACGCCTCGTGCTCGCGTTGCAGCGACGCGGAGGCGTTGCGGTAGACGGCGAACAGCGGCAGCAGCAGCAACGGCAGCAGCGCGATGCTGCGTTCCAGCACCACGACGACGAGCGGCGACAACGCGAGCAGCGCGCCCGTCGTCAGCGCCTGGTGCGCCGCGTCCGCGCGGATCACGTGCCACAGCCGTTCGCCGCACTGGAGCGCGGTCGCGCGGCTGGCGAGGACGTTGTCGCAGACGACGTACGCCAGCCCCGCGAGCGCGATGGCGGGAAGGTCGGCGCCGGTGATGGTCATGGGCGCGTTCGGCGCGCCGGTGTGGCCCATCGCGACGAGGACGAGGCTCGCGGCGCCGTACGCCAGGGCGTTGCGCGCGACGTCGAACCCGGTGCGCCACCAGGCCGTGCCGTTGCTCCGGTCGGCGACGACGGTCGCGACGGCCTGCATCAGGATCGCGACGCCCAGACCCCAGTGCAGCAGCAGCGCGAACACGAACGTCGTCGACGTCGCGACGCCGTTGCTGTCCCTGCTGCCGGGCGTGAACAGCGGCCGCAGCTCGCCCGCGACGAGCAGCGCGGCGGCCATGACGAACGCCGGGCCCATCATCCGCAGGTCGGCCGGCTCGAGGTGGCGGACGCGGTCGAGGGTGAAGAGAAGCCCGCCGAAGGTGACCGTCGCGACGTAGAGCGTGAGCGCGGAGAACGGTCCGCGCCCCCGGTCCCAGGCGTCCACCATCGTCGGCGACTCCCCGATTGACCGGCCGCAACGACCGGGGCAGGTGTCGTGGTCCGCACGGCGGCACCGTACGGCTGGCTCCTGCCCTTCATCGACGGATCGGCGGAAACCTTGAGCCGAAGGTCCCGGCCGTAGGGCCTGAGCCCGACCTACCGTGTCATTCCGCAGCGGGGACGGCGCTCTCGCGCGCCGCGTCCGGCCCCGCGTCGAGCAGCGTCCTGAACCCCGCCTCGTCCAGCACGGGCACGCCGAGCTGCACCGCCTTGTCGTACTTGCTCCCGGGATCGGTGCCCGCGACGACGAACGACGTCTTCTTCGACACCGCGCCGCTCACCTTGCCGCCGCGGCTCTGCACCGCCGCCGTCGCCGAGTCGCGGCTGAACCCGTCGAGCCCGCCGGTGAGGACGACGGTGATCCCCTCCAGCGGCCGCGGCCCCGTGTCGACGCGGTCCTCGGTGAACCGCACGCCCGCCTCGCGCCACTTCCGCACGACCTCGCGGTGCCAGTCGACGGTCCACCACTCGGCAACGGCGGCCGCGATCGTCGGGCCGACGCCCTCCACCGCGGCGAGCGTGTCCGCGTCCGCGTCGAGGATCGCGTCGAGGTCGCCGATCTCGCGCGCGAGTGCCTGCGCGGCAGTCGGTCCGACGTGGCGGATCGACAGCGCGACGATGACCCGCCACAACGGCCGCGTCCTCGCCTCGGCGAGGTTGTCGAGCAGCTTGGTGGCGTTCGCCTTCAGCGTGCCGTCCTTCTTGGTGAAGAACGCCGTCCGCGCGAGGTCGCCGGCGGTGAGCCGGAACAGGTCGCCCTCGTCGCTCACCAGCGCGCTGTCGAGCAGCGCGACGGCGGCCTCGTAGCCGAGCACCTCGATGTCCAGCGCGCCGCGCCCTGCGAGATGGAACAGCCGCTCGCGCAGCTGCGCGGGGCACGAGCGGGCGTTCGGGCAGCGCAGGTCGACGTCGCCTTCCTTGGCCGGCGCGAGCGGCGTTCCGCAGGCCGGGCAGACCTCCGGCATCGTCCACTCGCGCTCGCTGCCGTCGCGCAGCGCGACGACCGGGCCGAGGACCTCGGGGATGACGTCGCCCGCCTTGCGCAGCACGACGGTGTCGCCGATCCGCACGCCCTTGCGGCGGACCTCCTCCTGGTTGTGCAGCGTCGCCTGCGACACCGTCGAGCCGCTCACGGAGACGGGCTCCAGCAGCGCGAACGGCGTCGCCCGCCCGGTCCGCCCGATGTTCACCGCGATGTCGAGGAGCTTGGTGTTGACCTCTTCAGGCGGGTACTTGAACGCCACCGCCCAGCGCGGCGACCGCGACGTCGAGCCGAGGCGGCGTTGCAGCGCGATCGCGTCGACCTTGACGACGACGCCGTCGATCTCGTACGCGAGCCGCTCGGTGTCATGCCGGTGCTCGCGCCACTCCTCGACGTACGCGAGCACGCCGTCGAGGCCGGCCGCCAGCCGCGCGTGCGCGGACACCGGCAGGCCGAGCGCGGCCAGCCGCTCGTACGCCTCGTGCTGCGACGGCGCGTCGAAGCCGCGGGCCGCGCCGATGCCGTGGACGACGAGCAGCAGGCCGCGGTCCCGGGTGACCGAAGGGTCCTTCTGCCGCAACGACCCCGCGGCGGTGTTGCGCGGGTTCGCGAACGGCGCCTTCCCCTGCGCTACAAGCGATGCGTTGAGCGCCTCGAACCTCTCCACAGGGAAGTACACCTCGCCGCGGACCTCGAGCAGCGCGGGCGCGTCGCCCGTCAGGCGGTGCGGGACGTTGGCGAGGGTGCGGACGTTCGGCGTGATGTCCTCGCCGACCCGGCCGTCGCCGCGCGTCGCGGCGCGGACCAGGACGCCGTCTTCGTAGACGAGGTCCACCGCGAGGCCGTCGACCTTCAGCTCGCAGAGGTAGGTGGGGCTGCCCTCGCGCTCGACCCGCGCAGCCCAGGCGCGCAGCTCCTCCTCGGTGAACGCATTGTCGAGGCTGAGCAGGCGCTCCAGGTGCTCGACCGGCGCGAAGTCCGTCGTGATCGGCGCGCCGACCTGCTGCGTCGGCGAGTCGGGCGTGCGCAGGCTCGGGTACGCGTCCTCCAACGCCTCCAGCTCGCGGAGCAGCGCGTCGAACTCCGCGTCCGACACCGTCGGCGCGGCGCGCAGGTAGTAGCTCGCGCGGTGGTCGGACACCTCCTGCGCGAGCGCGGCGTGCCGCTCCGCCGCCTCCACGGGGACGCCGTCGGGGGTGGTCGTCACGGCTCCTCCGGGGCCTCGGAGAGGCGGCGCGCAGCGTCCCGCGCCCGGGCGAGCGCGGCGCGGGCGTACTCCGGCGACGCGCCCGCGAGGCCGCACGCCGGGGTCACGACGACCCGCTCCGGCAGCCTCTCGGCGGGGTGGCCGATCGCCCGCCAGAGCGTTCGTACGTCGCTCGCGGTGTCGCGCGCGCTCCGGCGGTCGTCGGTGGTGGGAACGGCGCCGAGCAGCAGCGTCACGCCGTTCTCGATCAGCTCGCCGAGGGCGTCGTACGCCTTCGTCGTCAGCAGCGACGTGTCGACGCTGACGAACGCGGACCCGCTGCGCCCCAGCAGGTCCAGCGGGACGTCGGCCCCGCAGCAGTGCACGCCCGCCAGCGCCCCCGTACCGTCGATCACGGTGCGCAGCCCGGCGACGAGGTCGTTGTCGTCCACCGCGCGCAGCGCCCCGAACCCGCTCGCGGTCCTGACCCGGCCCTGCCGTACGGCGGGCAGCGACGGCTCGTCGAGCTGGACGACGACGGTGGCGCCAGGAACGCGGTGCCGGACGTCGGCGACGTGGCGCGCCAACCCCTCGGCGAGGGCGGCGGCGATGTCGCGTACGGCCCCCGCGTCGGCCAGCGCGCGGTCGCCGCGGTGCAGCTCGACCCCGGCCGCGAGCGTCCACGGCCCGGCGCACTGCACCTTGAACGTCCCGGCGTACCCGTCGAACGCCTGCTCCGCCGCGTCGAGGTCACGCGCGAGAAAGTCATCGGCCCGGCGGCCGTCGGCGCTCGGCCGCGGCACGAACCGCCAGCCGCTCGGCTGGAGGTCGACGGACAGGTCGGCGAGCAGTGCCGCGCCCCTGCCGACCAGGTCCGCGCCGGGACCGCGCGCGGGCAGCTCGGGCAGGTGCGGGAGGTCCGGCAGCTCGCCCGCGACCAGCGCGCACGCCTCGACCGGGTCTGTACCGGGCAGCGAGCCGACACCGGTCGCCGCGCCAACAGGCCAGTCCATCCGGTACGGCGTCAGCGCCGCCGCGCGGGCTTCTTCGCGGCGCGCGCGGGCTTGGCAGCGGGCTTCGTGGCGGCCGGCTTCTTGGCGGCGGGCTTCTTGGCGGCCGGCTTGGCGGGCTTGGCGGGCTTGGCGGGTGCCGCCTTGGCAGCGGGCGCGGTCCGCGCCCGGCGGCCGCTCTCCAGCCAGGCGAGGTCCGCGCGCAGCGCCGTGACCAGCTCGGCGCGGTCGGCGGTCTCGCCGCGCACCGCGATGCTGTAGCGCTGGATGACCTCGAGGTCGGTGAGCCGCACGTCGTCCATACCTCGACCCTACCGGGCCGACGTGGCGTCGATCGTCGCGGACCCGAGGACGCGGTCGCCGTCGTACAGGACGACGGCCTGCCCGGGCGCGACGCCCCGCACCGGATCGTCGAACGTCACGACCACGTCGTCCCCGGCCACCGAAACCTGCGCCGCGACCGCGTCCCCGTGCGCCCGCACCTGCGCGAGACACCGACCCGAGAACGCGGGCCCCGCCCACCGCGCGCGCACGCCGCGCAGCACCGTCACGTCCAGCGCCTCCGCCGGGCCGACCGTGACGGTCGCGGTCGCGGGCGAGAGCGAGAGCACGTACCGCGCCCGCCCGTCCGGCGAGGAGACGCCGAGGCCGCGGCGCTGCCCGACGGTGAACTGGTGCGCGCCCTCGTGCGCCCCGACGACGGTCCCGTCCGCGTCGACCACCGGCCCGGGTACGACGCCCACTCGCGACCGCAGCCACCCCGCGGTGTCGCCGTCGGCGATGAAGCAGACGTCGTACGAGTCGCTCTTGTCGGCGACGAGCAGCCCGCGTTCGGCGGCCTCGGCTCGGACCTCGGACTTGAGCGACGAGCCGAGCGGGAACAGCGACGCGCCGAGCTGCTCGGCGGAGAGGACACCGAGCACGTACGACTGGTCCTTCGCCGCGTCGGCGGCGCGGTACAGCACGCCGTCCGCCAGCCGCGCGTAGTGCCCGGTGCAGATCGCGTCGAAGCCGAGCGCGAGCGCCTTGTCGAGCACCGCCGCGAACTTGATCCGCTCGTTGCAGCGCAGGCAGGGGTTGGGGGTCCGGCCGGCCGCGTACTCCGCGACGAAGTCGTCGATCACGTCCGCGCGGAACCGCGCCGCGAGGTCCCACACGTAGAACGGGATGCCGATCACGTCGGCCGCGCGGCGCGCGTCGCGCGCGTCCTCCAGCGTGCAGCAGCCGCGCGCCCCCGTTCGCACCGACGAAGGGGCCGCAGAGAGCGCGAGGTGCACGCCGGTGACGTCGTGCCCG
Organism: Frankiaceae bacterium; assembly: GCA_030840645.1. GTDB lineage: Bacteria > Actinomycetota > Actinomycetes > BP-191 > BP-191 > BP-191. The sequence goes on from JAVEEC010000024.1 coordinate 8,040, forward strand.
GCGTCGACCGCGCGGGCGGCCGCGACCGCGGAGTCGACGCCGCCCGACATCGCGGCGAGGACCTTCATCGCAGCGAGGCTCGGCGGGCGCGTTCGACGACGGGGACGATCGCGTCGGCGACCGCCGCGACGTCGGACTCGGTCGTGGTGTGCCCGAGGCTGAACCGCAACGACCCCCGCGCGAGGTCCTCGGGGACGCCCATCGCGAGCAGCACGTGCGACGGCCGCGCGACGCCCGCCGTACACGCCGACCCGGTCGAGCACTCGATGCCGCGCGCGTCGAGCAGCAGCAGCAGCGAGTCGCCCTCGCAACCGGGGAACGACAGGTGCGCGTTGCCGGGGAGGCGGTCGCGCGGGTCGCCGTTGAGGGTGGCGTCGGGAACGGCTTCGAGAACGGCCTTCACCAACGAGTCCCGCAGGCCCGCGAGGTGCGACGCCCGCTGCGCGCGCTGCTCGACGGCGAGCCGTACCGCGGCCCCGAGGCCGACAATGCCGGGGGTGTCCAGCGTGCCGGAACGCACCCGCTCCTGCCCGCCGCCGTGCAGCAGCGGAACGCAGGGAACGCCGGTCCGCAGGACCAGCGCGCCCACGCCCTTCGGCCCGCCGATCTTGTGTCCCGAGACCGTCAGCGCGTCGACGCCCGACGCCGCGAAGTCGACGGGTAGCTGACCGACCGCCTGGACGGCGTCACTGTGGAACGGCACCCCCGCCCCGGCCGCGACGGCCGCGAGCGCGGCGACCGGCTGGACGGTGCCGACCTCGTTGTTCGCCCACATGACAGTGGCGACGGCGACGTCGTCGCCGAGCGCGGACGCCAGGTCGTCCGGCGACACGCGGCCGTACGCGTCCACCGGCAGCCAGGTCACGGTCGCGCCCTCGTGCTCGACCAGCCAGTCGATCGCGTCGAGGACGGCGTGGTGCTCGACCGCGCTCGCGACGATCCTGGTGCGCGCCGGGTCGGCGCCGCGGCGGGCCCAGTAGATGCCCTTGACGGCGAGGTTGTCGGCCTCCGTACCGCCGCCGGTGAACACCACCTCGCTCGGCCGCGCGCCCAGCGCCAGCGCGATCGCCTCGCGCGACTCCTCGACCGCGCGGCGCGCGCGCCGCCCGGAGGCGTGCAGCGACGACGGGTTGCCAGGCTCGGCCATGAAGAACGGCGTCATCGCCGCCAGCACGTCGGGCAGCATGGGCGTGGTCGCCGCGTGGTCCAGATACACCATCAGGCCGCCAAGACTACCGGCGCACGACCACCCGGGGCGCACCGGTATCCGCCGGGGGCCGCCGCGCGGCCAGCTCCTCGGGCGTCACGACGACGACCTGCGACGGCGTCACGCCCGCGACCGCGCGGACGTCGCGGTACGCGCCGACCGCGGCCTCGGTCTCGTCGCCGGTCGGCACGACCAGGATCACCAGGTCGGACTCGTGCTCGCGCGGCGACGGCACGACCTCGACCAGCCAGCCGGCGAGGTCGTTGCGGCCCGCCAGCGCGCCCGCGACGGCGCGCAGGTCCACGTGCTGCTCGTCGTCGGTGTGCCGGAGGTTCACCCGGACGTGCAGGTGCGACGTGCTGACCTCCGCGGGCACCCGCGGAACGGTCCGCCCGCACTTCGGGCACGCGTCCGTCGCCAGCCCCTCGGCGACGACGTCACCGGTCCGCCAGCGCAGCAGCGCGCTGCCCTTGAACCCGAGCTGGGTCACCGTGACCTCGCCGCCGGCGCCGTTCGGTGTCGCGCCGGTCTCCGGGTCGACCAGCTCGACGTAGTCGAGGTCGGGGTAGGTGTGCCAGCCGGATCCCGGCGCGCACTCGGCCCACATCACCCGGCCCTCGCCCGGGCCCCAGAGCGCGAGTACCCGCCGGTCCCCCGCTGCCTCGGCGACCGCCGTTCTCGTCTCCTCGGAAGGCGCGCCGACGAGCAGCACCGTACGGACGCCGCCGAGGTCGAGCGCCGACAGCACGTCGACCGCGTCCTCGGGACGTACGGCGAGGACCGTCGCCGGGACCATCCGCAACGCGTCGCCGACGGCCGCGGGGTCGGCACCGGGGAACAGCGCGGGCGCGCCCGCGCCGAGGGCGGCGTAGGAGAGGAACACGTGGTCCAGCGACGCGGCCACCGGCACCGCCGAGACGAGCACGTCGGCGGGCGTCAGCCCGAGGACCGACCACGCCCGCGCCCCGGCCCGCGCGACGAGGTCGAGGTCATTGCGCGTCGACGCGACCGGGAAGCGGAGCCCGCGCCCCGCGAAGTGGAACGTCGTCGGCCGGGTCTCCGCCTCGACCGCCCGGCGGTACCGCGCCGCGCCGGTGAGCCGGTGGACCAGCGCCTTGCGGAGGTCGGGGCCGTAGGCGTGCAGCGCGAACCCGGCCTCGTCCGCCTGCAGGACCAGCCGCGCGGCGTCGGCGGGGTCGCCGGACGGGCAGACGTCGCGTTCGCCGACGGCGGGCAGCTTGGCCAGGTCGGCAGCGGTCTTGACCGAGGCGGCGGGGACGCGCAGCGCGGTGAAGCGTCCGCGCCAGAACGGCGAGAACGGCCCGACCGCGTCGCGGAGCTGCCGTCGCAGCGCGGCGTCACGAACCTTCGCCTGCTGCTGCGGCGTTCGGCGATCCCAGGACGGCATGACGGCAACCCTACCGGCGAGCCGCTGCCTCGTTCTGTGCAGTTCACGCGCCCCTCTTGAGCGGGTGGTCTCAACTGATCGGTGCAACACCTCGTTGGCTGGGTGCTTCGGCGGACGAGGAGGTCAGTGGTGCGGAGACGGTGGAAGTACCTGCCGGTGGAGACGCGGCGGGAG
>JAVEEC010000055.1 GCA_030840645.1 Frankiaceae bacterium
TGATGTCGCCCGTGGGCAGGATCACGTCGCGCGCGCACAGCGCGGTGCGGTCGATCTGCGGCAGCAGCGTGAGCGACGCGTTGGTCAGCCGCGCGAGATCGGCGGTGGCCGGCGCGAGGTCCTTGGAGAGGCCGCGCAGCTCGGGCTCGGACATCAGCTTGCGCGCCTGGGCGACCCACGGGAAGGACGCGTTGATCGTCGCGGGCGTCTCGCGCACGCCGGGCAGGATCTCGCGGGCGAACGCGCGCGTCGGCGGGAAGGCGCGATTGAGCGAGGCGAGCGTGGCGTTGGCGTTCTCGAGCGTCGGGGCCAGCAGGTGGATCGACGTCTTGAGGTTGCCCTGCTCGCTCGCGAACGCGCCCATCGTGGTGTTGAAGTTGGTGATCAGGTCCTTCAGCTGGGCCTCGTGCACGATCAGCGCGCCGGTCGTCTTCGCGGTGCCCTCGAGCAGCCGCGCGACGTCGCGCTGCGGCTCGGTCCCGAGCAGCGCCTCGTTGACCTGCGCGCCGCCGCGCAGGGCGGCCGGCCCGTCGCGGTACGCGTCGTTCCACGACTGCGCGGCGGTCTGGCCGCGGGCGGACGGGTCGGCGTCCTTGTCGTCGGCCTTGGACGGCTTCGAGACCAGGCCCTTGGCGAGGCCGTCGAGCAGGTCGCGCAGGTCCTGGCGCGTGTCGCTCTGCAGCGAGGTCAGCACCTGGTCGAGCTGCACCGGCGTCGCCGTGCGGGTGACCTTGATCGTGTCGCCGCTGCCGAGCTTCGGCGACGCCGACGTGCCCGGCTGGAGGTCGACGAAGAAGTTGCCCTCGAGGAAGATGCGCGGGCGGATCTTGGCGGTCGCGTCCTGGTGGATCGGCAGCCCGTTCTTGTTGATCTCCATCACCACGACCGCCTCGTCGGTGCCCTCCTTGGGCTTCACCGACTTGACCTTGCCGACGGCGACGCCGGCGATCCGGACCGGCGAGTTGACGCGCAGCGAGTTGGCGGACTGGAACACGGCGTTGACGCGGAAGCCGTGCGTGAACGGGATGTCCTTGGTGAAGCCGAGCCAGACGGCGACGAGCACGATCGCGAGCGAGATCAGCCCGATGGTGAGCGGGGTGCGGCCCTTGCGGCGGCTCCGGCTGCCGACGGCCATTACTTCACGCCCTCCGTCCTGTCCGGCTGCTTGCCGGGGACGTTGCCGATCACCTTGCGGCCCGCCGGGAACGGCTCGTTCCCCGCCTCGCACTCCTTGGTCTGGCCGGGCGAGCCGGTGTTCGGGTACGCGTTCGAGTGCAGGTAGTTGTCGCTCGTCGGGCCGTTGGCGGGCGCCGACGACGGGCCGCCCTCGTTGTTGGGCCCCTGCGGCGTGGCGATGATGATGAAGCGCTGCCAGGTGCCGTGGACGTCGCCCTCGCTCAGCAGCGAGGAGACGTTGCGGAACCACAGCGTCACGTAGTTGCACTGCAGCTGCGTCGGCGCCAGGTACTGCAGCGTCGGGTTGAGCGTCTCGAGCGTCTCGGCCAGGCGCTTGACGCCGCGCGGCGCGACCGGGTCGTTGCCGAAGCGCTGGAGCTCCTTGAGCAGCGAGGCGAGGCGGTGGTTGAACGGCGGCGAGCGGCGCAGCGTGCGGGTGCCGACCTGGAACGTGTCGGCGAGGTCGGGTGCGGCGGTGCGCAGCGCGGCGACGCCCGGGCGCAGGTCGTGGAACAGGCCCTCGGTGTTGCGCAGGAACGGCCGCTGGACCGGGAACGACTTAATCGCCTGGTCGAGCGCCGGGCGGCCCTCGGTGATCGAGTCCTGGATGAACGGCTTGGCGACCGGGTCGAGCGCGGCGAACGTCTTGTCGAGGTTGACGAACAGGTTCGCCTGCGCCTCGGCGGCGGGCGAGACGATCCGCGCCGCGTCGCCGAGCTCGTTGAAGAAGCGCTTCAGGTGCGTGTCGGGGTTCGACAGGTTCTTTGCCACCGGCTGGATGTCGCGCAGCAGCGCCGGCAGCACGCCGAGCGCGGTGTTGATGCTCTCGCCGCGGCCCGCGAACGCGTCCCCGAAGCCGCGCAGGTTCTCCTGCATCGCCGGCCGCGTCGCGTCGTCGAACATGTTCACGAACTCGTCGAACTCGACCTCGGTCGGCTTCGACGCCGACAGCGGGATCGTGTCGCCGTCCTCGTAGCCGTCCTTCGAGCGCCCGCGCGAGATCTGGACGTACTTGAGCCCGAGCGCGGACTTCGGCCGGATGATCACCGTCGAGTCCTTCGGCAGCGGCTTGACGTCGCGCTCGAGCTTGAGCCCGATGACCGCGACGCTGGTGTCGTTCTTGAGCCGCTTGGTGGTGATCGAGTCGACCGCGCCGACGCGCGTGCCGCCGATCCGCACCTCGTTGCCCTTGACCAGCGCGGCGGCGCTCGGCGCGTCGAGCTTGAGCTGGTAGCTGGGCACGAACGGCAGCCCGGCGTTGGCGTTGTAGGACAGGAACATCGCGACGATGATCACCAGCACCGTGGCGGCGCCGATGAGGACCGGGTTGCTCGCGATCGAGGAGCCGCGCGACCTCACTGGCCGTCCTTCCCGAACAGGTAGTCGAGGACGGCCTCGCCCTGGTTGAGGTTGCCTGACGACGACGACGGCGCCTGCTGTTGCTGCTGCGGTTGCGGGGCGGGGGTCGGCGCGGGCGCCGGGGCGGAGGTGGCCGGAGCCTTGGCCTTCTTCGTCCGCTTCGTCTTCTTCTTCGCGGGCTGCGGGGTCGCGGTCATCTGCGGCAGCGGCGCGGCGCTGTCGGGGTCCTTGCCCTGGAGCGCGGCGGTGGTG
>JAVEEC010000070.1 GCA_030840645.1 Frankiaceae bacterium
TCATCTCCGACCGCGGCAAGATCCGTGCCCGCCGCGTCAGCGGCAACTGCTCCCAGCACCAGCGTGACGTCGCGACGGCTGTGAAGAACAGCCGCGAGATGGCGCTGCTGCCCTACACCAGCACCGCGCGGTAGGGGCCGGCCATGAAGCTCATCCTCACCCAGGAGGTCGCCGGGCTCGGCGGCCCTGGCGACCTCGTCGAGGTCGCCGACGGCTACGGGCGCAACTTCCTCCTCCCGCAGGCCAAGGCCATGCTCGCCACCAAGGGCGCCGAGAAGCAGATCGCGGCGATCCGGCGGGCCCGCGAGGTCCGCGACGTCCGGGACCTCGGCTCGGCCAAGGCGCTCGCGTCCGAGCTGGGCGGCCTCGCCGTCACGCTGACGGCGCGGGCCGGCGAGGGCGGCCGGCTGTTCGGCTCGGTCACCACGTCCGACGTCGTCGACGCGGTGACGCGGGCCGGCGGGCCGAAGCTCGACAAGCGCCGCATCGTCATCGCGGCGCCGATCAAGGCCCTCGGCACCCACGCGGTCACCGTCAAGGTGCACCCGGAGGTCGACGCGACCGTCTCGCTCGAGGTCGTTCCGCAGAAGTAGGTCCCGTACGGCACCCGCACGGCCCGGCCCGCCTCGCGCGCCGGGCCGTGCGCGCGTCCGCCCCCGCCGCCGCCCGCCGCGGGCCGCCCACCCACCCGCGTAATGCGTTGTGTGCGGGAAATGCCGGGATAGAGCCTGCGGATCCCGCACACAACGGACCCAGGCCGGTACTGGTTCAGTTTGAGCGCGACCCCGCTTTCGCCATAACCCCATTCTGAACGGGGTGTGACAAAACGGGCCGGTGGAGGGTCATCTCACAACGAACGCAGATGTCTTTTTCCGACACCGTACGTCTGCTCAAAGTCTTCGGGCAAGCGGATGACGAGCGACGCGAGGTCTTCGACCGTGTAGCCGAGTTCGTCGGTGTGGCGCGTCAGCAACTCTCGGAGCAATCCCGGATGCTCACGCGGAATGTCGATCGGTTCGTGCTTCGCGCCGTACATCTTGTTCAAGCGCATGTACATGTATCGAGCCTGGTCCTTCGAAATCTCCTCAAGTTGCTGCGCCCGGTACACGATGGCTCGCATGGAGCACTTCCAGCGACGCTTCAGGTCCGGGAGGTCTTGTATCCGGAGGCCACGCAACTCATGGCGGATGTCCGCTTCGGGCATGAGGAACTCGGATGCGAAGGCGTTCGCCTCTCCCTCGGGGTCTGGCGTCACGTCAGTAGCGTGCGTGATCAGATGCCCAGCCTCGTGCGCGATCGTCAGGCGCAGCCTATCCCCAGGAAACGACGCGTTCACAAGGACTACGGGCGCCTCACCGGGTCCCCACACGCTGACGGCGTCGATCTTGTCGCTCTGATACGGCCACTCGACTATCACAACGCCAGCGTCTTCCAGCAGTCGCGTCATGTTCGCAATCGGCCCGGACGGCTGCCGCCACAGTCGGCGGACCTGCCGGGCAGCCTCGGCGGGGGTGCCAACTTCATCGAGGTCAAGTGTCGGGAACGCGAACAGTGGGGTCAGCTCGACCCCATCGGTCAATCGGCGGATGTTTAGCCGCACGATATTCAACTCGGCTTCGATCTGCTCAAGTTGCGGGTTGCCGAGTGACTTGCGTCTCCGGTGGTGCGGGCTAGCCGTACCCCAAATACGCTCCGTCTGGTAGAAGAACGCGGATGGGTAACCGAGGGTCTCGGACAGCGCGGAAAGGTGCGCGTCAGATACCCGGGCCTGGCCTGTCTCGATCTTGGAATACGCTGGCTGCTGAACGCCGATCGCCAACGCGACCTGCTTCTGGCTGAACCTCCGGCTCACTCGCGCGAGCCGGATCATTTCCGGGACGACGCGCGCAGTCATGACGTTTCAGACTCGCCCTGCTGCTTTGCGATCTTCGTCCGGGTCCGAGCCTGCGCGGCGTCGGCGGGGGTCGCTTCGATCTCGACAACGCGACCTGTGGCAGCCTCGTCAGCAAGGCTCACGGTCCAGAGGCGAACGCCCCCGTCCCAGCAGACGATGACGAAGTTGACCGGGTCGGCCGTGAGAGCGTCGAGGACGTAGCCCGCCGTCGCGTTCGTCGCCGAGTTGACGCCGTCCATGCCGGTGATTGGTTCCTGCGTGGCGAACGCCAAGGTCTGCTGCGTCGCGATGTTGCGGGAGCGGAGCCTCTTGTCCAACTTCTTGATCTTCAAGACGAGTCGGTCGTGGACGATGACAACGAACAGACCGCCCCGCGCCTTCTTGAGCCGCAAGCCGGGATGGTCGCCGAGCGCCGCCGCGAGCCGCGCGACGGCACGGTCGTGGACGAAGGACGCGCGGGTGCGGGCGGTCAGCCCACCTGTGGTCGTCGGCTGCCTCGTCAGGGTGTCGTGCCAGTCGTCAAGCGCCCCGTGCAGGATGGTGAGCAGGACGGCCTTGTACGGCGCCAGCAAGTGGTCGGCCTCGGCCTGAGTGAGCAAGCCATGAGTACGCAACATGGGGTGACTGTATTCCTGTTTCGATTCCTGTCAACGGTGACCCGCCGTCATGCCCCCGTGTGCGTGGGAACCGAGGTCGGCACCTCGACAACGTCCTCCGGCGGCGGCTCGGTCTTCTCGACCTGCCCGGTCGCTTCGGCGACGACGCGCGCCGCGAGGGCGTTCACGTCGGTGGGCCGCTTGTCTGCCATGGCCCCATGATCGCACCCGGTACGGACGGGCTCAACGGCGGCACCCCGCCGAGTTCAAACTGAACCACTGCCCCTGGCCGGGCTTCATCGCGACACGCCCGGGTGCGTGCTGTGCAGTCCACATCGAGGGCTGGTTTCTTCGCGCACACCCGGTGTGGACGACGCGAACGGCGTCCGCGCACGGATCCGGCCGCCGTCCACACGCCGTCCACAGCGCCGCGCCGTTCTGTCAACCGGCGGCTGTGGACAGCGTTCGGCCGAGAACCTCGCGCCGCGCACGGCCGGGCCCTAGCGTTCCCCCGACCGGTCGCCCCTCGGGCGCTCGTCCACAGGCTGTTCAAGACCTGTGTATAACTTCGTGTCACAGGTACGCTCGAACATGCGTTCGAGTGAAGGGTCAGGGTACGCCACCAGTGACAGCCGTCGAGCTCCCGCAGCGCAGCGCGCCCCCCGATCTGGCGCACGTGCCCCCGCAGAACATCGACGCGGAGCAGAGCGTCCTCGGCGGCATGCTGCTGTCCAAGGACGCCATCGCCGACGTGATCGAGGTGCTCAGCCCCGGCGACTTCTACCGGCCGGCGCACCAGCTGATCTACGAGGCCGCCGTCGACCTGTACGGCCGCGGCGAGCCGGTGGACCAGATCACCGTCGCCGCCGAGCTGGGCAGCCGCGACGAGCTGACCCGGGTGGGCGGGGCGCCGTACCTGCTCGACCTGGCGGGCTACGTCCCCACCGCCGCCAGCGCCGGCTACTACGCCAAGCTCGTTGCCGAGAAGGCGATCCTGCGCCGCCTGGTCGAGGCCGGCACCCGCATCGTCCAGCTCGGCTACGGCCACACCGGCGACGTCGACGACACCGTCGACCGCGCCCAGCAGGCGATCTTCGACGTCACGGAGCGGCGCACGTCCGAGGACTACATCCGCCTGGAGGACCTGCTCCAGCCGACGTTGGACGAGATCGAGTCGATCGGCGCGCGCGACGGCGACCTGCACGGCGTGCCGACCGGGTTCAAGGACCTCGACTCCCTGACCAACGGCCTCCACCCAGGCCAGCTCGTCATCGTCGCCGCCCGTCCGGCGATCGGCAAGAGCACGCTGGGACTGGACTTCGCCCGTTCCGCCTCGATCAAGAACAGCAAGGCGTCGGTGATCTTCTCGCTGGAGATGAGCAAGCACGAGATCACCATGCGGCTGCTGTCGGCCGAGGCGCGGGTGTCGTTGCAGAACATGCGGACCGGCCGGATGACCGACGACGACTGGTCGCGGCTGGCCCGGCGGATGGGCGAGGTCGCCAACGCGCCGCTGTTCATCGACGACTCGCCGAACCTCACGATGATGGAGATCCGCGCGAAGGCCCGCCGCCTCAAGCAGCGGCAGAACCTCGAGCTGATCGTCGTCGACTACATGCAGCTCATGTCCTCGCCGAAGAAGACCGAGAGCCGCCAGCAGGAGGTCAGCGAGATCTCCCGCTCGATGAAGCTGCTGGCCAAGGAGCTCGACGTCCCCGTGGTCGCGATCAGCCAGCTCAACCGCGGCCCCGAGGCCCGCACCGACAAGAAGCCGCAGCTCTCCGACCTGCGCGAGTCAGGCTCGCTGGAGCAGGACGCCGACATGGTGATCCTGCTGTACCGGGAGGACGCGTTCGAGAAGGAGTCGCCGCGCGCGGGCGAGGCGGACTTCATCGTGGCCAAGCACCGCAACGGCCCCACCGGCACGATCACCGTCGCGTTCCAGGGCCACTACTCCCGCTTCATCGACATGACCGCGGGACCCGCGTAGCCGCAGTTCGTGTCCAGCCCAGTAACGGAGGCGACCCCATGAGCCGCGGCGCGGCGCCGAAGGGAGCCCGGCGCCATTCAAGGTTCGGGTGGCTCATTGCTGCGGCGGTCGTCGTGTGGGCGTTCGTCACCGTCGCGGTGGTGCTCCAGTGGCGTGTCTACCCGAACGTCGGGGACGGCGACTGCGGCACGATCTTGGCGGTGGTCACGGAACGGGCTCATCAGCGCGGCTGCGACGCCCGGGCTGCCCTGCTAGCCGGAATCGGGTTGACCTCGACCATCTTTCTCGGCCCAGTAGTCATCGTCGGGATCGTCCGACGGTGCCGTAGGAGCGTTCGCCGCCCGGAGTAGAGACGGCCCGCTGACCTGCGGGACCGAGAAGCCGACGCCCGGCCTGCAGCCGCGGGGCGGGCGGTGCGTAGAGTCGTTCGCGCCATGACGACTCATGCCGAACGGCCCGCCGCCGACATCGCCGCAGGGGTCGACCCGGAACGCCTCCGCGTCTGCCTCGAGGTCTTCAAGGAGCTCGACGCGCTGCCGGTGAACCATCCGGACACCCTCCAGGTGCGGCAGGCGACGGCGAAGCTGTTCAAGACGATGAAGATCCGCCGCCGCCACGACCGGCGGGCGGCGGACCGGGCGATCACCGCGGCCACCGCGACCGCCGCTCCGGACCGGATCGACGACGAGACGCGCGGCGCCGCGCTGCCCGAGCCGGAGCCGGATGCCCCGAGCGTCGGCCACCTGCACTCGGCCCGCGCCTGCTACGTGTGCAAGCAGCGCTACCGCGAGGTGCACGCGTTCTACCACCAGCTCTGCCCCGACTGCGCCGCGGTCAACTGGACGAAACGGCTGGCGCGAACGGACCTCGCCGGCCGCCGCGCGCTGCTCACCGGCGGCCGGGCGAAGATCGGTATGTACATCGCACTGCGGCTGCTGCGCGACGGCGCGCACACGACGATCACGACGCGGTTCCCCGCCGACGCCGTACGCCGCTTCACCGCGATGCCGGACAGCGCCGAATGGCTGCACCGGCTCCGCGTCGTCGGCGTCGACCTCCGCGACCCGACCCAGGTCGTCGCGCTGGCCGACCTGGTCGCCGAGGCGGGCACGCTCGACGTGATCGTCAACAACGCGTGCCAGACCGTGAAGCGCTCGCCCGGCGCGTACGCGGCGCTGATCGCGGCCGAGTCGGAGGCGCTGCCGGCCGGTCCGGTCGACGTCGTCGCGCTCGGGCGGCCGGCCGAGGCGCACCCCGCCGCCCTGGAGGGGCGCGAGGTCACCTGGAGCCCGCACGACCTCACCGCACTGGCGCTGACGGCCGGCTCGGCGTCGTTGACCAGGGTCGCCGACAGCACCGCCATCGACGCGGGCGGGCTGGTCCCCGACCTCGACGCGGTGAACTCGTGGACCCGCCGCGTGCACGAGGTCGACCCGCTGGAGCTGCTCGAGGTCCAGCTCTGCAACGTCACCGCGCCGTTCGTCCTCGTCTCGCGGCTGCGGCCGGCGCTCGCCGCGTCGCCGCACCGGCGGACCTACGTCGTCAACGTCTCGGCGATGGAGGGCCAGTTCAGCCGCGGCTACAAGGGGCCCGGGCACCCGCACACCAACATGGCGAAGGCGGCGTTGAACATGCTCACCCGCACCAGCGCGGGCGACCTGTTCCGCGACGGCATCCTGATGACCAGCGTCGACACCGGCTGGATCACCGACGAGCGCCCGCACCCGACCAAGGCGCGGCTGCACGAGGAGGGGTTCCGCGCGCCGCTCGACCTGGTGGACGGCGCCGCGCGGGTATACGACCCCGTGGTGCGCGGCGAGGCCGGCGAGGACGTGTACGGCTGCTTCCTCAAGGACTACCGGCCCTCGCCCTGGTGAGAGGAGACGCGATGCTGCAAGGCGAGTACGAGCCGAGCCCGTCGAAGTGGGTGCGGGACCAGGTCGAGGAGTACGAGAGCTCGGCCGGCACGCGCGCGAACACGCTGCGCGACACCGGCCTGCCGGTGATCATCGTGACGACCCGCGGCAACAAGAGCGGCAAGCTGCGCAAGACGCCGTTGATGCGCGTCGAGCACGACGGCGAGTACGCGCTGGTGGCCTCGCAGGGCGGCGCGCCCACGCACCCGGTCTGGTACCACAACCTCGTGGCCGACCCCGAGGCCGTGACGATCCAGGATGGGCCCGAACCGTTCGACATGCGCGTGCACGAGGCGACCGGCGCCGAACGCGAGCAGTGGTGGGACCGGGCTGTGGCGGCGTTCCCGCCGTACGCCGAGTATCAGACGAAGACGGACCGGCTGATTCCGCTGTTCGTGGCTACCCGCCGGTAGCAAACCCCTCGCCAACGGAGCCCGCGCGGACTAGCCTCTCGCCCCCGTGCCCACCGACCAGGAACCGCCCGACGTCATCGACGACGAGCGGGCACACATGGCCGCCAGCCGCGCCGCGCTCGCCGCGATGCGCGAACGCACGAAGCAGATCGGCGACGTCGCCGTCGACGCGTTCGCATCCGAGGCGCTGGGCAAGGCCCGCGCGGCCCGGCTCAAGGCGCTGGTGGACGACGGCACGACGCCGCTGTTCTTCGGCCGCCTCGACCAGGCCGAGACCGCCGAGACGTTCCACATCGGTCGCCGGCACATCCTCAACACCCGCGGCGACCCGATGGTCGTGGACTGGCGCGCGCCGATCGCGCTGCCGTTCTACCGCGCAACGGCGCGCGAGCCGATGGGCGTCGAGCGGCGCCGCCGCTTCGGCTTCCACAACGGCGTCCTCACGTCGTACGAGGACGAGGCGCTGGCCCGCGGCGAGGCGCTCGGCCAGGACAGCCGGATCCTCACCGAGGAGATCGAACGCCCCCGCTCGGGCCCGATGCGCGACATCGTCGCGACCATCCAGCCCGACCAGGACGAGCTGGTCCGCGCCGACATCCACGAGACGATCTGCGTCCAGGGCGCGCCGGGCACCGGCAAGACCGCCGTCGGGCTGCACCGGGCGGCGTACCTGCTCTACACGTTCCGCGACCGGCTGCGCCGCGGCGGCGTGCTGATCCTCGGCCCGAACCGCGCGTTCCTCTCCTACATCGGCGACGTGCTGCCCGCGCTCGGCGAGGTGGACGTGACGCAACGCACGGTGGACGACCTCGCGACGCTGCTCGACGTGCGGGCCGTGGACACCCCCGAGGTCGCGACGTTGAAGGGCGACGCGCGGATGGCGGCCGTTCTGCGCAAGGCCGTCTACGCGGGCATCAAGCGCCCGGTCACGCCACTCGTCCTCGAGGCCGGCGGGCGGCGGCGCAGGCTCGACGCGGACACCATGCGCGGCCTGGTCCGCGACCTGCTGCACGCGGGCGCGCGGTACGACACCGCGCGGGAACGGCTGCGTACCCACATCGCCGAGGTGGTCCGCCGCGAGGTCGAGGCGGCGGGTGGCACGCCGACCGACGCGGACGTCACGCGGATCGCGGGCGGCGCCGAGGTCCGGGCGTACGTCGACGAGCACTGGCCGCCCGTCGACCCGGCGGGCCTGCTGCTGGCGCTCTGGACCGACCCGGCGGCGCTGGCGAAGGCGGCCGGCGGCGTCCTCACCGACGACGAGCAACGGTCGCTGCGCTGGACAGACACGCCGCGCAGCGCGCGGTCCGCGCCGTGGACGCGGCAGGACGCGTTCCTCGCCGACGAGGTCGCGGACCTGCTCGACCGCGTGCCTTCGTTCGGCCACGTCATCCTCGACGAGGCGCAGGACCTGTCGCCGATGCAGTGCCGCGCGGTCGGGCGGCGCTGCTCGACCGGCTCGGCGACGCTGCTCGGCGACGTCGCGCAGGGCACCACGCCGTGGGCGACCGACGACTGGCGGACGACGCTCGCGCACCTCGGCAAGCCCGACGGCCGGCTGGAGCCGTTGACCCGGGGGTACCGCGTCCCACAGCAGGTCCTCGACTTCGCGAACCGGCTGCTGCCGTCGATCGCCACGGGCGTGGCGCCGGCGACGTCGGTGCGTCGCGGCGAGGGGTCGCTGCGGGTGCGGCGTGCGGCCGACCCGTTCGCGGCCGCCGTCGACGCGGTCCGGGACGCGGGCGAGGGCTCGGTCGGCGTGATCGTCGCCGACGCGTCAGCGACGGCGCTGGCCGGCGCGTTGACGCGAGCGGGCATCGCGCACGGCCGCCTCGACGTCGACGCCGACGACCTGGACGCGCGGGTGGAGGTCGTGCCCGCGACGCTGGCCAAGGGGCTCGAGTACGACCACGTCGTCGTGGTCGAGCCCGCGGCGATCGTCGCGGCCGAGCCGCGCGGGCTGCGCCGCCTCTACGTCGTCCTCACCCGCGCGGTCACGACCCTCACGGTGGTCCACGCCGAGCCGCTCCCGGCCGTGCTGGACGGCGCCGCGTAGGGTCGCGTCCGTGCGGCTCGTCATCGCGAAGTGCTCGGTCGACTACGTCGGCCGCCTCACCGCGCACCTGCCTCCGGCGACCCGGCTGCTGCTCGTCAAGCGCGACGGCAGCGTCTCGATCCACGCCGACGACCGCGCGTACAAGCCGCTGAACTGGATGAGCCCGCCGTGCGCCCTCGAAGAGGCGCCCGGCGTCTGGCGGGTCACGAACAAGGCGGGCGAGGTGCTCGTCGTCACCATCGAGGAGGTGCTGCACGACTCCTCGCACGAGCTGGGGACCGACCCGGGGCTGGTCAAGGACGGCGTCGAGGCGCACCTGCAGGAGCTGCTCGCCGAGCACCCCGAGTGCTTCGGCGCCGGGTTGACGCTGATCCGCCGGGAGTACCCGACCGCGATCGGTCCCGTCGACCTGATGTTCCGCGACGCCGCCGGCGGCTGCGTCGCCGTCGAGGTCAAGCGGCGCGGCGACATCGACGGCGTCGAGCAGCTCACGCGCTACCTGGCGCTGCTGAACCGCGACCCGCTGGTGGCGCCCGTTCGGGGAGTGTTCGCCGCCCAGGAGATCAAGCCGCAGGCGCGGGTGCTCGCCGCGGACCGCGGGATCGCGTGCGTACCGGTGGACTACGACGAGCTGCGCGGCATCGAGCCCACGGTGGCCAGGCTGTTCTAGCCGCTACGACGCGACGCAGGCCGTGGTGGTGGGCGTGCCGGCCATCGGGCCGGTCTTCGCGTAGTACATGAACTCGTTGAGCCCGATGGTCTGCGCCTTGAGGCAGTAGCCGCCGCCCGCGTTCGTCATGCTGTCGTCGACGATCGTCAGGCTGATCGCGGCGGAGACGTCGTACCCCTCGGCGACGAGCGCGTCGATCTCGCCGGGACCGGCGTACGGCAGGTCGGCCGTCGCGCGTGCCTCCTGGGCGAGTGCCGCATCGCGGAGGTTCGACTTCAGCGCGGCGCCGCGCGCCTTGCTCTTCTGGCTCGCGAGGGCGGGCAGCGCGATCCCGGTGAGGATGCCGATGATGACGATGACGACCATGAGCTCGATCAGGGTGAAGCCGTCGTCGTCGCGTCCGCGGAGAGTTCTCATGGGATCAGGGTCGGGCATTGCGTGGGAATTCGGGTCCCCCGAAAGAGTGAAACAGATCAGCCGTCGCGGCGGAGGTGCCAGTCGACGGTGACGGTCGCGCAGACGTCGCCGCTCTCGTCCCGCAGGTCAACGAGGACCGCGAAGCGAACCTTTCCCGCCGCGTCGAGCGTGGCGAGGATCTCCGCGACGTCGCCGTCGACGCGCGCGGTCGCGGTCACGTCGCCGCGGGCGACCTTCGCGTACGTGATCTCCGCGCGCGCCGCGAGCGGCGTCACGCCGGCGAGCTTGTCGGCGATGGCCGCGATGACGGCGACGCCCGACGCCGACTCGGCGAGCGCGAACAGCGCCCCCGCGTGCAGCGTGCCGATGTGGTTGTGCTTGGCGGGGTCGTCCGCGAGCCGCAGCACCGCGTGCCCCGGTCCGACCTCGTCGTACGCGATCCCGAGGAACCCGGCGAACGGCACCGCCGCCTTGAACAGCTCCGGCAGCGCGGCGTAGTCGATCGTCATGCGGAGACCCTCTCGGCGAGCAGCGGGACGCGGAGGTCGTACTCGGCGCCGTGGGCGGTCCACTCGGCGTGCGGGAACACCGCGCGGAGCAGGGCGATGGCCGGGCGGTTGTCGGCGAGGACCGTCGCGGTCAGGGTCGTCATCCCGTGCAGTCTCGCGAGCCCGACGACGCAGGCCAGCAGGCGGCGGCCGAGGCCCTGTCCCTGGTGGTCGTCGGCGACGACCACCGCGACCTCGGCGGTCCGGTCCTCGCCGAGGAGGGCGGCGTACCGCGCGACGCCGACGATCTCGCCGTCGACGATGGCGACGACCGCGTCCCTGAGGTCGTGGTCGAGGTCGGCGAGCTCCCGCAGCGCGTGCGCGGGCGGATGCGAGTACAGCGTGAAGAACCGCCGGTACACCGACTCCGGCGACAGGCGGTAGAAGAGCCGGCCGAGGCGTTCGGCGTCGTCCGCCCGGATCACCCGGATGGCCGCGCTCATGTCGCCAGCCCCCGGACGTAGTCGCTGACGTGGTCGACGGCGCGGTGCATGTGCGCCGGGTCGCCGTAGAGCTTGGACAGGAACACCGCACCCTCCAGCGTCGCGGTCACCACCGTCGCGACGGCGTACGGGTCGGTCCCTTCCCTGAGCTCGCCGGTGCGGACGCCGTTCTTGACGGTCGACCCGATGAGCCGCTGCCAGCCGGTCATCGCCGCGCAGGCCCGGGTGCGCAGGACCGGCATCGTGTCGTCGGCCTCGATGGCGGTGTTCAGGATGGGGCAGCCGCCGCGCAGCGCCGGGTCGTCGACCAGCGAACGGATCACCCCGGCGATCGCGAGCAGCCGTTCGACGGCGCCGGTCTTGCCGCGCAGCGCCTCGGTGTAGCGGGCCTCGACCAGGCCGACCGCGTAGTCGAACGACGCCAGCGCTAGCTGCTCCTTGCTCTCGAAGTGGTTGTACAGCCCGCCCTTCTTCAGCCCGGTGGCCGCGAGCAGGTCGGTCATCGAGGAGCCGAAGAACCCGCGTTCGCTGAACACCTGCGCCGCGCGTTCCACGATCCGGTCGCGGGTCTGGGTGCCTTTGGTCGCCACGCCCACCACCCTACCAGACCGACCGGTCGGTTCTAGTTCCGGCGCCCGGCGCCGTTGCACCGGCGCCGACTCGTTCTGTGCAGCCCAGGCACCCCCTCACGAGCGTGGTGATCTTCACAGGACGAGTCGGGCCGGGGGCACATGGGAGGATCACGGGCGTGATCCCGCTCCCGGTCATCCTGGTGGAGTTCCTGGTGGCGTTCGGGGTGGCGCTCTTCGGGGCGAACGCCCTGGCGTTCCTCCGCCTCCGCAGGGACGGCAACTGGCCGCCCGCCAGGTCCGGGGACCCGGCGCCGTCGGCCACCAGGATCGTCGTCGGCATCGCGCTGGGCCTGGTCGTCACGCTCTGGGCCGTCGCGACGTGGTTCGCGCACCGCTTCTCGCTCTGATCGGAGCGGCGAAACCGCCCGGAAGGGCGGTCGCGGCGACCCGTTCGGGGTGCTAGTGTTCCTCACAGAACGTGAGCGAGCCAGTACAGTGTGTTGGAATTCGTGCCGATAGGACGCTGGTACTCCGCAACCCAGCCCTGCGGGGAGGTGGCCACGGTGACAGGCAAGGCGCAGCGTGGTCCCCTGCTGTCCAGCGTCGTGATGGTCATGCTCGCGACGGTCGCCACAGGGCTGCTGGCGTTCATCGGCTTCCAGGCGCTGCCCGACAGCCTCATCCCCGCGGTCGTCGGCGGCGGTGACCACCCCAGCCGCCGGGTCCGCGTGAGCGACAGCCCGACGCCTACGCCCACGGTCGCGCCGACCACCGTCGCGCCCACCACGAACCCCCCGAGCTCCGGTACGGCCGCCGCCCGGTCCAGCGCGCCCGGCACGAGCGCGACGCCCGCCGTCGTCACCCACTCGTCGAGCGCTCCGGGCCCGACCAAGAAGCCGGTCGCGAAGCCGACCAAGTCGCCCACGCCGAAGCCCACGCCCACGCCGTCCATGACGACGCAGGCACCCACGCCGGCGCCGACGTGCGGCAGCCGCCGGTGCCCGAGCCCCAACCCTTCGCAGAACGCCGGCCCGGCGGCGCCCAACGGCTCGCGCGCCGACGTCGGGGAGTCGACGAACGACGACGCCGCGGACAGCGAGACGGCCGAGGACCGCGGCAACGACCGCCACCAGAGCCACGGCGGCGGGAGCCGCGGGCACCGCAGCGGCTGAGCGCCGCCGCCCCCCTCCGGCCCTCCCGGCTACCCGGCTAGTGCGCGCCGCCGTCCATGCGGCACAATGACCTGCCGTCCGCGATCACCCGTGCGCGGAGCAGGTACGCAGCATCATCCGCGCGTAGGTCCCGGCCGACCGGCCGGTGCGTTCGCGCGACCCCCGGCAACGGCTCGCGAGCCCCCGCGAAGGAGACGACGAACGCATGGACGACGGCGCGGAGCTCGTACAGCTGCTCACGCCCGAGGGTGAGCGCGTCAGCCATACCGACTACGACATCAGCCTGACCGACGAGGAGTACCGCGGCCTCTACCGCGACCTCGTCCTCACCCGGCGGATCGACGTGGAGGCGACGGCCCTGCAGCGCCAGGGCGAGCTCGGCATCTGGGCGTCGTTGCTCGGCCAGGAGGCCGCGCAGGTCGGGTCGGGGCGCGCGATGCGGCGCGACGACTTCGCGTTCCCGACGTACCGCGAGCACGGCGTCGCGCTGACCCGCGACGTCGACCCGTTGAAGCTGCTGGCGCTGTTCCGCGGCGCCAGCCACGGCGGCTGGGACCCGAACGAGAAGAACTTCGCGCTCTACACGATCGTCATCGGCTCGCAGACCCTGCACGCCACCGGGTACGCCATGGGCATCGCCAAGGAGGGCGGCGACCAGGCGGTCATCGCGTACTTCGGCGACGGCGCGTCGAGCCAGGGTGACGTCAACGAGGCGTTCGTCTGGTCGGCGGTGTTCAACGCGCCGATCGTGTTCTTCTGCCAGAACAACCAGTGGGCCATCTCCGAGCCGCTCGAACGCCAGACGCGCATCCCGCTCTACCGCCGCGCGCAGGGCTTCGGTTTTCCCGGCGTGCGTGTCGATGGCAACGACGTCCTCGCCACCCTGGCCGTCACCCGCGCGGCGCTCGACAGCGCCCGCGAGGGCAACGGCCCGACGCTGATCGAGGCGTTCACCTACCGGATGGGCGCGCACACCACCTCCGACGACCCGACGCGGTACCGGCTGTCCAGCGAGCTGGAGGCGTGGAAGCTGAAGGACCCGCTGGAGCGGATGCGCTCGTTCCTCGTCAAGAACCAGCTCGCCGACAAGACGTACTTCGAGGTGCTGGAGAAGGAGTCCGACGACCTCGCGGTCTACCTGCGCGACGGCTGCCGGTCGATGCCGAGCCCCGAGCCGGTCGCGATCTTCGACAACGTGTACGCGTCCGGCTCGACGGAGCGCCTGGACGAGCAGAAGGCGGCGTTCGCCGACTACCTGGCGGGCTTCGCCGACGCGCACTCCGGAGGGCACTAGTCATGGCCATCGTCACCCTCGGCAAGGCCCTCAACGACGGCCTGCGCAAGAGCCTGGAGAACGACCCCAAGGTCGTCATCATGGGCGAGGACGTCGGCAAGCTCGGCGGCGTCTTCCGCATCACCGACGGCCTGCAGAAGGACTTCGGCGAGGACCGCGTCATCGACACGCCGCTCGCCGAGTCGGGCATCATCGGCACCGCGGTGGGCCTGGCGATGCGCGGCTACCGGCCGGTCTGCGAGATCCAGTTCGACGGCTTCGTCTACCCCGGCTTCGACCAGATCGTCAGCCAGGTCGCCAAGCTGCACTACCGCTCGCAGGGCGACGTGCGGATGCCGTTGACGATCCGCATCCCGTTCGGCGGCGGCATCGGCGCGGTCGAGCACCACAGCGAGTCGCCGGAGGCGTACTTCTGCCACACGGCCGGCCTCAAGGTCGTCGCCTGCTCGAACCCGGTCGACGCGTACT
>JAVEEC010000079.1 GCA_030840645.1 Frankiaceae bacterium
CGATCGCGTCGTGGAACTCCCGCAGCGTCCCGCGGCCCTCGGCGAGCCAGCGGTCGCGGATCCGCCTGATCTCCAGGGCGCCGGTGAGGTACGACGCCGCCTGGGTCGGCCACGCGCAGTACCGCGCGACCTCGGCCCGCGCGGTCGGCTCCGACAGCGACGCCTTCGTGGACATGAACGTCACCGCCTCCTCGACCGTCATCTCGCCGAGGTGCAGCGACGTGTCCACGACGATCCGCGCCGCGCGGAACAGCCGCGCGTCGACCTGGCAGAGCTCGTGCCGCGGGTCGTCGTAGAAGCCCTGCTCGGTCATCAGCTCCTCGCTGTAGAGGCCCCACCCCTCGACGAAGTACGTGGACCCGATGACCTTGCGCAGCGGCCGCGGCTGGCGCAGCGCCCAGGTCAGGTGCCAGTGGTGACCCGGGTACGCCTCGTGCACCGAGATGGTCGGGATGGAGGAGAAGCTGTTGGTGGCGAGGCGCTTCTGCACCTCGTCCGGCGGCGTCCCGTCCGGCGGGTACGGCACGAAGAAGTGCCCCGTCCCCCCGCCGCGGAACGCCGGCGGGGTGACGTAGCTCGCGACCGCCAGCACGGGGCGCTGGAACGGCGGCGACGGCTCGACCACGCAGTGCTCGCCCTCGGGCAGCGTCACGAGCTGGCGCTCGCGGCAGAACGCCCGCGCGCGCTCGGTCCACTCGGCGTACGCGTCCCGCATCGCCTCGGGCGTCGCCGGGTGGTCGGCGTTCATCTCCTCGACCAGCGCCCGCCAGTCGTCGTGGCCCGCGATCTCCTTGGTCCTCCGCGCCATGTCCGCGGCGAGCTCGTCGTACGCCGCCTGCCCGCGCTCGCGAAGCTCGCGGGCGCCGTACGCCAGCCCCTCGCGTTCGCGCAGGAGCGCGCTGTACAGCTCCTCGCCGATCGCGTAAGGACCGGTGGCCCGGTCCGCGAGGTCGTCCAGGAACGTCCCGAACTCCTCGAACGCCGTCGCCGCCTCGGCCCCGGCGCGCGCCACGTCCGCGCGCAACGCGGGGTCGCTCACCTCGGCCGCGACCAGGTCGCGCGCGTACGTGACGCCGGCCGCCGCCTGCCCCCGCGCGCGCTTCACGAGGACCGGCGAGGCGAGCGTCGCGTCGAGGTTCGCCCGGCCCGCCGCGAGCAGCGCCGGGACGGCGCGGAGCCGCGCCACCGCGGCGTTCGCGACGTCGGCCTCGGGCCGCCCGTCCCGGTGCAGGAACAGCAGGAACACGCCGGTGAGCGCGGGGGTCGTGTACGTGTCGGGGTTGCGCCGCCAGACCGCCCAGTCGCGTTCGAGCTGCTGTCCGCGCAGCGTCGACACGGCGAGGTCGCGGTCGATCCGTTCGTCGGGGTTCAGGTCGCCGTCGGCCAGCGCGCGGAACCGCGCCAGCCACGCATCCTCCTCGACCGCGCGGCGTTCGAACGCCGCGGCCGTCAGGTCCGGCACGCGGTCGTCGTGGCCGTCGACGCCGAGGGCCGTGGCGAGGACGGGCGACACCGTCCAGAGCCAGACCATGTACTCGTCGACCAGGAGGTCCAGCGCGCTCGTTGCGTCCATGGAGGCGACCCTATGCTGGGCCGCGTGGCGACCGTTGCGGAGTTGTTCGAGGCGCTCTGCCTGCGGTGGGCGCGCGAGGCGGACGTCGTGTACCAGCAGACCGGCGCCGTCGCGCCGACGCTCGTCGTCCTGCCGCGCGACGCCGCCGCCGAGGAGGTCGCGATCCGCGTCGACGGCCTGCGCGGCAACCTCGCCGAGCGCGCCGGCGCGATCCTCGCCGACCTGCGCCCGGCCGTCGCGCCGCACCGGCCGGCCGGCTTGGTGTTCCTGTCGGAGCTGCGGCTCGGCGCGGGGCCTGCGGAGTCCGGCACCGACGGCGTCGCGGTGTACGTGACGCTCGGCTCGGCCGCGTACCGGCGCGCGGTCGGGCTGCGCGTCGTACCCGGGACTCCGCCTTCGCTGACCCGCGCGGACACCGACCCACCGGTCGACGCGTTCGCATGGCTCGACGCGCTGCTCGCCCCCTGAGTCGGGCTCTCCTCTCATGAGGGCGGCGGGATTACGCTGTCGCCATGGCGTTCACGCGGATGGACCAGGGCAGCGTCGAGGACTGGATGGTCATCGCGCAGGAGTCGGTGCCGTACCAGGAGCAGGTGGCCGACCGCATGCTCGCGATGCTGCGGACCCTCGACGGCTTCGCGGGCGGCTTCGGCGTCAGCCAGCTCACCCACGCACTGCAGACCGCGACCCTGGCCGAGCGCGGCGGCGCCCCCGACGACCTGGTCGTCGGCGCGCTCTGCCACGACGTCGGCAAGGTCGTCAGCCTCGCCAACCACCCCGCGATCGCCGCCGAGATCATCCGGCCGTACGTCTCCGAGGAGACCTACCAGATCGTCCGCACCCACCAGGACTTCCAGGGCCGTCACTACTACGCCTACCTCGGCAAGGACCCCGAGATGCGCAACGTCCACAAGGACGAGCCGTGGTACGCCGCCGCCGAACGCTTCACCGACGAGTGGGACCAGGCGGCGTTCGACCCGGACTACGACACGTTGCCGCTGGAGCACTTCGAGCCGTTGGTGCGGAAGGTGTTCGGCGAGGTCAAGATCGCCTGATCGCGAGCGTCAGCGTCGGCTCCATCGGCGCGACCCGGTCCAGCACCCGGTACGCGCCCCGCAGCGCCTTCTTCACCGCGACCTTGCGCGTCTGGTCGCCGAGGTCGTACCAGAGCCCGGCCCACCCCTGGCGTGGCCGCAACGCCTCCGCGCCCGGCAGCGTGCGCACGATGCCGCGCAGCGTCCCGCCGCGGACACCGCGGCGCAACCACTCGTCCCACGCCGCGTCGTCGCGGATGCCGCGCCGGGCGTACCGCGTGGCGCGGTGCGCGAGCCGGTCCGGCAGGTAGTTGAGCAACGGCAGCCAGGTCGTGTGCGCCTCGACCGGCGACCACCGGTACGGCAGCTGGTTGACGAAGAGCACGCCGCCCGCGTTCAGCCGCGACCAGAGACCCCGCAGTAACGGCGCCCGCTCGGCCGGCAGCAGGTGCTCGTACACCGCGCTGAGGACGACCGCGTCGACGGTGCCCACGTCGGGCAGGGAGTCCGGCGAGGGCGAGACGTGGAACTCCACGTTCGCCCCCTCGAACGCCGCCCGCGCCCGCGCCACCTCGACCAAGTCGGGCCGCAGCTCGACGCCCACGATCCGCGCCTCCGGCAGCAGCCGGGACAGCAGCAGCGACGACGCCCCGCTGCCCGAGCCGAAGTCGAGCACCCGCTTGCCCGCGAAGAACGACGCAGGCACGAACGACAGGATCGACAGCTCCAGCTCGCGCAGGACGTACGCGGCATCCTCGGTCCGCGCGATCTCGTCGCAGACGTACTCAGGCCCCTTCACCGCGAGCAGCGCCTCGATGAGCGCGGGCGGGTACGACGTCTCGACGGTCGTCCGCGGGGCGTACGCCTCGGTCGTCACGGTGACGCGCCACCGCCCGTCGCCGACGGGCTCGATCGCGACGCCGGGCGTCACGCGGGCACCAGGATCATGCGAGCGACCCTACGCGGCGGCCGCCTCTTCCAGACCGGGCGGCAGGTGACCGGTCGCCTTCTGCCAGACACCGGCCGCGCCGCGCCGGGCGGCGAGGCGGGCGAGGGCGATGGCGACCCCGCTAGCGGCTGCCCACGCGAGCGCCTCGCCCCACCCCGTCTCCGGCGCCGCCGGGTTCGCCGGCGGGTCACTCCGCTTGACCTTCTTCCAGCCCCCCGTGACCGCCTTGGCGGTGAGCCGCGCCGCGATCAGCGTCGATGCCGTCGCCGTCGCCTTCCAGGCCACCTTGCTCAACACGGGCCGCTCCGTTCTCTCTCGTCGCGGGCCTGCCTGCCCAATTAGTTGCACCGGCTAACCTTCCTGGCATGTTCCCCGGTGAGCGCGACTACCGCGCCGAACGTGCCGCGTTCCTCTCGACGGTCGAGTCGCTGACACCCGAGGAGTTCGAGCACGGCACGACGCTCTGCGCCGGGTGGGCGCCGCGCGACGTGCTCGGCCACCTGATCGGCATCGACGAGGCGCCCGCCGAGTACGTCAAGGCCGCGGGCAACGTCAACAAGGCGAACGCCCGCCTGGTCGAACGCTTCCGCGCCCTCGACCGCGACGCCCTGCTCGACCGTGGCAGGGAGTGGGCCGCGAAGCCCGCGTTCCTGTCGTTGACGGCCTCGTACGGCCTCCTCGGCGACCTCGCCGTGCACCACCAGGACGTGCTGCGCGGCCTCGGCCGCTCCCGCGAGGTGCCACCGCCGATCGCGCGGGCCATCCTGCGCGAGGGCACGGTGTTCGGCCTGAAGAAGCTGCGGCGCTACCGCGTCGAGCCCTCGGACACGGGCCGCGCGATCGGCCGGGGACAGGTCGTCCGCGGCACCGCCGAGCAGCTCGGCCTGTGGCTCGCCGGGCGCGGGTCGGTCGAGCCCGAGCTGGTGTTCGCCACGCAGGGCTAGGCCGAACGGACTCTGTACCCGCGCCCCACCCGTGCCGATCCCTGCGGGATGACCGGCGACCTCCAGGGCTACGCGTACGCCGTCGACACGACGTTGAGCGTCCCGCCGACGCGGATCACCGCGGTGGACGGGCCGCGACCCACCGACGCGCCCGCGCAACGCCTCCGGCTCGGCGAGGCGCTGGTCGAGGCCGGCGTCATCACGACCGTGCAGCTCGACACCTGCCTCGCGTTCCAGGAGGCGAACACCCCGCGCCGCCGCCTCGGCGCCGTCGTCGTCGAGCTCGGGTTCGCCGGGGACGTGCAGGTCGCGCAGGGGCTCGCGGCCATCCTCGGCTTCGAGTACGTCGACCCGTCCGGCCTCGACGTGCCTGTCGACGTCGCGCAGAAGCTGCCCAGGCTCTCCGCCGAGATGCTCGGTGCGGTGCCGGTCGCCGCGGGCCCGTCCTGGCTGCGCGTCGCCGTAGCCGACCCGACCGACCGCCGCACAGTCGAGGCGCTGCGCGACGCGAGCGGGGTCGTCACGATCTCCCTCGCAGTCGCGACGCCGCGCGCGATCGAGGCGGCGCTGCACCGCTTCTGGTCGCCGGACTACAGCCCGGCCGCCGGGCCGGTGGCGGCGCCCGCCGAGGTCGTTCCCGAGGCCCCGGCGGAGCCCGCGCCCGTCGAGGAGGCGCGGGTCCCGCTGGGGGGCTGGGAGTACACGTTCGTCGCCGAGGCCGACCTGCCCGGGACCGAACGCGCCCTGGCCCGGCTCGGCGCCGAGGGGTGGGAGGCCGTCGGCGTCCACTCCGACCGCGGCCGCCTCAACGTCCTGCTCAAGCGCAAGACGTAGTCAGGCGGCACCGGCAGGGACCGGAGCGCCAGGGGCGAACTCAACACCCGCACGCCCTCCGCCCCTACCGGAAGGCCCGCCCCGATGCGCCGCCCCCTCTCCCTCGCCGCCACCGCGACCGGCTACGCCGTCCGCGGGTCCGCGTCGATCGTCACGCACCGCACCATGTCCCGGCCCATCCGCTAACCCCAGGAAGGCACCCCTCATGCGCATCCGCCTCGCCCTGCTCACCCTCGCCACCGCCGCCGTCTCCGCCGTCCCCGCCTCGGCCACCGCCGCCACGACGCAGGTCTGCGCTGTTCACCTCGTCAACGTCGCGGCCGGCACGCCCACGTCGTGCTCGACCAAGGGCCCGGGCCCGCTCGGCAACCGCGACGTCGCCGTCCGCCGCACGATGACCGTCGAGGTCCTCGCCGGCGCCGTCGACGCCACGCTGACCTGCGGTACCGAGGTCAGGTCGCTGCACGTCTCCGGCCCGGTGCCGCAGTTCGCCAGCGCCTGGGACAGCGCGTGCACCGTCGCGCTGGTCGCCGCCGAGCCGAACACCACGGCCGTCGCGACGAGCACGTTCTCGTTCGTCATCACCTTGGAGTAGGGAGCGCCCGGTCTCCCCGAACGCTTGGCGCGAGGATCGCGGCGCGGTAGTGTTGTGACACTCCCCCGCCCGATCTGCGCTGAAGTGTCAGAAGGAGACCCGTTGACCGAGAACCGGCTCACCGTGCCCGAGGGCGGTTTCTGGCCCGCGCCGGAGATCCCGCAGCCCAACATCTACCCGATGGAGTGGCGGGTCGACACGCCGAAGCTGGTCGAGATCTACGAGAAGTCCAAGACCGCGCTGTGGAACCCGTCGGACCTGCCCTGGGACGACCTGCACGCCGAGGACTTCACCCGGGAGGAGCGCCTCGGGATGATGTACTGGTGGGCGCTGCTCGCGAACTTCGACGCGAGCGGGCCGGCCGTCTTCGCCCGCGCGACGATCCACGCGTTCGAGATGCACCAGGAGGACCCGGTCCGGAAGTGCTTCTTCTCGATCACCCGTGACGAGATGAACCACGAGGAGTGCTGCCAGCGCGCGATCACCAAGCTCTGGCCGGGCGGGCCGCTCAACTGGGAGCCGCAGGACGACCTCGAACGCGCCGCGCACAACAACATCGCGTGGCTGTACCACAACGGCGGCCGCTACTGGAGCGGCTACTCGAAGAGCCTCGGCAAGTACCCGATGGCTGTTCTGTTCACGTCGTTCATGATGGGCGAGGTCGCCTCCTCGACGCTGTTCCGCGGCATGGCGACGGGCACCAAGCACCCTGTCTTTCACGAGGTGTTCAAGCGGATCGGCCGCGACGAGAGCCGCCACCTGCAGATCTGCATGACGCTGCTGGAGAACGACTGGCCCGGGTTGACCGAGGAGCACAAGGAGCACATCACCCGCCAGCTCCGCGCCGGGTTCGTGTTCCTGTCGATGATCCTGTGGGAGCCGCCCGGGCAGTTCTGGGACCTGCCGCCGTACTTCCTCGACAACCACCGGGTGCTGATCGACCACGCGCGCTCCGCCGGTCTCGGCGTGCTCACCTATGACGAGCAGGCCGAAAACTGGAAGGTCGCCATCGCCAAGGTGCGGGTCATCGTCGAACGCTGGGGCATCGCGTTCCCCGCGATCCCCGAGCTCGACCTCGACGGCGTCGACGTCGGCGACATCTCCGCCGAGGACATCATCCCGGTCTTCTAATGCGGCGGAGTCGTCCCTGGCCGTCAGGGGATGTCCGGCTTGTCGGTGAGCAGGCTTCCAGTGGTCAGTTCCTCGACTGCGCCTTCGATTGTCGGTGCGACAGCAAACAGCAGGTCGTCGCGGCCGGCATACACGACGCCGGAATCGCCCAGGACCAGAGTCATGTTCCCGCGGAAGGCCTGGCCGATGGGGCAGAGCGGCTCCCCCGCTCGCCGCGACCAGTCAGCGACCAGCTCCGGGTCCTCTCCCGACGTCCCGTCCGCAGGGTCCAGCGCGAACCTCTCGACCAAGCCGTCCTGCGGCCGCTTGAACTCGACGACCAACCCGAGCAGCGACCCGAGCGCTAGAGGCACGTCCGCCCACCGGCCATAGCCGTCGGCCCGCAGGGCTTCCTGGGCGGGTTCCGGATCGACCGCCCGGTCCACCGTCCAACCCGAGTCGGCGAGTACCTGCCGCGCCCGGTCACTCAACATCACGACTCACCCCGCACGACCTCGGCTCGGCCAGCCAGACCTGCTCGTTGCCGCGCAGGGACCACATATCGTCGGCTCGTCACGGGTGTGGTGTCGCGGGACATCGGTGACAAGTCAGCGTGGGGGTGGGGTGTCAGGGTCGGCGGGTTCGTAGCGGCGGCTTGGTTGGACTGTGATGCGTCGGAGGAGCCGGGTTCCGTCGAGGATGGCGACGCGTTGTCCGTAGCGGACGACGGTGACGTGGTGGCCGGCCCAGGCTCGGCTGAGGTAGGCGACGTGGTGGCCGCCGATGGTGACTTTGCCGGTGTGGGTGACGG
>JAVEEC010000100.1 GCA_030840645.1 Frankiaceae bacterium
GATGCGCACCGGCCGAGACTACCGACCGGTGCGCATCGACCGACGGGCTAGGTGTACGACGCCGTGATCGTGTACGGCTGGGCCGAGCCGGTCGACGAGGCCCCGATGCCGATGTACCAGTACCCGGCGGACGGCGCGGCGACGGTGCACGTCTCCGTCGACCCGCCGGTGGACGGGCACTCCAGCCGCGGCGCCGTCGCGCGGACACCGGCGTTGACCGAGAGGTTCAGGTCGGGCCGGCAGCTCGCGAAGCACGCGGGCACCGCGGCGAGGTCGACGGTGAGCCGCGCCGTGCCGGCCGGGACCAGCACCTTGAAGTACTGCCACGAGCCGATCGTGCCCGGCGCGGTGCCATTCGAGGAGACCCCGTTGGCCAGCGTCGGCGCGGACGGGTCGGGGTCACCGTTGGCGTCGACGGACACCGACGCGTTCGTCGTGCCCGTCGCACTGCTCGGGTCGGTCACGGTCAACGTCACCGTGTACGTCCCCGTCGCCGCGTACGTGTGGCTCGCCGTGACGCCGCTCCCTGCCGGCGACCCGTCGCCCCACGACCAGGCGTACGCCGCGATCGGCCCGTCCGGGTCGGACGAGCAGGACGCGTTCACCGACGTCGCGAGCGCTGCCTCGGAGTGCGTGAAGCAGGCGGTGGGCGCGACGTTCGACGCGACCGGCAATGCCGACGACTCGTTCGACATCGTGCCGGTCCCCGCGGCGTTCACGGCGGCGACCTTGTAGTAGTACGTCGTGCCGTTGGTGACTGCGGCGTCGGTGTACGCGTTCTGCACGCCGACGCTCGTCAGCAGCGTCTCGCCGCCGCTGGACGTGCCGCGGTAGACGTTGTAGCCGGTGATCGCGGTGCCGGTGTTCGCGGGCGTCGTCCACGACAGCGCGACCTGGCCGTTGCCTCCGGTCGCCGTCAGCGTCGGCGCGCCAGGCGTCGGGCTGGGTCCGTCGAACGCCGCGTACAGGCCCTTGCCGGTGCTCTGCCGCGAGATCACGGCCATCATCGCGGTGGACTGTGCCTCGGTGCCGCTCCCGCCGGCGCAGGTGCCGACGCAGCCGTCCGCGTAGCCGACGACGACGCGGCCGTCCGGCGTGAGGCTCGCGCCCATGAAGTCGAGCAGGTTGCGGCAGACGTTGTTGCCGCCGAGGTCCCAGATGCAGCCGCGCTGCACCGGGTCGGACGACGCCTTGACCGTGGTCCAGTTCACGCCGCCGTCGTAGGAGTAGGAGACGTAGAGGTTCCAGATGCCGTGGTAGCCGTTGTCGAACGGCACGCCGGTACCCGTGGTCGTGCCGAGGAACGCGACCGCGAGGCGGCCGTTGTCACCGGCGACCGCGCTCTGGAACGTCGACGCGACGATCGGCGGGCTGACGGTGTTCGACAGGTCGACGACCCGGTCCCAGGTCGTGCCGGTCGGCAGCATGCGCGCGACCATCGGGTGGTTGTTGCTGTCGGCCCACGCCTCGTAGACGGTGCTGTCCGGCGTGGTGGCCACCGACGGGTCGAAGCCGCGGGCGGGCGCGTTCGACTGCGGGATCGTGTAGCTGGTCCAGGTCAGGCCGTTGTTGGTCGAGACGCCGCCGCCGACCTTGTTGCCGCAGCGGCGGTTGGGCAGGTACGCGGTGCCGTTCGGCGCGACCTTGATGTGGCCGTGCTGCGCGCCGCAGGCGCCCGTGACGGGCACCGGCGGGAGGAACGTCAGGCCGCCGTCGTAGCTCGTCGCGCACATGTCGAGCGAGGTCTGCGCGCAGTAGTAGACAGCGCGGCTGTACCGCGAGCCGAGTGGCGCGGCGCCCTTCCACGCGCCGGAACCGATCGACTCGTGGTCGAACGCGCCGACGCAGGTGTTGGTCATCGGCGTCCAGGAGGACCCGTCGTTGTCGCTGTAGGACATGATGCTGCACTCGCCGTCGAGGCCACCGGCGAACGTGCGCCCGGTGACGTCGTCCGTCGCGAGGATCGGGTCGATGTTCGTGATGCTGTTCAACGGCGTGGCGTTGGCCCACGTCACGGTCGCGGGCACCGTCGCGTCGTTGAACTTCACGCGGTACGTGCTCGACGCCGACTGGTACATGACGGCGCCGGTGTTCGGGTTGACGCCGATCGACGGCTCTTCCGCGAAGTCGTAGTTGAACAGGTTCGACGGCGCGTAGTAGGAGGCGAACGTCGGGGTGCCGGCGCCGGCGGCTGCGGGTGCGCCGGGGCTGACGAGCGCCACGAGCGATCCGCTCGCGGCGAGGAGTATGGATCCGAGCAGGGTGGACCGGCTGAAGCGGCGCATCTGGGGTCTCCGCGGGATGTAGGGGTCAGCGGACCCTAGTACAAGCGGCGCATTTCGGATAGACCCCGCTGACGACGTCGCGCACGGCCGGGCGCGTGGCATGCTCGCGACCGTGCCGACCGACATCGACCGCGCCGAGTGGGCGGACGCGGCCCTCGCCGCCGCCCGCATGGCCGGCGCCGACTACGCAGAGGTCCGCGTCGTCGAGGAGCTGGCCGAGTCGATCGACGTCCGCGACGACCGGGTCGAGGGTGTCAGCCGCGCGTCGTCCCGCGGGGTCGGCATCCGCGTCCTCGCCAACGGCGCGTGGGGCTTCGCCGCCACCAACGACCCGACGGGGCTCGCCGCCACGGCGGCACGTGCCGTCGACATCGCGCGCGCGTCGGCGCCGTTGCGCGGCGATCCGGTCCGCCTCGACGACACCTCGCAGCCGTCGGGCACCTACGTCACGCCGCACGGCCGCAACCCGTTCGACGTCGCGCTCACCGAGAAGATCGACCTGCTGCTCGCGACGACAGCCGCGGGCCGCGAGGCCGACGGCATCGCGTACGTCGAGGCCACGACCGACGCCTGGCAGCGCAGCACGGTGTTCCGGTCCAGCGAGGGCGGCTGGTTCGACCAGGTCGTCGTGCAGGTGGGCGGCGGGCTGCGCGGCACCGCGCTCGGCGAGGGCGAGCTGCAGATCCGGTCCTGGCCGAACTCGTTCCGCGGCCAGTTCACCTGCGGCGGCTGGGAGGACGTCCTCGCGCTCGACCTCCCCGGACACGCGCTCGGCGCGTGCGCCGAGGCGGTCGCGCTGCTCACCGCGCCGGAGCTGCCGGCGCGCGAGACGACGCTGCTCGTCGAGTCGAGCCAGCTCGCGTTGCAGGTCCACGAGTCGGTCGGCCACCCGACCGAGCTGGACCGGATCCTCGGCATGGAGCGGGCGTTCGCGGGGACGTCGTTCGTCACCGTCGAGGACAGGGGCCGGCTGCGGTACGGCTCCCCCCTCGTCACGATCCTCGCCGACGCGACGACGCCCGGCGCGCTGGGGACCTTCGGCTACGACGACGAGGGCGTGCCCGCGGGTACCGCACCGATCGTGGTCGACGGCATCCTCGAAGGCTTCCTCACCAGCCGCGAGACAGCCGCACTGCTCGGCGAGCGCAGCAACGGCACCGCCCGCGCCGACTCGTGGAACGCCATCCCCCTCATCCGCATGAACAACGTCTCCCTGCGACCCGGCGACGCGGGCTCGCTCGACGACCTGGTCGCCGACACCGACGACGGCGTGCTGCTCTCGACCAACCGGTCGTGGTCGATCGACGACCGGCGGGTCAACTTCCAGTTCGGCTGCGAGGCCGCGTACGAGATCCGCGACGGCAGGCTCGGCCGCCTCTACCGCAACCCGACGTACGCGGGCCGAACGACGGAGTTCTGGGGCGCCTGCGAAGCGCTCGGCAGCGACTGGAAGGTCTGGGGCGTACCGAACTGCGGCAAGGGCCAGCCGATGCAGACCGCGCGCGTCGCGCACGGCGCGCCGACCGGCCGCTTCCGCGACGTCACCACCGGGGCGCGGCCGTGACCGGCGCCATCGAGCTCGCGGCCGCCGCGCTCGACGTGACCGGCGCCGACGGCGTCGAGGTGCTGCTCACCCGCGACGACACGGCGCTGACCCGCTTCGCCGAATCGCGCATCCACCAGAACACCGCCCGCGTCGACGGCGAGGCACGCGTCCGCGCCGTCGTCGACGGCACGCGCGTCGGCGTCGTCGCGACCAACGACCTCACGCCCGACGGCGTCCGCCGCGCGGCCGAGGCCGCGGTCGAGGCGGCGCGGGTGACACCGCACGACGCGTCGTTTCCCGGGCTCGCGCCGAAGGCGGAGTACGGCACCGCCGGCGAGGACGACGCCGCGACCGCCGAGGCGTCGCCCGCGGAACGCGCCGCGCTCGTCGCGACGATGCTCGGCCACCTCGGCTCGGGGATGGTCGCGGCCGGCACCGCGGAGACCGGCCGGCGCGAGCTGGTCGTCGTCAACAGCAACGGCGTTGCCGGCTACCACGCGTCGACGCGGGCATCGTTGACCTGCCTCGTCTCCGGCGACGACTCCACCGGCTGGGCCGAGGACACCGCGGGCTCGCTCGGCGCGCTGTCGGCCGACGACGTCGCGCTGCGCGCGGTCGGCAAGGTCGCCGCCGGGCGGTCACCCCGCGACGTCGAGCCGGGCGACTGGCAGGTCGTCCTCGAAGCCCCCGCCGTCGGGACGCTCGTGGAGTGGCTGGGCTGGCTCGCGTTCGGCGGCCGGGAGGTCGCGGAGGGCCGCTCCGCGATCTCCGGCAGGCTCGGCGAACGCGTCTGCTCGCCGCTGGTCACGCTGGTCGACGACCCGCTCGCGCGCGGGATGCCCGGGTCGCCGTTCGACGCCGAGGGGACGCCGAAGCGCGCGCTGCCGCTCATCACGGACGGCGTCGCGACCGGCGTCGCGCACGACCGGATGTCAGCCCGCCTCGCGGGCACCGAGTCGACCGGCCACGCGCTGCCCGCGCCGAACCCCGAGGGCGGCTTCCCCGCGAACCCGTCGCTGCGGCCCGGCGACGCGTCGCTGGACGACCTGGTCGCGGGCTGCTCGCGGGCGCTGGTCGTGACGCGGTTCCACTACACGAACGCCGTCCACGCGCTGTCCACGACGCTGACCGGGATGACGCGCGACGGCACGTTCCTCGTCGAGGACGGCCGGGTCGTCGGCGGCGTACGCAACCTGCGGTTCACCCAGTCGGTCCTCGCGGCGCTCTCGACCGTGGAGGCGGTCGGCCGCGAGACGGGGCTCGGGACGGAGTTCGGCGGCTCGGTACGGGTGCCGGCACTACGGCTCGGGTCGTTCCACTTCTCGTCCGCGACCACGTTCTAGAGGGCTCTGCTCGGCCCGCTCCCGTCGCGTTCTGTGCCTGGTCCCTACGAGGGGATCAGCCGCGGCGTCTGCGCCCCGAAGACCAGCTCCAGCTCGGGGTGGCCGCCGTCGCGCAGGTCGTGCAGGACGACCTTGTCCAGAACGGAGCCCGCCGTCTCCGGCCAGATCACAGCCCAGAGCCAGTACGCCTTGCTCTCGCCGACGAGCGCGACCCGGTCGTCGCCGGTCGCGGTGCGCCACAGCGCCGTCGGGTGCGCGGCGGCCTCGATCTTGTAGTCGGGCGCGGTGTCGGGGCAGGGCCCCGGGTCGGTGCCGGCCAGCCCGGCGAACCGCGCGCCGAGCCCGACGCCCGGCTCCTCGGCGATCAGCACCATGTCGGCCAGCCCGCCCCGCGGGCCCGGCCCGGACAACGCCACCAGCGACGCGACGACGCCGGTCCGGTCGTCGCCGGCGCGGGCGACACCGGTGACCGTCCAGTCGTACGGCAGCGGCCGCGGCACCCAGACGGGGACGCGCGGGGAGTCGGCGACGAGGCGTTCGACGGCGGCGAGGCTCGGCGCGGGCGCCGCGTGGAACGGGTGCACCTCGCCGTGGCGCTCGCACTGCCACGCGCTCGACCAGAAGCCGGGCGCACGCAGCGGTCCGGCACAGCGGGAGCAGGTCGCGGGGACGGTCATCTCCTGCCACGTTGCGCGCCGCGTGCCGTCGCCGTCAACCCCCCGGGCGGGCAGTTCCCGCTGGCCGCGGCGCGAACCTCGGAGGCCCGCCGGGTCATCCCCGACGGGCCTCCGTGTGTCCGGTCAGAACGAGGTCAGACGACGTCGTCGTCGACGTAGCGGCGCCGCTGCACGACGACCGGGTCGTCGTCGATGATCGTGGTGCGGCGGCGGCTGGTGTACATGCGCGGCCCGCCGACACCGGCGACGACCGCGAGCACGACCAGCAGCAGGATGAGGAGAACGAGGAGCGACATGCGCTGGCTCCTTAGCTCGGGACCGCGGCGGACGGCTGGGTGTTGTCGTTGCCGCCGTTGTCGCCGGTGTTGGTGGTCACGTTGACGTTCGGGTTGAAGCCGGGGGTGTTGTCGTTGGAGAGACTGCGCACCAGCCAGACCGCGCCGACCACGAGCAGCGCCAGGATGACGAGCGTGACGATCGTGCGGCCGATCCAGGAGCCGTCACCGTCGACGACGGTGGTACTGGTCGGGGTCGCGACGTCCTCTTCGATCACACGGCGGACCACAATGGCCTCCTCAGTCAGGCCGGCGGGGTTGCCGGCGTTCGTCGAACGAGGGATTCCCGTTGGGGCGCAACGAGAAACGCGATCCGGCCCTCGACTGTGCGGGCGCGTTCGTCAGGGACGACACGGGCCGCGTGCTGCTGATCCTGCGGGCGAACGATCCCGGCCGTGGCCGGTGGTCGTTGCCCGCGGGCCGGATCGAGGAGGGCGAGACCGCGGCCGAGGCCGCGGTGCGCGAGGTCCGCGAGGAGACCGGGCTCGACGTCGTCGTCGGCGATGTGCTGTGGCACGGGGTGGTCGGGCCGTTCCACGTCGAGGACTTCGCGGCGACCGTCTCGGGCGGTGTGTTGAGAGCCGGTGACGACGCCGCCGACGCGCGGTGGTTCACCGCCGACGAGGTTCCCGCGCTGCACCTGTCGGAGAACCTGCTCGCCGTCCTCCGCGAGGTCGGGATCGTTCCCTAGGGCGTGTCTCCCAATCCGCTGATCTGCTGCGCGACGCCCCGCACGGCGCCTCGCGGCGTTGTCGTCGGCGCCGAGAGCGCTGCTCTCGACCCCTCCTTCGCCTTGCGATCCACCGCCCGGGACGCCGCTCGCGACGATCGCGGATTGAGAGACACGCCCTAGGAGTCGCGCGGCTCCGGGCGGCCGGGCTGCTCGCCGCCGGTCGCGTGCGACGCCTTCGGCACCATGACCTTGCGCCGGAAGACGCAGACGAGCGTGCCGTCCTGGTTGTAGCCGCGGGTCTCGACGTGGACGACGCCGCGGTCGTCCTTCGACCGTGACTCGGTCTTGTCGAGGACGGTCGTCTCGCCGTAGATCGTGTCGCCGTGGAACGTCGGCGCGACGTGCTTCAGCGACTCGACCTCGAGGTTCGCGATCGCCTTGCCGGAGACGTCGGGGACGGACATGCCGAGCAGCAGCGAGTAGACGTAGTTGCCGACGACGACGTTGCGCTTGAACTGCGTCGTGTGCTCGGCGTAGTTGGCGTCGAGGTGCAGCGGGTGGTGGTTCATCGTGAGGAGGCAGAACAGGTGGTCGTCGTACTCGGTCACGGTCTTGCCCGGCCAGTGCTTGTATGTCGCGCCGACCTCGAACTCCTCGTAGTACCGCCCGAACTGCATCGGCCACCCTCTCGTCCGTCGTCTGCGACGAGAATAGGTGCATGGCGGTACGGCTGGAGATCGACGCGAGCGAGGTCGTCGTCACGCTCACCGGGCTCGACGTGCTCTGGGCGTGGAAGCGCCGGCTGCGGATCGCGTTCCCGCAGGTCGGGTCGGCGCGCGCGGTCTCGCGCGCCGAGACCCGGCGGCTGCGGTGGCGGCTCTGGGGCAGCAACCTCCCGGGCGTCCTCGTCGCGGGGCGGTTCTGGTCGCGCGGTCGCAACGAGTTCTGGTGCGTCCACTCCGCCCGGACGTTGCTGGAGGTCGCGTGTCCCTCCGGGACGCCGTACGACCTGGTCTACCTCCAGGTCGACGACCCAGAGTCGGTCGCCGCGCGCATCGGCGCGGCCGCCGGGCTCACGTCAGCGTGACCTCGGCGCGGTCCGGGTCACGGAGGTCGGTGCCGTACGCGAGCCACCGCTCCTCCAGGTCGGCCGCGCCCTTCGCGCGCTTGAACGCCGCTTCGTTCGCCGTCATCGGCAGCAGCGGGTAGAACGCCACGTCGCCGAGGTCGGGCACCAGACCACCCGGCTCGCCGACCAGCACGGCGACGAACCGCGACCCCGGCCACAGCGGTTCCCCCAGGTCCAGCGACGCGCCCGCGACGACGACGGCCGTCTCCACGAACGGGCTGGCGGCCAGCACAGCGAGCGTCCGCAGCGCGTCGTCGCGCGGGCCGCGCACCGACAGCACCAGCTCCGCGCGCGGCCCGTCGACCGGGTCGACGACGGTCGCGGTCGGGTCCGGCAGCGGCGAGCGCGACATGCCGAGCGTGGCGTAGCGGAACAGCCCGTCGGCGTCGGGGCCGAAGCGCAGCACGTCCATGCGTTCGGTGCCGAGGAACGTCACCCCCGCGCGCCCGCTCGCGGGACCGAGCGCGCCGACGAGGTGCGACTCGACGGCCGCGAGGATGTCGTCCACGCGGCCATCCTGGCGGGTCTACGCGTCCGGGTACCGCAGGATCGCGCCGACACCCTCGGGCAGCGTGACCGGGTCGTCGGGGCCGACGACGACGACGTCGGCCCCCGTGCCGACCGCGGCGCGGACGAGGACGTCGGCGGCGCGCGCCTCCTGGGGTGACTCGACGCCGAGCGCGCGGAGGTCGTCCGCGCCGGTCGCGAGCAGCGTCGCGTCCGGCCCGAAGGACAACGTCCGCGAGTCGTTCAGGTCGTCGGTGACGAGCAGCGTCGCGACCTGGGCCTTCTGCAACGCCGCCACCGTCGCGGCCAGCCCGTCCGCGGCCCGGTCGTGCTGGCCGCGTTCCTCCTCGAACTTCTCGAACACCGCCAGCAGCCCTGCCTTCGCGGCGTCGGCGACGCGATCGCCGACCTCCTCTTCGAGGTACGGCGAGAGGCTCCCCGGCGTCCGCGCGCCGGCGTGCTCGAGAACGACGACCTTCGGGCGCAACGCCTCCGGCAGGTAGTCGCGCAGGAAGTGGAGGGTGTTCGCGTCGCCGCCGACCAGCACCAGCTCGGCGTTGACGCTCCGCGCGGCGCGGTCGATGTCGTCGGCCGCCTCGGCGGCGTTGCCCCGCCAGGAGTCGATCGCGCGGTGCTGGTACTTGAGCTGCGACCAGCCGCCGGCCTGCACCCGGTGGATGACGTCGTGCGAGCCCTGCACCTTCTCGGTGTCGACCGGCACGTCGTTCTCGCTGTACGCGTAGATGTCGGCGCCGGTCCGGTCGACGATCACGACGACGTACGGCAGCCGCCGCTGCCGCCAGGCCAGCAGCGGCAGCACGTACGGCAGCGGCCCGGGCAGCGCGACCTCGCGCGGCACCGGCTCGGGCAGCCGTCGCGACCAGAGAACCTGCCCGTGCCCCGCGAACCCGGCGAACCCGTGGCCCTCCAGGTGCGGGTCGAGCACCGCGCCCGCCAACGCCGCCAGCGTCGCCTCGTCGGCGCCCCGCTCCGTCAGGTCGCGGCGCAGGTCCTTCCACTTCACGGCGACGCGTTCCCGCACGTCCTCGACATGCGGCGCGTCAACGTAGACCGACAGCACCGGCGGCGCCGCCTGGAACACCTTCGCGATCTCGGCCAGCTCCATGCGGCGGTGCTACCCGCGTTCGCGGGCGCTACCCCTTGAGGGCGTACTCCTCCAGCAGGCGGCGCCCGACGATCATCTTCTGGATCTCCGACGTGCCCTCGCCGATGAGCAGCATCGGCGCCTCGCGGTACAGGCGCTCGATCTCGTACTCCTTGGAGTATCCGTATCCGCCATGGATGCGGAACGCGTCCTGCGAGACCTCGGCGCAGTACTCGGACGCGAGCAGCTTCGCCATGCCGGCCTCGACGTCGTTGCGCTCGCCGGCGTCCTTCAGCCGCGCGGCGTTGACCATCATCAGGTGCGCGGCCTCGACCTTCGTCGCCATCTCGGCGAGCTTGAACGCAATGGCCTGGTGGTCGGCGATCTGCTTGCCGAACGTCTTGCGCTGCTGCGCGTACTGCACGGCGAGCTCGAAGGCACGGATCGAGATGCCGCACGCGCGCGCCGCGACGTTGACACGGCCCACCTCGATGCCGTCCATCATCTGGTAGAAGCCGCGACCGCGACCGGCCTCGCCGCCGAGGATGGAGGTCGCCGGAACGCG
>JAVEEC010000120.1 GCA_030840645.1 Frankiaceae bacterium
CCGAGCCGCCGGTCGGCGCCTCGGTGTGCGCGTCCGGCAGCCAGGTGTGGAACGGGAACACCGGCACCTTGACCGCGAACGCCACGAAGAAGCCGAGGAACAGCCACTTCGCCTGCGCCGACGACATGGTGAGGCGGAGCAGCTTCTCGTAGTCGAACGTCCCGTGCGGGCCGGCGCCGATCGCCGCCGCCTGGTGCCGCGACATCGCGTAGAGGGCGACGATCGCCGTCAGCATGAGCAGCCCGGCGAGCAGCGTGTACAGGAAGAACTTCACTGCGGCGTAGACGCGGCGCTCGCCGCCGTACACGCCGATGAGGAAGTACATCGGGACGAGCATCGCCTCGAAGAACACGTAGAACAGGAACAGGTCGAGCGCGCAGAACACGCCGACCATCGCTGCCTCCAGCGCGAGGAACAGCGCGAAGAACGCCTTGACCCGCGTCGCCTGCTTCCACGACGCGAGTAGCACGATCGGCGTGAGGAACGTCGTCAGCAGCACCATCGTCAGCGCGATGCCGTCGAGGCCGACCTTGTAGCGGATGCCGAACTGCGCGATCCACGCGTGGTCCTCGACGAGCTGGAACGCCTTCGCGGAGTTCGCGTGGAAGTCGACGAGCATCACCAGGCTGAGGACGAACGTGAGCAGTGAGGCGCCGAGCGCGACCCGCTTCGCCGTCTCCTCGCTGCCCTTCGGCACGGCGGCGACGCCGACCGCGCCGGCGACGGGGACGGCCATGAGCAACGTGACCCAGGGCGTCATCGGACCGTCACCCAGACCAGCCCGGCGACGAGCAGCGCGGCGCCGCCCGCGACGCCGAGCGCGTAGCTGCGGACGTACCCGGTCTGGACGCGGCGCAGCCGGCCCGACGTGCCGCCGACGAGCGCCGCGGCGCCGTTGACGACGCCGTCGATCCCGCGCCCGTCGAAGAACACCAGCGCGCGGGTGAGGTACTGGCCCGGGCGCATCAGCAGCGACTCGTAGACCGTGTCGAAGTAGAGCTTCTCGCGGGCCCAGCGGACCGGCGGCGCGACGTTCTCCGGCGCAGTACGCGGGACCGGCCGGTCGAGGTAGAGGACCTTCGCGGTGTACGCGCCCGCCGCGACGACGAGCAGCGTGATCACCGTGAGGACGTACGGGCTGACCGAGGAGTGCGGCGACTCGGTCCGGCCGAACACCGGCTCCAGCCAGCGCGTGAGCGCACCCTCGCGGGTGGTGTTGAGGACGAAGCCGCCGATCACCGAGAGCACGGCGAGGACGACGAGCGGCGCGGTCATGACCGACGGCGACTCGTGCGGGTGCACGTCCTTCTCGTAGCGCGGCGTTCCCCAGAACGTCATGCACATCAGCCTGGTCATGTAGAACGCGGTGAGTCCGGCGCCGAGCAGGCCGAGGAACCAGAGCAGGTAGTCGCCCTTGATGAACGCCGACTCCAGGATCTGGTCCTTCGACCAGAAGCCGGCGAACGGCACCATCCCGATGATCGCGAGCCACCCCGCGACGAACGTCCAGTACGTCGTCGGCATCGCCTTGCGCAGCCCGCCCATCCGCCGCATGTCGGTCTCGTCGTGCAGGCCGTGCATGACCGAGCCGGCGCCGAGGAAGAGCAGCGCCTTGAAGAAGCCGTGCGTGAGCAGGTGGAAGATGCCGATCGCGTACGCGCCCGGGCCGAGCCCGACGCCGAGGAACATGTAGCCGATCTGGCTGATCGTGCTGTACGCCAGCACCTTCTTGATGTCGTCCTGCGCGCACGCGATGACGCCGCCGATGAGCACCGTGGCGATGCCGACGAACGTCACCAGGTTCAGCGCGGTCTGCGACTGTTCGAACAGCGGGTGCGTCCGCGCGATCAGGTACACACCGGCGGTGACCATCGTCGCGGCGTGGATCAGCGCGCTCGCGGGCGTCGGGCCCTCCATCGCGTCCGGCAGCCAGACGTGCAGCGGGAACTGCGCCGACTTCGCGCACGCGCCGAGCAGGAGCAGCAGGCAGATCGCGGTCGCCGTGCCCGACCCGAGCGAACCGGCCTTCGCGAACACCTCGCCGAAGCCGACCGTCCCGAACGTCGCGAAGATCAGCACCACCGCGATCGACAGGCCGACGTCGCCGACGCGGTTCGTGATGAACGCCTTCTTCGCCGCGGTCGCGGCGGACGGCTTGTGCGACCAGAAGCCGATGAGCAGGTACGACGAGACGCCGACCAGCTCCCAGCCGATGTAGAGCACGACGAAGTTCGAGCCGAGGACGAGCAGCAGCATCGACGCGAGGAAGAGGTTCAGGTACGCGAAGAACCTCCGCCGCTGCGGGTCGTGCTCCAGGTACCCGATCGAGTAGACGTGCACGAGCGTGCCGACGCCGGTGATGAGCAGCGTGAACGCCGCCGACAGCGGGTCGAGGAACAGGTCGAGGTCGACCCGCAACCCGCCGACGTGCAGGTACTCGAAGACGTGCCTGGTGACCGCCCGCGACTCCTCGGTGAAGCCGAGCAGCTTGGCCCAGCAGGCGACCGCGAGGAGGAACGACACCCCCGCGATCCCTGTCGCGAGCAGGTGCCCCCAGGCGTTGGTGCGCTTGCCGCCGAGCAGCAGCACGCCGGCGCCGAGCAGCGGCAGCGCGACGAGCAGCCACAGGAGGGAGTGGACCCCCGTGGCGGCGTGCGGCTGGAGCGCCAGTGTCGTCACCACTTGAGGAGGCTCGCGTCGTCGACGGAGGCGGAGCGCCTCGACCGGAAGATGGCGACGATGATCGCGAGCCCGACGACGACCTCGGCGGCCGCGACGACCATGACGAAGAACGCGAGCACCTGGCCGTCGAGCCGCCCGTGCATCCGGGAGAACGTGACCAGCGTCAGGTTGACGGCGTTCAGCATCAGCTCGACGCACATGAAGATGACGATGGAGTTGCGGCGGACCAGCACGCCGACCGCGCCGACAGTGAAGAGCAGCGCGGCGAGGAAGAGGTAGTAGGCGGGGTTCACTACTCGTCCCCTCCCCAGTGCTCGACGCGCGGGAGTGCCGTACCCGGCAACGGCTCACCGGTCGGCAGCAGGGCGGGCTCGCCGATGTCCTGGTGCTCGGCGTAGACGCCGGGGCCCGGCAGCGGGGTCGGGTGGGTGCCCTTGAACCGCGCGATCGACTGCTCGCGCTGGCCGAGGCGCGGCACCTTCTCCTTGTGCGCCAGCACCATCGCGCCGACCGCCGCGACGATGAGCAGCGCCGACGTCATCTCGAACGCGAGGAAGTAGCTGTCGTTGCCCCGCCCGGCGGCGCCGAACAGCAGCCGCGCGATGGCGAGCACGTTGCCGGCGGAGTTCGCGTCGTCGAGACCGACCGACGGCGTCTTCAACGTCGCGTGGCCGATCGCCGCGATCAGCACGCCGGCGGTGCCGAGGCCGATGGCGAGCGAGGCGATGCGGTGCCCGCGAAGCGTCTCCACCAGCGAGTCCTCCGCGTCGACGCCGACCAGCATCAGCACGAAGAGGAACAGCACCATGATCGCGCCGGCGTACACGATGATCTGCACGACGGCGAGGAACGGCGCGTCCTGCGCCGCGTAGAACACCGCGAGGCAGAAGAAGTCGAGGACGAGCAGCAGCGCCGCGTGGACGGCGTTGCGCGCGAGCACCATCGCGATCGCGCTGCCGAGCGCGACCGGCGCGAGCACCCAGAACACCACGGCCTCGGCAACGGTCGTGTGCGTCGTCGGGTCGGCCTGGGCGAGGATCGAGAGCATCAGCCCGCACCCCCCGCCCCGCCGGCGTCGTCGTGTGCGGGATTCGGCGGGCTAGAGCCCGCGAATCCCGCACCCAACGGCGGCGCTGGGATCTGGCGGGGCATCAGTCGGCCCTGCTCTCGTGCGAGGCAGGAAGGACCGCGCCGTCGGCCGCGCGGACCGGCTCGCGCCGCTCGGGGCCGTAGTACGCCTTCTCCTCGCCGAGCCGCATCGGGTGCGGCGGCGCCTCCATGCCGGCGAGCAGCGGTGCGAGCAGGTCGTGCTTCTCGAAGATGAGGTCCTCGCGGCTGTCGTCGGCCAGCTCGTACTCGTTCGTCATCGTCAGCGCCCGGGTCGGGCAGGCCTCGATGCAGAGGCCGCAGAAGATGCAGCGCAGGTAGTTGATCTGATAGATCGCGCCGTACCGCTCGCCCGGGGAGAAGCGCGCCTCCTCGGTGTTGTCGGCACCCTCGACGTAGATGGCGTCGGCCGGGCAGGCCCACGCGCAGAGCTCGCAGCCGACGCACTTCTCCAGGCCGTCGGCGTGCCGGTTGAGCTGGTGCCGGCCGTGGAAGCGGGCCTGCGTCGGCTCCTTGACCTCCGGGTACTGCACGGTGTTGACCGGGCGGAACATCGTGCGGAACGTGAGGCCGAAGCCCTTCAACGCGTCAAACACGGGCCTTCGCCTCCTTCGCCTCGTCGTTGGCGCCCCACGGCAGTAGGGCGATGATCGCGACCACGACGAAGCCCGCGAGCAGCGCGGTGACCAGCTGGCGCCGGTCGAGCTGCGCG
Source organism: Frankiaceae bacterium (assembly GCA_030840645.1). Classification (GTDB taxonomy): domain Bacteria; phylum Actinomycetota; class Actinomycetes; order BP-191; family BP-191; genus BP-191. The sequence goes on from JAVEEC010000120.1 coordinate 4,502, forward strand.
ACGGCGGTCCGCGCGGTCGCGACGACGAGCAGCCAGCCGAGCGCCAGCGGGACCAGCCGCTTCCAGCCGAGCTGCATGAACTGGTCGTACCGGTACCTGGGCAGCGTGCCGCGCAGCCAGATGAAGCCGAACAGGAACAACGACACCTTGCCGAAGAACCACACGAGCGGCCAGAACCCGTTGTCGAACTGCGTGAGGCCGGGCGGCGGGCGCCAGCCGCCGAGGAAGAGCGTCGTCGCCAGCGCCGAGACGGTGACCATGTTGATGTACTCGGCGAGGAAGAACAGCGCGAACTTGGCGCTGGAGTACTCCGTGTGGAAGCCCGCGACCAGCTCGCTCTCGGCCTCGGGCAGGTCGAACGGCGCGCGGTTGACCTCGCCGACGGCGCTGACGCAGTAGATGACGAACGACGGCGCCAGCGTGATGACGAACCACCGGGAGTGCTGCGCCGCAACGATCTCCGAGGTGCTCAACGTTCCCGAGTAGAGGAACACGCCGACCAGCGACAGGCCCATCGCGACCTCGTAGCTGATCATCTGCGCGGACGACCGGAGCGCGCCGAGCAGCGGGTACGCCGAGCCGCTCGACCAGCCCGCGAGGACGACGCCGTACACGCCCAGTGACGACATCGCGAGGATGAACAGCACGCCGACCGGCAGGTCGGTGAGCTGCAGCGGCGTCGTCGTCCCGAGCACCCGGACGGCCGGGCCGAACGGGATCACCGACATGGCGAGGAACGCCGGGACGGTCGCCGCGATCGGCGCGAGGACGTACACCCACCGGTCGGCGGCGACCGGCCGGATGTCCTCCTTGAGGAACAGCTTGATGCCGTCGGCGAGGCTCTGCAGCAGGCCGAACGGGCCGACGCGGTTGGGGCCGATGCGCTGCTGCATCCGCGCGACGACCTTCCGCTCGGCCCAGATCGTGAGCAGCGTGATCAACGGCAGCATCGCGAAGATCACGAGCACCTTGACGATGATGACGAGCAGCGAGTCGTGGCCGAACGACGTCGGCGCCGGGCCCTGCGCGAGGACGTTCACGCGGTGTCCTCCTCGCCCGTCGCGGATGCGGCCGCGAGGGTGACGACGGCGCCGCTGCCCGGCGCGAGGTCGCGGCGGACGTGCGAGCCGGTGGAGTTGGTCGGGAGGAACACCACGCGGTCCGGCATCTCGGCGACGGCTAGGGGCAGCGTGATCGAGCCGCGCTCGCTGGACACCGTGACGAGCGCGCCGGGCGCGACGCCGGTCTCCTTGGCGGTCGTCGCGGAGACGACGGCGCGCGCCGGCCGCGCGGTCCCAGCGAGGTACGGCTCGCCGTCCTGCAGGCGGCCCTCGTCCAGCAGGTACGGCCAGGTCGCGAGAACCGCACTGCCCTCCCCGACCTCGGGCCGCGCGGCCGGCTCACCGGCGACGGCCGGGTCGCGGGCGCCGTGCCACGTCGAGAGCGCGGCCAGCTCGGCGCGGGCGCCGGCGGGGTCGGCGAAGCCGAGGTCGAAACCAAGGTCGCGGGCGAGGTAGCCGACGACCTTCGCGTCGGGCAGCGCGAGGCCGACCTGGCGCAGGGTCGCGGTGAACGTACGGACCCGCCCCTCCCAGTCGACGAAGCTGCCGTCCTTCTCGGGCACGGCCGCGACGGGGAGGACGACGTGGGCCAGCTCGGTCACGGCGCTGCGGCGGGTCTCGACCGAGACGAGGAACCGCGCGTTGTGCAGCGCCGCCAGCGCGGCAGCGGGGTCGGGCAGGTCGTAGGGGTCGACACCCGCCACGAGCATGGCGTCGAGCCGCCCCGCGGCGGCGGCGTCGAGGATGCCGGCCGTGTCCAGGCCCGGCGCGTCGGGGAGCGACTCGACGCCCCACGCGGCGGCGACCTCGGCCCGCGCGGCCTCGTCGCCGAGCGGGCGGCCGCCGGGCAGCAGCGTCGGGAACGCGCCCGCGTCCAGCGCGCCACGGTCGCCCGCGCGGCGCGGCACCCAGCCGAGCTTGGCGCCGGTGGTCTCCGCAAGCCGAACGGCGGCCGCGAGCGCCCCCGGCGAGGACGCCAGCCGCTCGCCGACGAGGATGACCGATCCGTCGGCGCGCAGCGCCTCCGCCGTCTCGGGAGCGTCGAGGACCGCGGCCTCGTCGCCGGGCACGGCGAGCAGTGGCGTCGCCCACATCTTGCGCAGGCTCTCGGTCGCCATCGGCGTGACGCAGTAGACCTTCAGCCCGCCGCGCCGCGCGGCCTTGCGGAGCCGGAGGAACACGATCGGCGACTCCTCCTCGGGCTCGAGGCCGGCGAGGAGCACGGCGGGCGCGGCGTCGAGGTCGGCGTACGTCGCGCGCAGCGGCCGGCCGGCGACGTGACCGCTGAGGAACGCCGCCTCCTCGGCCGAGCCGGCCCGCGTACGGAAGTCGATGTTGTTGGTCTTGAGGCCGAGGCGCGCGAGCTTGGCGTACGCGTACGCGTCCTCGACGGTGAGCCGCCCGCCCGTCAGGACGGCCGCGCGCTGCGCGGCGCCGAGGCCACCCGCGGCGCGCTCGATCGCCTCGGACCACGACGCCTCGCGCAGCTCGCCGTTCTCGCGGACGAGCGGCGTCGTGAGGCGGTCCGGCTGGGTCGCGTAGGTGAACGCCCACCGGCCCTTGTCGCAGTTCCACTCCTCGTTGACGTCCGGGTCGCTGCCGGCGAGGCGGCGCAGGACGGTGTTGCGCCGCGAGTCGACGCGCAGCGCGCAGCCGCTCGCGCAGTGCTCGCAGGCACCCGCGGTCGCGACCAGGTCGAACGGCCGCGCGCGGAACCGGTACGCGGCGCCGGTCAGCGCGCCGACCGGGCAGATCTGCACGGTGTTGCCGGAGAAGTACGACGCGAACGGCTCGTCGGTGTAGATCGCGACCTGCTCCAGCGCGCCGCGTTCGAACAGCTCGATGAACGGGTCGCCCGCGATCTGCTGCGAGAACCGCGTGCACCGCGCACAGAGCACGCACCGCTCGCGGTCGAGCAGGACCTGCGTCGAGATCGCGATCGGCTTGGGGTAGGTGCGCTTCTTGTCCACGAACCGCGACTCGCCGGGACCGTTGGTCAGGGTCTGGTTCTGCAACGGGCACTCGCCGCCCTTGTCGCAGATCGGGCAGTCGAGCGGGTGGTTGATGAGCAGCAGCTCGAGGTTGCCCGACTGCGCATCGCGCGCCAGGTCCGACGTCATCTGGGTGCGGACGACCATGCCCTCGGCCACGGTCGTCGTGCAGGCGGTGAACGGCTTGCGCTGCCCCTCGATGTCGACCAGGCACTGGCGGCACGCACCGACCGGGTCGAGCAGCGGGTGGTCGCAGAACCGCGGGACCTGCACGCCCATCTGCTCGGCCGCGCGGATGATCAGCGTGTTCTTCGGCACGGTGACCTGCACGCCGTCGATGGTCAGCGTGACGGTGTCGGTCCGCACGGGGGCCTCGGTCATGAGATGCCCAACGGCACGCGCTCGACGTGGAACGGGCAGCCGGCCTGCTCGACGTGCGCGATGTACTCGTCGCGGAAGTGCGTGATGGACGAGACCACGCTGCCTGTCGCGAAGTCGCCGAGCGCGCAGAACGACCGCCCGGCGATGTTGTCGCAGGTGTCCAGCAGCGTCTTGAGGTCGGCCTCGGTGCCGGTGCCGTTCTCGATGCGTTCGAGGACCTGCACCATCCAGTACGTGCCCTCGCGGCACGGCGTGCACTTGCCGCAGGACTCGTGCGCGTAGAACTTCTCCAGCCGCAGTACCGAACGCACGATGCAGGTCGTGTCGTCCATCACGATCACCGACGCGCTGCCGAGCGCCGAGCCGGCCGCGGCGACGCCCTCGTAGTCGAGCATCGTGTCGAGGTGCGCCTCGGTGAACATCGGCGTCGACCCGCCGCCCGGGAACCACGCCTTGAGCGCCCGCCCGCCCGGGATGCCGCCGGCGATGTCGTAGATCAGCTCGCGCGCGGTGATGCCGAGCGGGACCTCGTAGTTGCCCGGCTTGTTGACATGCCCAGAGACGCTGAACACCTTGGGCCCCGGCGACTTCTCGGTGCCCATCGAACGGAACCAGTCGACGCCGCGCAGCACGATGTGCGGGACGCTGCCGATCGTCTCGACGTTGTTGACGACGGTCGGGGCGCCGTAGAGGCCGTGGATCGCCGGGAACGGCGGGCGCAGCCGGGGCTGCCCGCGGTAGCCCTCCAGCGAGTCGAGCAGCGCCGTCTCCTCGCCGCAGATGTACGCGCCCGCGCCGCGGAACAGCGTCACCTCGCAGTCGTACCCGGAGCCGAGGACGTTCTTGCCGAGGTACCCGGCCGCGTACGCGTCGGCGATCGCCTTCTCCAGCCGGCGCCCAGCGAGGACCAGCTCGCCGCGCAGGTAGATGAACGCGTGGCCGCACCGGATGGCGTACGACGCGATGACCAGACCCTCGATGAGCTGGTGCGGGTCGTTCATCATCAGCAGCGCGTCCTTGCACGCGCCCGGCTCGCCCTCGTCGGCGTTGACGACGACGTAGTGCTCCTTGCCGTCGCCCTGCGGGATGAAGCCCCACTTCATGCCGGTGGGGAAGCCCGCGCCGCCGCGCCCGCGCAGCCCCGAGTCCTTCACGAGCTGGATGACCTCGTCCGGCGCCATGCCGCCGAGGACCTTGCGCAGCGCCTGGTAGCCGTCGGTCCGCTCGTAGGTCGCGAGCGACCACGGCTCCTGCTCGTCCCACCGTCCGGTGAGCGCCTTGACGACGGGCATCAGCGCTCACCCGCCTCGGGCGTCGTGCCCATGCCGGCGAGCTGGCGTTCGATCTCGCGGAACGTCGGCAGCCCGTCGCCGCGGGTCGGCGCCGGCCGCTCGCCGCGCGCGATCGCGTCGACCAGCGCCTCGGCCTTGGTCACCGTCATGTCGTCGTAGAACTCGTAGTTGACGGTGACGACCGGCGCGTAGTCGCAGGCGGCCAGGCACTCCGCGTGCTCCAGCGTGAACCTGCCCTCCGCGTCGGTCTCGTCGTGGCCGAGGCCGAGGCGTTCGGAGAGGCGGTCGTAGATCTCCTGCCCGCCGCGCAAGGTGCAGGAGAGGTTGGTGCAGACGGAGACGAGGTAGTCGCCGCAGGGGCGGCGCTTGTACATCGTGTAGAACGTCGCGACCGCGCCGACCTCGGCCTTGGTGAGCCCGAGCACCTCGGCGCAGAGCGCGACGCCATCGGCCGAGACGTACCCCTCCTCCGACTGCACGAGGTGCAGCATGGGGAGCAGCGCGGAGCGCGACTTCGGGTAGCGCGCGACCATGGCGCGCGCGGCCTCACGCGTGGCTTCTGAGATCAACGGTCGACCCCGCCCATGACCGGGTCGATCGAGGCGACCGAGGCGATGACGTCGGCGATCAGGCCGCCCTCGGTGAGGGCCGACGCCGACTGGAGGTTGACGAACGATGGGTCGCGCACGTGCACGCGGAACGGCCGGTTCGAGCCGTCCGCGACGACGTGGTAGCCCATCTCACCGCGCGGCGACTCGATCGGGACGTAGACCTGGCCGGCCGGGACGCGGAACCCCTCGGTGACCAGCTTGAAGTGGTGGATCAGGGCCTCCATCGAGTCCGCCATGATGTGCTTGACGTGGTCGAGGGAGTTGCCGAGCCCGTCGCCGCCGAGCGCGAGCTGCGCGGGCCACGCGATCTTCCGGTCCGCGACCATGACCGGTCCGGGACGCAGCCGGTCGAGGCCCTGCGCGACGATCTTCAACGACTCGCGCATCTCCCGCATCCGGACGGTGTACCGGCCCCAGACGTCGGCGTCGGTCGACGTCGCCACGTCGAAGTCGTAGGCGTCGTAGCCGCAGTACGACTCGGTCTTGCGGAGGTCCCAGGCGAGGCCGGACGCGCGCAGGATCGGGCCGGTCACGCCGAGCGCGAGGCAGCCCTCGGTGTCGAGGTAGCCGACGCCCTGGGTGCGCTTCTGCCAGATCGGGTTGCCGGAGAGCAGCGCCTCGTACTCGTCGATGGCCTTCGGCATGATCGCGAGGAACTCGCGGATCTTCTGCTCCGACCCGGGCGCGAGGTCGACGGCGACGCCGCCGGGCCGGATGTACGCGTTGTTCATCCGCAGCCCGGACACCATCTCCTTGATGTCCATGATGACTTCGCGCTCGCGCCAGCCGTACAGCATGATCGACAGCGCGCCGAGCTCGAGCCCCGTCGTCGCGAGCCAGACCAGGTGCGACCCGATGCGTTCGAGCTCCATCATGATCACGCGGATCACGGTGGCGCGGTCCGGCACCTCGATGCCGAGGAGCTTCTCGACCGCCATGCAGTACGCGGTCTCGTTGAACATGTTCGAGAGGTAGTCCATCCGCGTCACGAGGGTGACGCCCTGGACCCAGTTGCGGTACTCGGTCGTCTTCTCGATGCCGGTGTGCAGGTAGCCGATGACCGGGCGGCAGCCGATGACCGTCTCGCCCTCCAGCTCCAGCACCAGGCGCAGCACGCCGTGGGTCGACGGGTGCTGCGGGCCCATGTTGACGACGAGGTGGTCGTCGGCGTCGGAGTGCGCGGCGATCACGTCGTCCCAGTCGCGCCCGGCGACGGTGACGACCCTGCCTTCGTCGGCGGCGGCCCCGGCATAGAGGTCCTGGCTCATCTCGGGGCCCCCGCAGCGGTGCGAGCGCAGCGAGCAGCGTTGTGGGGTGAGTTCATGCCCACGCCCGCCGGTCCTCGGGCGGCGGGATCTGCGCGCCCTTGTACTCGACGGGAACGCCGCCGAGCGGGTAGTCCTTGCGCTGCGGGTGGCCGTCCCAGTCGTCCGGCATCTCGATCCGGGTCAGGCCGGGGTGGCCGTCGTAGACGATGCCGAAGAAGTCCCACGTCTCGCGCTCGTGCCAGTCGGCGGTCGGGTAGACGCCCGTCGCGCTCGGCACGTGCGGATCGTCGACGGTCACCGCCACCTCGAGCCGGATGCGGCGCCGGTACGTCATCGACGTCAGGTGGTAGACCGAGTGCAGCCGCCGCTCGTCGGTCTGCGCGGGGTGGCCGAGGTAGTCGACGCCGCTCACCGACGACAGCAGCTCGAACCGCAGGTCCTGGTGGTCGCGGCAGAGCCGGAGCACGTCGACCAGCCGCTCGCGGGCGACGTACAACGTCAGCTCACCGCGGTCCTGCACGACGCGCTCGACGGTGTCGGGGAGGCGTTCGGCGATCAGGTCGGCGATGCGGGTGAACGCCTCCGCCGCATCGGTCTCGACCGGCGGGCGCGGCGACGACGTCCACCGCGGCATTCCCGAGGTCTCGCCGCTCACTGCGCCGTACCGATCGAGACGTCGCGGTGCGCACCGAGGCGCTCCACGCCGATCTTCGCGTGCAGCTTGAGGATCGCGTCCAGCAGCATCTCCGGTCGCGGCGGGCAGCCAGGCAGGTACATGTCGACGGGGACCACGTGGTCGACGCCCTGGACGATGGCGTAGTTGTTGAACATGCCGCCGCTGCTCGCGCAGACGCCCATCGCAATGACCCACTTCGGCTCGGCCATCTGGTCGTAGACCTGCCGGACGACGGGCGCCATCTTCTGCGACACGCGACCCGCGACGATCATCAGGTCGGCCTGCCGCGGCGACGCGCGGAACACCTCCATGCCGAACCGCGCCAGGTCGTAACGGCCCGCGCCGGTCGCCATCATCTCGATGGCGCAGCACGCGAGGCCGAACGTCGCCGGCCAGAGCGACGACTTCCGCGACCAGTTGACGAACGACTCGACGGTCCCCAGCAGCACGCCGCCGGGGAGCTTCTCCTCTAGTCCCACTCCAGCCCTCCCCGGCGCCAGACGTACGCGTACGCCACGAACACGGTGAGGAGGAACAGCACCATCTCGAGCAGCCCGAACCAGCCGCTGAACCGCTGGAACGCCACCGCCCACGGGTAGAGGAAGACGATCTCGATGTCGAAGACGATGAACAGCATCGCGGTCAGGTAGAACTTCACCGGGAACCGCGTGTCCTGCGGCAGCGGCTCGACCTCGATGCCGGACTCGTACGGCGCTTCCTTGGCCGCGTTGTAGCGGCGCGGACCGATCATCGCGCCGACCACGACGGAGAACACCGCGAACGCGGCCGCGAGGAGGAAGAGGACGAGGACCGGCAGGTACGGCTCCAGCATGTCGGTCGCTCCTCTCGTACTCGTCGGTCTCGGGTGGAAGCCTAGGGGCCCGGGTTGTGGCGGCCAAACGCTCCGGGCCGGTCAGGCCGCGGGGGCTAGGCGGCTCATCGCGTTGATCACGCGGTCCATCGCGTCGCCGCCGCGCGGGTCGGTGAGGTTGGCCAGCAGCTTGAGCGTGAACCGCATCAGCGTCGGGCGCGGCAGGCCGTACTTGGTCGCGATCTTCATGACGTGCGGGTTGCCGATCGCGTGCACGAACACCCGGCCGAGGGTGTAGTAGCCGCCGTAGCGCGCCTTCAGCTCGGCGGGGTACCTGGCGAACACCCGCTCGTCGCCGCGCCGGAGCGCGTGCGTCGCGACCTCGGCCGCGAGCTCGCCGGACTCCATCGCGTACGCGATGCCCTCGCCGTTGAACGGGTTGACGACGCCGCCCGCGTCGCCGACGAGCATCAGACCGTTGCGGTAGTGCGGCTGCCGGTTGAAGCCCATCGGCAGCGCGCCGCCCTGCACCTTGCCGACGGCGTTCTCCTCGACGTAGCCCCACTCCTCCGGCATCCCGGCGAGCCAGTCGCGCAGCAGTTTCCGGTAGTCGGTGCCCTGGAACGCCTCGGACGTGTTGAGCAGGCCGAGGCCGACGTTCGACGTGCCGTCGCCGACAGGGAAGATCCAGCCGTACCCGGGGAGCAGCGTGTCCCCCTGCCACAGCTCGAGGTGGCTCTCGAGGTAGGTGTCGTTGGTCCGCGGGCTGGTGTAGTAGCGGCGGACGGCGACGCCCATCGGGCGGTCGTCGCGCTTCTCCAACCCCATGCTCAACGCGAGCCGCGACGAGACGCCGTCGGCCGCGATGACGACGCGGGCGCGGTACGTGCGCTCCTCGGCGGCGTGGCGTTCGCGGGGGTCCTCGGGGACCCGTCGCGCGGTGACCCCCGTGATGCGGCCGGTCTCGTCCAGCACCGGGCCGGTGACCTCGGTCAGCTCCTCCAGCCGCGCGCCCGCCTTCTGCGCGGTACGGGCGAGGATCTCGTCGAAGTCGGTGCGGGTGCGGACCAGGCCGAAGTCGGGGTACGTCGCCAGCTCCGGCCAGCGGAGTTCGAGGCGGCAGCCGCCGCCGATGATGCGCAGGCCCTCGTTGCGCATCCAGCCCGGCGTCGTCACGTCGACGCCCATCGCGATGAGCGACTTGACCGCGCGGGGGGTGAGGCCGTCGCCGCAGACCTTCTCGCGCGGGAACGCCGCCTTCTCCAGCACCAGCACGTCGAGGCCGGCCTGGGCGAGGTGGTACGCCGCGGCGGAGCCGCCGGGCCCGGCGCCGACGACGATGACGTCCGCGTCGTTCGTCACGCTGGTCATCGGGTCAGGCTCCCAGGGACTTTGTGAACGGTTTCACGAGCCGGTGGCAGTGTACGCCGCCGCCGCCTACGTCGCGACCGGCCGTCGCGCCCGGTGGACCGCCACGATGCCGCCGGTGAGGTCGCGCCACGCGACGCCGGTCCAGCCGTTCGCCTCGATCCGCTCGGCGAGTGCGCGCTGCCCCGGCCAGGCGCGGATCGACTCGGCCAGGTAGACGTACGCACCGGGGTTGCTGGAGACCGTGGTCGCGATGGCGGGCAGGGCACGCATCAGGTAGTCGACGTAGACCCTCCTGAACGCCGCCAGCGTCGGGTGGCTGAACTCGCAGACGACGAGCCGCCCGCCCGGCTTCGTCACCCGCGCGAGCTCGGCGAGGCCGGCGTCGAGGTCGTGCAGGTTGCGCAAGCCGAACGAGATCGTGACGGCGTCGAACGCCTTGTCGCCGAACGGCAGCGCGAGCCCGTCGCCCGCGACGAACGACACCCGCTCGCGAGCGTTGCGGCGCAGCCCTTCCCGCAGCATCCCGAGGCTGAAGTCGCACGCGACGACGGTCGCGCCGGATCCGTCGGCGAGTGCGGTCGATGACGTGCCGGTGCCGGCGGCGAGGTCGAGCGCGCGTTCGCCCGGCTTCAGGCCGACCGCGCGCGCGGTCGCGCGGCGCCAGCCGCGGTCGCGGCCGAGGGAGAGGACGGCGTTGGTGAGGTCGTAGCGCGGCGCCACGTCGTCGAACATCGCGGCGACGTCGCGCGGCTCCTTGTCCAGGTCGGCTCGGCTCACGACGCGACCCTACGGTGGACGATCCGCCCGCCCAGCACGGTCGCCACGCAACGTCCTGCACCATGCGCGACGAGGGCGTCGTACGGGTCCCCCTCGGTCGGCACGTCGAACACCGCCAGGTCCGCGCGGCCGCCCGGCGCCAGGCGTCCCGCGTCGGCCAGGCCGAGCGCGTACGCGCCGCCGATCGTCGCCGCCTCGACCAGCCGTCGTGACAGGCCGTTCGGCGGAAAGCCTTGGGAGACAGTGAGTTCGCGAACAGCCCGGACTTCTTCGATCATGTCGAGCGACGGCGACGACGCGCGCGAGTCGGTGCCGATCGCGACGGGGCTGCCCTCGGCCAGGTACGCCGCAACGGGTGCGTCGCCCGCGCCGAGGACGGCGTTTGACCGGACGCAGAGCGCCACGGCAGTGCCGCGTTCGCGCAACGTCGCGCGCCCCGCCGCATCGACGTGCACGCCGTGCGCGACATGCGCGTCCGGCCCGAGCCAGCCGAGCGCATCCGCCTCGTCGACCGGGTGCCGCCCGCTGCCACCGTCGAGCAGCTCGAACATCATGTCGATCGAACGGGTGAAGTCGGCGAACGGCCCCGTGCCCGAGGTCACGTACTCGCCCTCGTCCCGCGTCTCGGCAAGATGCGGATGGAGGCGCAGGCCACGCTCGCGCGCGAGTGCCACCGCGCCGCGCGCGGCGTCCGTGCCAAGCGAGTAGAGCGCGTGCGGGCTGACGCCGACCGACGAGGACGCTGCGTCGAGCGTCGCGGCAAGCCTGGCGCGCACCTCGGGCCAGCGCGCGGACACGACCCCGACGACCTCGACATACGCCGTCCCGGCCAGCCCCGAGCGCGCCAGCACCGGCAGCACGGCGGCGTCGGTCACGACATCGGCAACACAGGTCGTCCCTGTGCGCAGCGCCTCGTGCACGCCACGCCTCGCGCTCTCGCGCCACTGCGCGTCGCCGAACGCCCGACGGCGTTCCGTGAGCGTCCTGATCCACAGCGCGAACGGCAGCCCGCTCGTCGCGAGGTCGGCGAAGTCCGTGTACTGGAGGTGGGTGTGCGCGTTGACGAGGCCGGGCAGCAGCACGCCCGGCCAGTCGCGCACCCGCGCGCCGTTCGCGTCGATCTCCGAACGCGGCCCGACCGCGACGATCCGGTCGCCGTCGGCGAGGACGGCACCGTCGCGAACCGGCTCGCCCTCGACCGGGACGACGACCGGCGCGCAGTGGAGAGTGCGGGACACCTACGCGGGCGTCAGCGTGAGCGCCGTCGACGAGACGTGCGAGGAGACGTTCGCGTCCACCGGGTCGTCGGCCGGGTCCGTGTGCACGACGAGGTGCCGGTACAGCGTGTCCCGCTGCGCCGGGATGCGCCCCGCCGAACGGATCAACGAGATCAGCTCGAGCCTGTTGGAACGGTGCCGCGCACCCGCTGCCGACACGACGTTCTCCTCGAGCATGATCGAGCCGAGGTCGTCCGCCCCCAGGTGCAGCGTGAGCTGGCCGACGTCCTTGCCGACCGTGAGCCACGAGCCCTGCAGGTGGGCGATGTTGTCGAAGAACAGCCGCGCAACGGCGATCATCCGCAGGTACTCCATCGTGGTGGCCTGCGTGTGCCCCTTGAGGTGGTTGTTCTCCGGCTGGTAGGTCCACGGGATGAACGACCGGAAGCCGCCGGTGCGGTCCTGCACGTCGCGGATCATCCGCAGGTGCTCGATGCGTTCCGCGTTGGTCTCGCCGGTGCCCATCATGAACGTCGCCGTCGACTCGACGCCGAGCCGGTGCGCGGTCTCCATCACCGACAGCCAGGTCGCGCCCGTCTCCTTCAACGGCGCGATCGCGTGACGGGGGCGTTCGGTCAGGATCTCCGCGCCGGCGCCCGCGAACGAGTCGAGACCGGCCGCGTGCAGCCGCGCGATGACCTGCTCGTGGGTGAGCCCGCTGACCCGGCCGATGTGCACGACCTCGCTGGCGCCGAGCGAGTGCAGCGCGAGCATCGGGTACGCCGCCTTGATCGCGGCGAACGTCTCCTCGTACCACTCGATCCCGAACTCCGGGTGGTGCCCGCCCTGCAGCATGATCTGCGTCGCGCCGAGGTCGACCGCCTCGCCGCAGCGGCGCAGGATCTCGGGCAGGTCGCGGACCCAGCCCTCCTCGTGACCTGGTGCGCGGTAGAACGCGCAGAACTTGCAGGCCGTCACGCAGACGTTGGTGTAGTTGATGTTGCGGTCGATCAGGTACGTGGCGATGTTGTCCGGGAACCGCCTGCGCCGCACCGCATCTGCCGCGCGTCCGAGCGCGTGGAACGGCGCGTCGACGTAGAGGTCGAGGGCCTCGTCCGGCGTGATCCGGCCGCCGTCTGCCGCGCGGTCGAGGACGTGCTGCAGGTCGCTGCTCACGCGCCCAGCGTAACCGCCGCCGCGGCGGTCAGCGGAACAAGCCCGGCAGCCGCTGGTAGGACGCGTACATCGGGTCGGGGTCGCGGAGCCACTGCGCCAGCACCGACTGGTACACGCGGCGCAGGTCGGTGGTCATGACGAGGTTGTCGGCGGGGAGCGCGGTCGTGCCGAGGCTGGGGTGCTCGCCGTGCAGCCCGGGGCCGATCCGGCCCTTCGGGCCGACCATCAGGACCGGCGACGCGGCACCGTGGTCGGTGCCTGCGCCGGCACCCGCGCCGTTCTCCCCGATCCGCCTGCCGAACTCGCTGATGACCAGGACGACGGTCCGCGACGCAAGCGCGGTGGGCAGGGCGCCGATGCCGAGCGCCTTGCCCTTCGCGGTACCGAGGAAGAACGCCTCCAGCGCGACGTCGAGGTTGCCGAGGACGCGCTCGTGCCCGGCCCGCTGGTCGGTGTGGGTGTCGTAGCCGTTGGTCGAGAGGAAGAGGCACTCGACGCCGAGGTCGAGTCCGAGCAGCGTCCGGCCGGTGAGCATCGCGTCGGCGATGCGGTTGCCTGCGGACTTCGCGGGCGGCACCTTCGCGAGCATGTCGGCGAGATCGACCGCCTGCCGCGCCCCGACTCCGGCGATCCGCCGCAACGGCTCGGTCGCCGCGTGGTGGTCGAACAGCGCCAGCGCGTCGTGCCGCGCGTTCGCGACGGCGCCCGTCCCGTCCGCGAAGCGCATCGTCGCGATCGACTCGACGGCGACGCCGCCACGACTCTTGCCGCGCAGCATCAGCGGCAGCTCGTACCCGATGCCGACACCGCGCAGCTCGCCGTCCCGCGCGCCGGCCCGGTCCAGGTGGCGGCCGAGCCAGCCGGAGTCGGGTGCGCGGCCCGGCTCGCCCGAGTGCCAGATGTCGGCGGACGTGAAGTGCGAGTACGAGTGCTGGGGGTAGTCGACGCCCTGCACGATCGCGACCCGGCCCTCGCGGTACAGGCGGTGCAGGGTCTTGAGCTTGGCGTTGAGGCCGAGGTGGTGCGCGCGGTCGGCGGGCAGGTCGAGCGGCAGCGTCTGCGCCGGCTGGTACGCCAGCGCGGGGCGGACCTTGCGGTAGACGTCGTACCTCGGGCCGCTCGTTGGGATCACGGTGTTGAGGCCGTCGTTGCCGCCGGAGAGGTGGATGACGACCAGCCGGTTGCGCGTCGCGGTGCCCGGCGACGCGGCACCGGCGAACGTGCCGCCGACCCGCGCGACCGCGGGCAGCAGCGTGTGCGCGGCCGCGAGACCGCCCGCCGCCTGGATCAGCCGCCGTCTGGTGAGGGACACCTACATCACCACCCACTCGGGGCTGGACAGGAGCAGCGTCAGGACGCCCGCCTGCTGCTCGGCCGCGCCCGCGGTCTTGACCCCGCGGAGGTACGCCGACACGGCGTTCTTGGTGTTGGTGCCGAACGCCGCGAGCCCGAGCCGGTGTGCCCAGCCCGCCAGGTCGCCGGCCGCGGGCAGCGGGGCGACGCTCGCCTTCGCGCCAGCCGTCGCGAGGTTGAACAGCGTCAGTCCGGCGTCGTACCGCGCGACCGCGGTGACCGGCGTCACCCAGTCACGGCCGAGCGGCCAGCCGCCGACGTTGACCGGGTCGAACAGCGAGTGCCCCATGCGTTCGAGCTGCCACACCAGCGACCCGTCCTCGAACGCCACTTCGAGCGCCTTGGCCGCGTGCACGATCGCCTCCACCGGCTGGCGGACCAGCTGCCGCGACTTCGCGGCGGGCGCGTAGCGGAACTCGTCGGCAAGCAGCAGCGTCCGCACCGCCGTCGCGACGTCGAAGTCGCTGGTGCGCAGCGCCGTCGCGACCTTGTTCAGCAGCGTGTCGTTCGACGTGAGGAGGTTCGGCACGTCGGGCGTGTAGGCGAGACCGGCGACCAGCCGCCAGGCGAAGAACCGCGACGCGACCGGCTGCGCCAGCGCGATGTCGACCAGTGTTCGGTACTCCACGTCGCCGCCGTTGGCGACCGTCCGGCCGAGGGCCTTCTTGGTCTTGGCGTCGTGGCGGCCCGTCACGAACGTCACCAGGTCGTTGCCGTCGACGACCCAGCCGGTGAACGCCCGCGCGGCCTCGCGGATGTCGCGCTCGGTGTAGACCTGCGGCCGCTTGCCGAGGGTGAAGAGCTCGAAGAACTCGCGGGCGTAGTTCTCGTTCGGGTGCGGGATCGCGTTCTCGACGCCGTTCAGCCAGAGCAGCATCGCCGGGTCGATCGTGAGCTGCTCGACCATCGTGCGGAGGCTGCCGAGAGCGTTGGCGCGCAGCGTCTGGTTCTGCCGGACCAGCTCACCGACGGTCGGCGGGTAGCGCACGCCGGTGGCGAAGTGGCCGTGCCAGAGCAGCGTCATGCGTTCGAGCAGCGGGAACGGCGTCGTCCGCATCCGTTCGAGCCACCAGCAGCGCGCCGCGGTGATGTCGAGCTGGCCCTGCTGCAACGCGAGCCGCTTCGCGTCGTCGGGCGCCGGCGCCGGCGCGGGCAGCGTCGCGGGCGTGAGCAGCCGGTCCACGAGGTCGGCGTACGGCTTGCCGGTCCACTGGTCGAGGTCCGCGGCGGTCGCGCCGAAGGCCGCGCGGCCGAGCAGGCGGCTGACGTCCGCCGCCGTCATCGCCGCCGCCGCCATCGCTACCCGACCGCGCGGAGCAGGATGATCGAGCCGTTCGCGAAGTCGGCGACGTAGAGCCCGTCAGGGCCGAACGCCACGTCCAGCGGTGCGGACCCGACCACGACGTCCTGCGGCGCCCCGGCCCGGCCGTTGACGATCGGGACGCGGACGACCCGGTGACCGGCCATCGACGGGCTGTTGCTGCCGTACTCGGCGATGAACACGTCGCTGCCCCAGGCGCCGCCGGTGCCGAACGCGATGCCGTCGGCGGAGACGTGCAGCCCGAGCGCCAGCTCCGGCTTCGCCGTCGGGCGGCACCTCTTCGCGATCTTGGGGTTCTGCCCCTGGACCAGCCCCGCCTTGTAGACGCACGCCGGGAACCCGAAGTCCGGCGTGCCCTTCGCGACGTCGGTCCTGTGCAGCAGGTCCTCGCCGTACGGGTCGAGGGCGTCGGGTCCGTTCGTCGGGAACCACACCTCGCTGGTGCCGGGGCGGAACGCGAGGTCGTACACGTTGCGCAGGCCGCGCGCCTCGACAATCGGCTTCGCGCCGAGCCGCACCGGGATCGCGTACGACAGGACCGTGCCGGACAGCGGCTGCTCGGCCGGCGTACCGGTGCCGTCGTCGGTGTTGTTGCCGTTGGCGACGTAGAGGCGGCCGTTGCGGACCGCGAGGCCGTTGGTGTTGTGGCGCCCGTTGGGGAGGCCGTCGACGACAGCCTTCTTGGTCGCGCCGCCCGGCGCGACGAACCAGACCCGCCCGACGGTGGCGCCGTTCGCTCCCGTGTGGGAGTCGGCGACGTACAGCGTGCCGTCGGGTCCGAAGGCGACCCCGAGCGGCGCGGACAGCCCGGTCACGTACGGCGTCCCGGGCGAGAGGAGCCCGTTCGGCAGGACGGGGATCTTGGTCACCGAGTTGGCGGCCCAGCTCGCGACGTAGAGGGCGCCGTTGTAGAACGTCAGGCTGGTCGGCGTCGCGATCTGCGTCACCGGGATCGCGACCACTGCCTGCGTGCCGGGCGCCGTCACGGTCAGCGAGCCGCGCATGCTCGGATGCACCGAGCAGTGGAACGTGTAGGTCGCCGGCTTGAGGCTCGCGACTCCCTTGACATCCGCGCTCTGCCCGCCCGTCACGGTGGCGCTGCCGAACAACGGGCCGGACCTGGTCGTCGCGTCGGCGACCACGTTGTGCGGCGCCACGTCGGGGTTCACGAACGTCAGCTTGCTCCCGGCCGTGATGCTGACGGTGCCGGGGAGGAACGTGTTCGCGGCGACTGAGACCACCTGGTCGGCGGCGTGCGCATGCGGCCCGAGACAGGCCGCGACGAGCGCGGCTGCGAGCCCTACGGCGTTGCGGCGCAACGGAATCCGTCCCTCGTTCTCGGACCCCCGCGCGGGTGGCGCGGTGAGTGGCGTTCAGACTTGCGCGAAGGCCACTTCGACGTCGGCCGGCCAATCCCCTCTCCCCGCGGCCCTTCTCGCGAACTCCCTGAGCCCTTCGAGCTGGCGTTCGCCGAGGGTGAAGTCGAGCGTCGTGAAGTACCGCTCCAAGGTCGCCGCGTCGAGCGCCTCCCAGCGGCTCGCCGCCTCGGCGACCTCGCGGACGTTCGCGAGGCTGAGGTCGCGCGAGCTGAGGAAGCTCTCGTGCACGTCCTTCACCAGCCCCGGGTGCTGCTCGGCGAAGTCCCTGCGGGCCGCCCAGACCGCGAACACCATCGGCAGCCCCGTCCAGTCCTTCCAGGCCTGACCGAGGTCGGTGACGTAGAGCCCTCTGCTCTCGGCTTCGTGGGCGGCGCGCAGCGCGGCGTCGCCGATCAGCACGGCGGCGTCGGCCTCCAGCAGCATCGTCGTGAGGTCCGGCGGCATCGTTGCGTAGGTCGGTCTCACGTCGTGGAGGTCCTCGAGCAGCAACTGCGCGAGCAGCACGCTCGTCCTGCTCGTGCTGCCCAGCGCGACCAGCCGCTGGTCGAGCCGTTCGAGGGGGACCTTGGAGACGAGGTTCACTGACAGCACCGGGCCGTCCGAGCCGACCGCGATGCCGGGCAGGACCAGCAGGTCGTCGGCGTGCCGCAGGTACTCGACCAGGCTGATCGGGCCGATGTCGAGGTCGCCGCGGACGAGGCCGTCGTTCAGCCGGTCGGGGGTGTCCTTGGTGAGGTCCACGTCGAGCAGCGCGCCCGAGCGGATCAACCCCCAGTACAGCGGCAGGCAGTTGAGGAACTGAATATGACCGACGCGGGGCCGCCGCGGCCCCTGCTCGCTCGGAGGCGTTCGCACAGGTCGAGGCTAGCCCCAGGCGTGCATCGGCAGATGAATCTCGTCTCGGAGCAGGTCCACGAGCTCCTGCTGCGAGCGGACGTGCAGCTTGCGGAACGCCGCCGAGAGGTGGTTCCGCACGGTGCTCTGGCTGAGGAACAACGCCGTCGCGATCGCGGGCACCCGGTCGCCCGACATCAGCCGCGCGACGATGTCGGTCTCCCGCGTCGTCAGCCGCGACAGGGCATCCATGCGGGCCCTCGGCAGACTCGACAGACACGTCACCCCGGCCGAGTCCGTCGCCCCGCCCGGCAGCAGCACGAACGTGACGCTCGGCGGCGGTACCAGCGGCACGACGACGAGCTGGCAGGGAACGGGGCCACCCTCCCGAGCGACGACCCGTACGCCGAGCGTGACGCTGCGCCGCGTACGGGTCGCCTCGGCCAGCGCCCGCAGCAGCGCGGGTACGTCGTCCGCGTGCACCAGGCGCAGGACCGACTGCCCGAGCGCCCCCTCGGGCGCGCGCCCGAGGAGCGACTCGACGTCGCTGCTCAGCGCTTCCACCAGGGCAGCGTGCGGGCGTAACCGGCGGTTGCGTCAACCGCCGGAGGGCTCCTGCTCGTCCGCGGCGCGATAGAGCCGGGCGATCATCTGGCGCGAGACGCCGGTCATCGCGGCGATCTCGGAGTACGTGAGCCCGTCGTCGTCGACGAACGACCGGATGGCACCGGCCCGATACGCCGTCATGGCGCGTTCGAACTCGCGGTACGCCACCGTCGGCGCGAGCCGGACGCCCCGTCCGCCGCGTTCGACGAGCCGGCCGACGATGTCGACCAGCTCGGCCCCGCCGAGCCGTTCGCTTCGCGCCTGCCGCAACAGGTCGAGCGCGTCCTCGACCGCCCGGTGCAACGCCTGCCCGGCGCCCTCGACCCGGTCGATGGACTCGGTGTACCAGTCCCCGTTCGTAGCAACCCCTCCGTCGCGCAATCGTAGCCGGTGCAACGGATCGTCGGTGCGGCTCGTAGTAGGGGCATGGGACCCCCGAGGGCGGCCGCGCGGGACGAGGGCTTCCGGGCGTTCGTCGTCGCGCGGCGGCCGAACCTCGTCAGGACCGCGACGCTGCTGACCGCCGGGGACCGGCACCTCGCCGAGGACCTCGTGCAGGTGTCGCTGACCCGCCTGTACGTTGCGTGGCCGCGGATCCGGGCGACGGAGGGGCCGGACGCGTACGCGTACCGGATCCTCGTCAACGCGTTCACCGACGAGACGCGGCGCCCGTGGTGGCGCAGGGAACGCGCCCACGCCGAGCTGCCCGACACGACCGCCGCGGAGACGTTGACGGCCGAGGACCGCGACGCGGTACGGAGCGCACTCGCCGCGCTCCCGCCGCGCATGCGCGCAGCGGTCGTGCTGCGGCACTGGTTGGAGTACGACGTCGCCGAGACGGCGACCGCCCTGGGCTGCTCCCAGGGAACTGTGAAGAGCCAGACCGCGCGCGGTCTCGACCGCCTGCGCGAGCTGCTCGGCCCGATCGCCGAGCCCGCCGACCCGCACGACGCGAGGAGAGTGTCATGACCGACGTCCGAACGATGCTGTCGCACGCCGCCGCCCCGGCCGAGGTGACCGAGGAGACGGTCGCGGCCGACCTGGCCCGCGGGCGCCGGGGGGTACGGCGCCGCGCCGCCCGCCGCGCGGCGGGGTCGCTCGTGACGGCAGCCGTGGTCGTCGCCGGGGTCGGCGTCGCGCGCTCCGAGCCGACGCACCGGCCCGCGCCGAATGCGACGGTCGCGGCGCCGACCCCCAAGGCGAGCCCGACCCGACTGGCGGCGCGGACGTTGGTCGCCTACACCGGCGCGCAGCCCTCGGGGTACCGCGTCGCGTACGTCCCCAAGGGCTGGGAGATCCAGGGCGCCAACGAGCTCCGCATGACGATCGCGCCCATCGGCACGACCGACCGCGACCCGGACGCGTTCGAGGGGAAGCTGGTCGTGATGCTGCAGTCGTCGAGCGCGACGGGTCAGCCCGCGGGTACGCCGGTCAAGGTCGGCAACGGCACCGGGTACCTGAACCGCGCCGAGGCGCCGACGGCGGTGCTGACGTTCCAGGACTCGAAGAGGCACTGGGTCGTCGTGCAGGTGCCTTCGCTGCTCGGCTGGTCGGACGGGGAGATCGCGCGGTTCGGCGCGGGTGTCGAGATCACGCGCAACGCCGCGCCGGGCCTCGGCTGACCGATGTCACCAGTCGCAGTGGACGTGGTTGCCGTGCCCGCCGTACGGGTCGTAGGACGGGCTGAACACCCGGACGGCACCGTTCGCGCGGCAGGCGTTGATCGCCATCCCGTACGCAGCCCCGCGGCCGACGTGCGCGCCGTTGACCCAGTTGATGTCGAGGCCATGACCTGAGTAGTGCATCGACCCGGGGGCGTGGCTGCCGCCGGCGATCTCGCTGACCGTGACGGTGCCGGCGGCGCCCATCGCGCGGATGGCGCGGAGCAGCCGGATGTCGATCGAGGTGTAGCCACCGGGCGCGTTCTGGTACGACGACCGCCTGGCCAGGCGGCCGGCGGCGACGTCGACGACGTTCTGCCGCGCGGTCGCCAGGTCGCGGACGCCGGAGTCGTGGGTGGTCTCCAGCGTGATCCTGCGGTTGCCGAGGACGGCGCGGGCGACGTCGGCGGCGTTCTCCGGGTCGACGTACTGCCGCCACTGGCCGCTCGTCCCGGTCGAGTTGGCGGCGTCCGAAGGCTTGACGACGCGCAGCGCATACGCGGCGGCGCTGCCCGGCTTCCAGCTCACCTGGTACGCGGTGCGCGAGGTCATCCGGCCGGACGCGACGGTGCGCCACGCGCCGCGGACGTACCCCTGCAGGTACACCGGCGCGCCCGCGGACTTCGCCGGGCCGACGCTCCCGCGGACGACGATCGTCATGCCGACGCGTACCCGCGCGGCGCTGGTGGGCGCGTTGACGCGAATGGAGACCGCGACCGAACGTACGGCGACGTCGGCCGCTGACACGGCGCCGGCGGCGTGGTGCAGCCGCAGGTCGGCCGAGGCCGGCAGCGTCGCGCTCAACGTCACCCGGCCGTTGCTGCCGGTCGTGCCGACCGCCACGCGCTTCCACGTCGTGGCCGGCTTGACGCGCGCCATCAGCTCGACCTGCTGGCCGGAGATGCCGATGCCGCCGACCGTCGTCGTCAACGCGGCCACGACGGTCGACCTGGTGCCGGTGACGACCGGGGTCTTGGGCTGCGTCACGACGACCAGCCGCCCGGGCCGGCGCGGGATCACGGCAACGCTCGGCGCCGACGCGGTGCCGGGGCCCGCGGCGTTGACGGCGACGACGGTGAACGTCACCGGCAGGCCGTTGGCGAGCTGCGTCACGTTGGCCGCGCGCTCGTAGCCCGGCACCGTCACGACCGGCCGGCCGGGACCCGCGGTGACGGTGTACGACTCGACGGCCGCACCGCCGTTGGACACCGGAGGCGTCCAGCGCACGACCGCGGCCGCGTCGCCGGCGGTCACCGAGACGACGGCGGGCGCGCCGGGAACGGTGCGCGGGGTGCCATACGCAGTGCCGGGCAGGCTGCTGCCGACGCCGTTCGCCGCGGTCACCGCGACGTCGTACGTGACGCCGTTGACCAGGCCGGGCAGGACGACCGGCGAAGCGGTCGCAGAGACGACAGGCGGCACCGGCACGCCGGACGTGCGGGGCGTGGCCGACACGGCGTACCCCGTCACGGCGCTGCCGCCGTCGGACGCGGGCACGAGCCACTGGACGCTCAACGACGCGTTGCCGGGAACGGTCGCCACCGCGCCCGGCGCGTCGGTGACGGTCAGCGGCGGCGCGGTCGTCGCGTCGGCCTGCGCGGCAGTTCCGGTGCCGGCGGTGTTGTGGGCGGTCACGCGGACGACGTAGCGCGTACCCGCCGACAGCGCGGCCAACGGCACGGAGCGCGCGGCCGAGCCGAGCGTGGCGACGGCGGGAACGACGGCCGCGGGGTCGCTGCCCGGCGCGGGCTCGGCGGCGACGTCGTACGAGTCGACGCCGCTGCCGCCGTTCGCCGGCGGCGCGGTCCACGACACGTCGAGCGCGCCCTGCCCGGCGGGCGAGACGGTGACCGAGGCCGGTGCCGCGGGGACAGCGTCGAGGACCAGCAGGGCCGCGTCGACGTCGGTGGACATGGGCGTGCCGGCCGCGTCGGTCGCGGTGACGTGCGCGGCCAGCGGGCCGTGCGGGGTGAACGCCGGGACGGTGACGACGCCGGACCAGGTCCCGTCGGCGGTGTCGCCGGAGGCGAGCTGCAACGACGTCGGCGTCGGGTCGGTACCGAGGTTGACGGCAACGGTCTCCGCGCCGGTCACGTGAGCGGACACGGTGACCACGGCAGGCGACGTACTGACGTCGACCTCGGCGGGGTCGACCGTGACGGCGACCAGCGAGGGCCCGGCCGGCGCCGGGTCGTCGGCGTAGGACGGCGCCGCGACGACGGCGCACGCCACGGCCAGCGTTGCGGTGGCGCACGCGGTACGCAGGAGTGTCCGGCCGAAGAGCATGGTCGGACTCCTGACGATGGGGGCGAGCGGGGGCGTGACCGACTCTCCTCCACCGCGGCATGCGCCGTAAATAGTCCGATCTGCCCAGGCTTGGACCGCAGGTTCACGCAGCCCTGCGGACAGCCTCTTGTAGCCGGACGACGGCCGCGGCCGCGCCTCGTCGCGTTCTGTGCAGGTCGGTCCGCTAGGCGAACGACGCGCCGAGGTACGCGCCCTTACAGCTGTTGACCTGGATGTTGTAGAACTGCTTCATCACGCCGGACTTGCTGATCTGCACGGTGTACTTCTGGCCGCTCGGCAGGTTCGGGATGTTGTAGTAGCCGTTGCTCTTCGCGTAGCCGACGTTGAAGCCCAGGATCGGGTTGGGGACGTTGTTGTCCGGCGCCATCGACCAGGCGGCGACGCGGTCGGCGGCGACGCGGACGCCGTGCTTGCTGACCCAGCCGTTGATCCAGCCGGTCTTGCCGCCCTGCGCGCAGACGACAGGCAGCCGGAGGTTGACCCGGGCGCCGTACGGCACCGGGATCTTGCGGCGCATGGTGTGGCCGTAGCGGGTCTCGTTGGTGCCGCCGCTGTAGCCGGCGGCCTGCGGGTAGACCTCGATGTAGGTGTGGGTCGCGTTCGCCGGCAGGACCAGGGACCACGACTTGGTGCCGGTCGTGGTCGAGCCGGTCGGGCCGAGCGTGCTGTTGACCCGGATCGTCGCGCCGTAGCCGCGCTGCCCGGCGCAGCCGAACGCCGCGCTCCCCTTCGTCGAGCCGAGGTGCCGGCCGGTCTTGTCCAGGACGTCGAAGCCGATGAACGCGTCGACGAACCGGTTGTCCGCGCCCGCGATCGTTCCGGTGAGCGTCTTGGCGGCGGTCGTGCAGGCGGCGTGCGCCGGCGTGGCGACGACGAGGGGGGCGAGGAGGGCGGGAACGGCGGCGAGGGCGAGGCTGATGCGCATGCAGGAAGTGTCGACCGGGGACGCGGCCGACGTGAGTGCTTTCCGGTTATTCCTTGGTGGCCGCGCGGACGCGGAACGGTGCCAGGTGGGTGTAGCCGCGGACGGCGTGGCGCCGCAGCGGCGCGATGTCGAAGCGCGGGTCGCCACGCAGCGCCGTCGCCGCCTCGCGGTCGAGGAGGACGGTGCCGGGGCGGGCCAGTCCGGTGAGCCGGCTGGCGATGTTGACGGTCGGTCCGAACACGTCGCCGAGCCGGGCGAGGACCGGCCCGTACGCGACCCCGACCGCGACCTCGCGGCCGACCTGCTCGCCGCCCGCGGCGAGCGCGAGGCCGAGCGCCGTCGCCGCGCCGACGTCGTCGAGCGCGAACAGCACCTCGTCGCCGAGCGTCTTGACCACGCGCCCGCCGTGCGCCGCAACGGCCGTCGCGGCGTGCTGCTCGAAGCGTTCGACCAGCGCGGCCAGCTCGTCCGGCGTGACCTGCCGGCTCAGCTCGGTGAAGCCGGCCAGGTCGGCGAACCCGACCGCGACCGGCCGGTCCGCGGGGCGTTCGCCGGCGGCCGTGACGAGGGCGCCCTCCGCCGCGGCCGCCAGGTGCCTGCGCCAGACGTAGTCGAGCAACGACCCGACCGCCGGTACCAGCGCCTCGGCATCCGACGGCGCGAGATGACTCGCGGCAACGTCGGCGTGCGAGACGGCGAGGCGGGAGAGCGACTGCGCCATCGCGCGGGTCAACGTCAGCAGCCCCGCCTCGTCGACGACGCCGTACGCCCGCAACGACTCCGCGGTGCGCAGCGCGGCGACGTCGCGTTCGGTGAACAGCACCAGGTCGTCCGGAGCGTCGGGGAACCCCATCGCGCGCCAGAGCCGGTCGGCGAAGTCGACGGGCACGCCCGCCGCCGCGGCGACCGCCGCGCGGTTGTAGTGAGGGGCGCCGACGATGGCCGCGCCGACCTCGTCGAACATCGCGTCACGGTCGTCGGCCATCGTGGGGGACGATAGCCGCATGCGCCGTTCCGAGATCACGCTGCACGGCCACCGGGTCACCTACACCGAGGCCGGCGCAGGACCGCTCGTCGTCCTGCTGCACGGCATCGCGGGCAGCTCGCGGACGTGGGACGGCGTCGTTCCCCCGCTGGCCGAACACGTCCGCGTCATCGCGCCGGACCTGCTCGGCCACGGCGAGTCGGCGAAGCCGCGCGGCGACTACTCGCTCGGGGCCTACGCGTGCGGCGTACGCGACCTCATCACCGCCCTCGGCCACGAGACGGCGACGGTCGTCGGGCACTCGCTCGGCGGCGGCGTCGCCATGCAGTTCGCGTACCAGTTCCCGGAACGCTGCGAACGCCTCGTCCTCGTGTCCAGCGGCGGCCTCGGCCGTGAGGTGACCCCGGTGCTGCGCGCGGCGACGCTGCCCGGCGCGGAGTACGTGCTGCCGCTGATCGCGCACCGCCGCGTCCAGTCCGCGCTCGGCGCGGTCGGCCGCGTCACGTCGCGCCTGCCGCTGCCCGCGCGGCCCGCGTTGCGGGAGATCGCGCGGGGGTACGGGTCGCTGGTCGACACGCAGGCGCGCGCGGCGTTCGTGCACACCGCGCGCAGCGTCATCGACGCCGGCGGCCAGCGCGTCGACGCGAGCGACCGGCTCTACCTCGCGACCGGGCTGCCGTCGATGGTCGTGTGGGGCGGGCGGGACTCGTTCATCCCCGTCGCGCACGCGGCGCACTTCGCGACGCTGGTGCCCACCGCGCGGGTCGAGGTGTTCGAACGCGCCGGCCACTTCCCGCACGTCGACGAGCCGGTCCGCTTCGCGCGGGCGCTGCTGTCGTTCCTCGCGGCGACCGAGCCGGCTCACCTCGACGCCGCGGACCTGCGCGACCGGCTCGTCGCCGGTTCGTGAACGCGTTCTACGAGCCCCTCGGCGACGGGCGGTACCGCGCGACGGCGCACACCGCCGGGCCGTGGGACCCGGCGGCACAGCACGCCGGCCCGCCGTCCGCGCTCGTCGGCGGTGTCATCGAACGCTGCGCGCCCCGCGACGACCTGATGGTCGCGCGGGTGACCTGCGAGATCCTCGGCCCGGTCCCCGTCGGCGAGGTGTCGGTGGAGGCGCGGGTCGCTCGGCCCGGGCGGTCCGTCGAGCTGATCGAGGCGGTGCTCCGTGCGGACGGCCGCGACGCGATGCTCGCGCGGGCGTGGCGCATCCGCCGGGCCGAGGGGCCGTCCGTCCCGTCGCGCGACCCGGCGCCACCGCCGCGCGTCGACGCGCCCGGCGTGCCGGAGTCGTTGCGGAAGGGGTACCTCGGGGCGCTGGACTGGCGGTTCGTCCGCGGCGGGTTCGGGGTGCCCGGACCGGCCGCCGCGTGGACCCGGCTCGACGTTGCTGTCGTCGCCGGGGAGGAGCCGACGCCGTTGCAACGCGTCCTCGCCGTCGCCGACAGCGGCAACGGCATCAGCGGCGAGCTCGACTGGAACGACTGGTGGTTCATCAACACCGAGCTGACGCTGCACACCTACCGCGAGGCCGTCGGCGAGTGGGTCTGCCTCGACGCCTCGACAACGATCGCGCCGAACGGCGCCGGCCTCGCAACGTCGACGCTGAGCGACGACGAGGGACCGCTCGGGCGCGCGGGGCAGGCGTTGCTGGTCGGACCGCGAAAGTAGGTCCACGCACCCCTACGCGGAAGGTCCCCTCATGACCCGTCGTCTCGCCGCCGCCGCCGTTCTCGCCGCCGCTCTCGGCGGTCTGGTCGCCGCACCGTCGGCCAACGCCGCCGCGTGCGGCCCGGTCCTCGACTACGTCGCCGCGCACCTGCCGGCGGCGGTCCAGCAGGTCTATGTCAAGGTCTGCGGCGTCTAGCCCGTCGCCTTCTGTGCAGGAACCCCACCCCCTCTCGAGCGTGGTGATCTTCACAGAACGAGTCGGGCGGCGGCGGATCGGGACTGCTACGCCCAGATCGGCTGGGGCTCGGCGCGGCGCTCGCGCAGCGGCACCGGGCCGTCGAACGTCCTGATGACCTCGTACCGCGTGTTCCGCTCCACCGGGGTGAAGCCCGCGTCGCGGATCACCGTCAGCAGGTCCTCGCGCGTCATCTTGTCCGGCGTGCCGAAGCGGTCGGCGTCGTGCGTGATCTTGTACTCGACCACCGAGCCGTCCAGGTCGTCGGCGCCGAACGACAGCGACAGCGCCGCCGTCGTCAGCCCGTGCATGACCCAGAAGTTCTTGACGTGCGGCACGTTGTCGAACAGCAGCCGCGACACCGCGAACGTCCGCAGCGCCTCCGCCCCCGACGCCATGGTCGTCCGGTCCTGCAGGCGGTTGCGCGGGTCGTGGTCGCGGTCGTGCTGGTAGCGCAGCGGGATGAACACCACGAAGCCGCCGGTCTCGTCCTGCAGCTCGCGCAGCCGCAGCACGTGGTCGACCCGGTGCCGCGGCTCCTCGATGTGGCCGTACAGCATCGTGGCCGGCGTGCGCAGCCCCTTGCCGTGCGCGATCCGGTGGATGCGCGACCAGTCCTCCCAGTGGGTGTCGTGGTCGACGATCTCCTTGCGGACCTCCCAGTCGAAGATCTCCGCGCCGCCGCCGGTCAGCGACTCCAGGCCGGCGTCGATCAGCTCGTCCAGCACCTCGGACGCCGGCATCCCGGAGAGCCGTTCGAAGAAGTGGATCTCGGTCGCGGTGAAGCACTTCAACGCGACGTCCGGCAGCGCGGCCTTCAGCTCGCGCAGCACCTTCGGGTAGTAGCGCCACGGCAACGTCGGGTGCAGGCCGTTGACGATGTGCAGCTCGGTGAGCCCCTCGCCCTCCATCGACCTGGCGAGGCGAACGGCCTCCTCGACGCGCATCGTGTACGCGTCCTTCTCGCCCGGCTTGCGCTGGAACGAGCAGTACGCGCAGGACGCGGTGCAGACGTTCGTGAGGTTGAGGTGGCGGTTGACGTTGAACATCACCCGGTCGCCGTTGAGGCGGGTCCGCACCTCGTGCGCCAGCTCGCCCAGCCAGACGAGGTCGTCGGTCGCGTAGAGGGCGACGCCGTCGTCGTAGGAGAGGCGTTCGCCGGAACGCACCTTGGTCTCGAGCTCGCGCTGCAGGCCGCTGTCCATGCCGCCCACGATACGTGGACATGACTACGCCCCCGCGGCTCCCCTCCGGGGCCGCGGGGGCGTAGCCCCCGTCTCTCCGCCGCGCCCCCCTACAAGGCGAGGCGGAGCAGCTCGGTTACGCGGTCGCCGCCCGGAGGTGACGGCGGGTGCCGATCGCCAGTGCCGCACCGATGACCGCGACGACCGCGAGGCCGTACGGACCGCCGGTGGCCGGCAGCTCGCTGCCGCCGCCGGGGGTGTTCGGCGTCTGCGGCGTGCCCGGGATCGTGCTCGGGCGGAACCGCGCGGACTCGGCCAGGCTGCCGACCTTCACCGAGAACGGCTGCGTCTTGACGAACGGCAGGACACCGCGCGGGGTGACCGCATTGTCGAGGACCAGCGGGGTGAGCGCGAACTCGCGCGGCACCTCCACCGAACCCATGCTCACCGAAAGCGCGTCCACGGCCACGTCGGCGGTGCCGAACGCGCCGTCCGTGCCGGTGCTGGTGGACTTGGTGAGGAACTTGATCACCGGGGCGGGGACCACGAGGCCGGTGGCTCCGGTCGCGCTGGACAGGATCGAGCTGAGCGTCGAGGTCAGCGCGCCGATGGTGTCGTTGACGTCGCCCGCGGTGTCGCCGACCAGCTTCGCCAGGTCGAGCTTGGAGCTACCGGTGACCTCGTCGAAGAGGTCGAGGCCCATGACCTTCACGCCGCTCACGTAGCCGGTGACCTTGGCGGTCTTGGTCGAGCCGACGGCGGCCGTGGTGCCGACCTCGGCCTTGCCGATGGAGACGAGCGCGGTGCCGTCGAGGATGTTCCCGACGATGTCGGCGACGTCACCGATGGCCCCGTCGAGGTCGTCGGCCGCGTCGCTCAGGTCGCTCAGCGCGCCATCAGCGGCGGTCTTGGCGTTCTCGTAGGCGAGCGTGAGGGCAGTGAGGTCGGTGTTGAGCGCGATGATCGCGTTCTTGACGGTCGCGAAGTCGGTCAGCGTGTCCCAGTCGTTGTGGTCGAGGGGCGCGGACACTCCGGTGCCGGTGAAGTCGATCGCGGTCAGGACCGCGTCGAGGAGCTCGCCGTCGAGTGCGGTCGTCGCCGCCGAGAGGGCCGACGCCGTGTTCGTGACGGCCAGTGCGTAGCCGTTGTAGTCGTCGGTCGCCTGGTCCGCCGTCGCGACGGCGTCGTCGTACGCCGCCATCGTCTCCTCGCCGACGTCCAGCGGGAGGTCGTCCACGAGCGAGGTCAGGGTCGCGTACGGCAGCTTCATGACGTCGATGTGCAGCGCGGCGAGGAGGTCCGCGAGGCTCGGGAACGAGATGTTCGTGATGGTCAGCGTCTTGCCGGCCTGCGCCTGCGAGCCGCCGCTGGACGAGCCGACGACGAGATGGCCGTTCAGGTTGATGGGCAGGCCCATCACCTTGACCGAGCCGAGCGACGCGGTCAGCGCGGACGTCGGGCCGGCGGCGCCGGTCGCGGCCGAGAGGGTCGCGGCGGGGCTGGTCGCGGCGAGCAGGTCGTCGATCGGGACGGACGCCGTCTCGCCGCCGACGGTGATCGGGCTGTTCGCCGGCGTCACCGTGGTGCCGCCGATCTGCTCCTGGTCGACGGTCAGCGGGACGAACGACACCGAGGGCGCCGCCGAAGTCAGCGTCTGCGCCGATGTCGTGAGCGTCCCGACCGAGATGGAATGCCCCTCGATCGTGGACTCACCGATGACGAGACCGCCCATGGCGACCGTCGCGATCGTCGCGCTGGACACGGCGCTGCCGGCCGCCGCGACGCCCGTCGCGGCGGATGCCGCCGTCACGGGTAGAAGGGTGCCGAGTGCGAGTGCGGCGAGTACCGGGCGGTGCAAGCGCATGATGCGCCCCCTGTCACGATGGGCCGATGTTGTGAGGACTTGAGCCAGCGTTCGCGATTAGCCCTTTTTGGTCCATGACGCGATCGGGCCATTTCCGCCCTAGTCCCCGCCGCCCGGCACATGGCTCACTCGGTGACCTGGACCCGTCCCTCCCACCGCGTCGAGAGCACGACCGTCGTGCGCGTCCGCCCCACACCGGGGATACGCCTGAGCACGCCGAGGGTGTGTTCGAGCGCGTCCACGTCCGGCACCCGCACCTTGACCACGAAGGCCTCGTCCCCGGCCACGAACCAGCAGTCCTCGATGACCGGAACCTCGGCGAGGCGGGCCGCGAGGTCGTCCTGCTCGGCCGCGTCGGACTGCAGGATGCCGACCAGGGCACTGACGCCGAGGCCGAGCGCGGTCGGGGCGACGGCCGCGTGGTAGCCGGTGATGACGCCCGCCGCCTCGAGGCGGCGGACCCGGTCGTGCACGGCGGGGGCCGAGAGGCCGACGTGGCGGCCGAGGTCGGCGTACGTCGCCCGGCCGTCCGCGCGCAGCTTGTCGATCAGCGCGCGGTCGATGGAGTCGACGTGCTGCGTGACGTTCGGCCGGATGGGACGCTTGGCCGTCGAATGATCGGGCGTCGGCATGGAATACCTTTGCTTCCTTCGGCGTTGGGCGGGTACAGTGTCGAATCGTAAGGCACGAGGGTCAAGCACCACAGGAGGGGCCATGTACCCGTACAGAGACACGTTCGAGGCGCGCTACGCCAAGGTCGCACAGGACTACCGCCGCGCCAACGAGGGCCGCGAGTACGCGGGCCCGAGCCCGCTGCGCCGCCTGGTCCGGCGGATCGCGGCGCGCTGATGCTCAGGGGTCAGCTGATGCACACGGTGACCCGTCGTCCGGGTCCGATTTCATCGGACTTGGGCGACCTGTCATGTTCCGCGAATTTTTCACCTGCCCGTCACCCCCGCCCCAGTACGTCGTTGAGGCACGACGACGCCGGGCGTAGGGGCTGGGCGCACGAGTTCCAGGAGGACGCCATGGACGGCCGCGACCGACTCATGACTCCCGGCGAGGTGGCGACGCTGTTCCGCGTCGACCCG
This sequence comes from Frankiaceae bacterium, assembly GCA_030840645.1. Lineage (GTDB taxonomy): Bacteria > Actinomycetota > Actinomycetes > BP-191 > BP-191 > BP-191. The sequence continues at coordinate 34,553 of JAVEEC010000120.1, forward strand.
AAGACCGTGACCCGGTGGGCCGTCGCCGGCCGCATCGGCAGCGTTCGTACACCCGGGGGCCACCGCCGCTTCCGCGAGTCCGAGGTCCGCGCGCTGCTGCGCGGCGAGTCACCCGCGCAGGTCGCCGTCTAAGCAGGCGGCTCACCCGGCCGGCCGTCACCGCGCTCGCGGCGGGCGGCGCCGAGGTCGCCTGTCCACCGGCGGTACAGGTCGTGCTCGACGCCCAGCGCGTCGAGCACCCGGCCCGCCACGAAGTCCACCAGCTGCTGGAGATCGGTCGGCCCCGCGTAGAACGCCGGGCTGGCGGGCAGCACGACCGCCCCCGCGTCGTGCAGCGCCAGCAGCGACACGAGGTGCCCGCGGTCCAGCGGGGTCTCCCGCGGCACGACCACGAGCCGTCGCCGCTCCTTCAACGTCACGTCCGCCGCCCGTTGCAGCAGGTCCTTCGACAGGCCGAGCGCGATGCCGGCGACCGCCGCCGTGCTGGCCGGGACGACGACCATGCCGTTCGTCCGGTACGAGCCACTGCTCGGCCCGGCCGCGAGGTCGCCAGGCCCCCAGTGCGTGACGTCGCCGTCCCGGCCCAGCCAGGCCGCGAGGTCGCCGGGGCCGTCGTGCCAGGTGATGCCGGTCTCGTCCAGCAGGGTCAGCCGCGCGGCCCGGCTGACGACCAGGTCGACCGGGTGCCCGGCGTCGAGGAGCGCGTTCAGGACGGCCTTGGCGTACGGCGTCCCGCTCGCGCCGCTCACGCCGACGACGTACGGGGCGCGGGTCACGCGTGCAGCCCGTGCGCGACCAGGTCGGCCAGCGCGAACCCGAACAGCCCGACGCCGACGAAGCCGTTCACCGTGAAGAACGCGCGGTTGACCCGCGACAGGTCGTCGGGCCGGACGATGCGGTGTTCGTACGCCAGGGCGGCGGCCGTCAGCGCGACGCCCGCCCACCAGAGCGTCCCGAGGTGTGCGGACCGGCCGAACGCCACCAGCAGCGCGACCGTGCCGGCGTGCGTCGCGACCGAGACGGCGAGGGCGGTGCGCGCACCGAAGCGGGCGGGCAGCGAGTGGACGCCCTCGCGGCGGTCGGACTCGACGTCCTGGCAGGCGTAGATCAGGTCGAAGCCCGCGATCCACGACCCCACCGCGATCCCGAGGCAGATCGCGGGCCACCAGCCGCGCACCGTTCCGGTAACCGCGACCCACGCGCCGACCGGCGCGATCGCCTGGGCGAGGCCGAGCACGAAGTGGCAGAGCCAGGTGAACCGCTTCGCGTACGGGTAGACGGTCAACGGCACCAGCGCGACCGGCGCCAGCGCGAGGCAGAGTGGCGATAGGGCGGCCGCCGCCGCGAGGAACACCGCGAGGGACACGGCCATGCCGGCGACGGCGGTACGCAGCGGCAGCGTGCCGGTGACCAGCTCGCGGGAGGCCGTACGCGGGTTGCGCCCGTCGAGCTCGCGGTCGATCACGCGGTTCGCGGCCATCGCGAACGTGCGCGCCGCCACCATCGCGACGGTGACCAGCGCGAGGTCGCCCCAGCGCACGTCCGGCCGCATCGCAGTGAGTGCCGCGATGTAGGCGAACGGCAGCGCGAACACCGAGTGCTCGATGGCCACGAGCCGCAGGAACCCGCGCACGCCGCCGGGCATGGCGACGGGCTCGGCGAGCGCCGTGCTCATAGGCCGTACTCGGCCCAGCGGGTGGAGACCCGTTCCACGATCGCCGGGTCCTGCACGATCTCCGGAGGCCAGCCACCGTCGCGCGCGTACCCCTCGGATGCGAGCTTGCGGGTCGCGTCGATCCCGGCTTTGCCGCCCCAGAACTGCTGGTACGCAGCATGGTCGAGGTGGTCGACCGGACCCGTGGTGAGCAGCAGGTCGTGGGCGTAGTCGACGTTGCCGAACGCCCGCCAGGCGACCTCGGAGTAGTCGTGCACGTCGCAGTCCGCGTCGACCACGACCACGAGCTTGGTCAACGACAGCAGCCCGGCGCCCCAGATGGCGTTCATGACCTTCTGCGCGTGCTTCGGGTACCGCTTGTCGATCGACACGATCGCGCAGTTGTGGAACACGCCCTCGACCGGGAGGTCGTAGTCGACGACCTCGGGCACGGTCATCCGGATCAACGGCAGGAAGATGCGTTCGGTGGCCTTGCCCAGCCACTGGTCCTCCTGCGGCGGCCGCCCGACGACGATCGTCTGGAAGATCGCGTCCTTGCGCATCGTCATGCAGTCCACCCGCAGCGCGGGGAACGGCTCGACCGGCGTGTAGAACCCGGTGTGGTCGCCGAACGGCCCCTCCGGCAGCCGCTCCCCCGGCTCCAGCCAGCCCTCCAGGACGATCTGCGCGTTGGCGGGAACCTGCAACGGCACGGTCTTGCAGTCGACCAGCTCGACGCGCTCGCCGCGGATGAACCCCGCGAACAGGTACTCGTCGATCCCCGGCAACGGCGCGGAGGCGGCGTAGGTGACCGCCGGGTCGCAGCCGAACGCGATGGCGACGGGGAGGCGCTCGCCGCGGCGTTCTGCGACGGCGTGGTGGGCGTTGCTGTCCTTGTGGATCTGCCAGTGCATGCCCACTGTTCGCGCGTCGTGGCGCTGCAGCCGGTACATGCCGACGTTGCGCGTCCCCTCGGTGGGGTGGCGCGTGTTGGTGAGGCCGAGGTTCATGAACGCGCCACCGTCGAGCGGCCACGTGTGCAGCGCGGGCAGCTCGTACAGGTCGACCGCGTCGCCGGTACGGACAACCTCCTGGCAGGGCGCGGTCTTGACCTTCTTCGGCGGCACGGCCTTGAGCGAGAGCAGCTTGCCGACGCTCTCCCGCATCCCCGCGAACCCGTGCGGCAGCTCGGGCTTGATCAGGTCGCCGATCCGGTGGCCGATCTCGTCCAGCGACTCGACGCCGAGGGCGAGCGCCATCCGCCGTTCGGTGCCGAAGAGGTTGATCGCCAACGGCAGGGCGGAGCCGAGGACGTCGTCGAACACCAGCGCCGGGCCGCCCGCGCGGGTGACGCGCTGGACGATCTCAGTGACCTCGAGGTACGGGTCGACCTTGGCCTTGACGTGGCGGAGGTCGCCCCCGCGTGCCAGCCGCGCGAGGAACTCCCGCAGGTCCGCGTACGCCGTCAGGGTGTGCCGACCTGCTCGTACACCTCGGCGCCGCGCCGGAAGTTGTGCGGCGAGGACGCGCGCGGGCCGTCGAGGAACGACCCCAGGTAGTACGCCGCGACGGCCAGCAGCGCGACGGCCGCGACGACGAACCAGCGCGGCGCCGGGGCGTCGTCGACGTCCTCGCCGGTGCCGACAGTGATCGGGTCGATGTACAGCGGCTGCGTCACGGCGTACCCCCGCAGGTGTGCTCGACGAGGTACGCCGCCAGCCGGCGCAGGTCGGCGGTGCGCAGGACGCGGTAGCTCGGCATCGTCGTGCCCCGGTGCACCGACGCCGGGTCGGTGAGGTACTCGACCATCAGCGTGATCTTGTTCGCCTCGTCGGTCGCCTTGACCTCGCCGGGGACGCGGTCGCCAACGCAGGACAGGTCCGGGCCGTAGCGCGCCTGGCCGAGCATGGCCGGGGTGTCGTTCAGCGCCTCGGCCGGGCCGCTCGGTGCCTTGCCGAGCCCCGCGTCGGTGTACGCGTCGCGGCGGGCGAGGGTGTGGCAGTAGACGCAGCCGTTGGTGGCGTAGAGGTGGCGGCCCTTCTCGGCGGCCTTGGTGTACGTGTGTGTCTCGCCGGTGCGGGTGGTGTTGACCCTGGCGTTCGCGGGGGCGACGACGGTGACGCCGTAGCCGAGCGCCACCAGGAGCGCGGGGCCGGCGAGCACCGGGAGCAGCGTCATGCGGCGCACGTTCAGCCTCCTGCCGTCTCGTCGAGCGGGTCCCCGTAGGCCGAGGTCGAGAACACCTGCTGGAACGCCGCCGCCCAGGCGACTACGACCAGCCCCTCGCCGGCGACACGGAGCCAGAGCAGCGGGCGGATGGCGTTGGTGACGGCTACCCAGCCGCTGCCGAGGAACGTCGGGTCGCCGCCGCGCACGCCCTCGGCCCAGAGCGTGCCCTCGACGTACCCGGCGACGAGCAGCGACAGCGTGACCAGGGCGACGCCGCCGGAGAGCAGCCAGACAGCGCTGCCCGCGACGCGCGGGTTGGCGACGTGGTTGCCGGTCACGACCGGCAGCGCGTGGAACAGCCCCGCCAGCAGGAACGACCCGGCGACGCCGAGCAGCGCCAGCTCGGCGAGCCCGTCGGCGAACACCGTGGCGTGCAGCAGGTCTCCGGCGGTGCGGCCGGACGTGCCGACCGCGAGGACGCCCCAGAGCGCGAGCAGCCCGGTGCCCGCGAGGGCGAAGCGCAGGTCGGTGCCGTGGGCGAGGGACGTACGGCGGGAGTAGGTCGAGAGCAGCAGCACGACGACCGCGAGCAACGGCACCGCGAGCGCGATCGTCGCGGCGACGCCGACGGTCTCCAGCCAGTTCTGCGCGGGCCCCGCGAGGAGGCGGGCCGGCCCGGCGAACGGCGCGAAGAGGAACCAGCCCCAGAACGCCACCGACGCGAGCTGCCGACTGTGCAGCGGCGCGCGGGCGCCGGCCGGGAGGGCGTACAGCGCGACGCCGATGCCGAGCGGGACCAGCCAGAGCAGCTTGAGTCCGGACAGGCCGAACGCGAGGACGATCTCGTCGTTGACGCCGTGCACGCGAGGCAGCGCGCCGGCGAGGATCACGAACGGCGCGCAGAACAGCGCCGCGACGACGAACCACAGCGCCGGGTGCACCTCGTCGGTGACGCGCTTGGAGACCGTTCGCAGCAACGAGCAGAGCACCAACAGCTGGCCGAGCGCGATCAGCACGGCGAACGCGCGCGGCATCTCGAAGCCGACGCGGCCGGTCGAGTGACCGAGGACGACCGCGACGGCGGAGAGCACGACGCCGAGCGCCGTCACGGCCGCGGCCGCGCGCGAGACCTTCTCGAGTTGGACCGGCACCTTGGCGAGGCGGCGGGCGACGTCGAGGGCGACGCCGTTGCCGACCATGCCGAGGCCGCCGTAGACCAGCAGGACGAACGCCGCCGGGCGGACCCGGCCGATCGCCGTCGTCGCGCCGAGCGTGAACAGGTCCGGCGCGACCATCTGGGCCGTCGCGAGGAGCAGCAGCAGGCCGCCGGCGACGAGGAAGAACACGCCCACCAGCAGCCAGGTGATGGCTGAGGGGCTCGGCTCCTCCCAGGGCGGAGCGGTCGTCTCCGACGCCGTCGACGGCGACGTCGTGACAGCCACGCGGACCTCCGGGTACGGGACGGGCGAGTGCCGTTGAGAATAGTGGTCGCCGCGTGTCGGACCGAAACCGGCGCGCGTCGCACGCCTCCCGAGAATTGTCCCGTTTGACCCTTTCGCCCGGACGCCTCGATGGGTACTCTGCCCGCGCCCGTCCCAGCGGGGGACGCGATGCTAGGGGGAAACACCATGCACGCTGCACTGTTGTCCAAGCGGTCCGTGCTCGTCGCGGCGGTGCTCGCCGCGGCGATCGGGTCCACCCCGAGCGCGAACGCGATGGAGAGCTCCATCGGCGATGCGCTCGGCGGCACCACCACCACGATCACGTTCGGCCACACGGTCTCGCAGTCGATCCGGGTGACGCCCGTACCCAGCAGCCTGAACGGCTACTCGGTGTCGGCCGTCTGCACCGCCGCCGCGTCGCCCGACGCGTCGTCCACCGCGGTCGAGGTCTGCAGCGTCGACGGTGTCGGGCTGGCGTCCCGCGTCTCGTTGCCCGGTCCGGCATCGGCCGCGACGACGCTCGCCACGGCGTTCAAGGGCACCTGGGTGAGCGCGTGCGTCCAGGCCAGCGCCGACTTCGTGGAGAGCCTGGTCGGTCCCGGCTCGATCACGAACCCGATGCGCTGCTTCCCGGTGTTCCTGCCGTAGGTCGCCGCGGCGACGGCGGCGCGTTCCGTTCTGGCGCGCGCCGCCGTCGCCCGTGCAGGACCGCGCGGGCCCGCCGTCGAAACTCCAGGAAGCACTCGTACGACGGGGGTCCGTGATGCAACGACACGTTCGGCGGCCGTTCCTGCTGGCCTGCGCCGCACTCGCCTGCGCGGCCGGCCTGGCCGCCCCCGCGGGCGCCGCCGCGCCGCCCCGCCTCGCCGGGTCCACGACCCTCACCGCCGGCCGTTCCGCGTCGATGACGGTCACGCTGCCGCGCGCCGCGACCGTACGGATCGAGCGCGCCAGCGCGCACAGCGACAACGTCGCCGTCACCGGCGCCGGCCGGGTCGCCGGCCTCGACCTGCGCCTCGACGACGGCACGATCGCGCCGCCGCACCTGTTCGCGGCACTCACCAACGGCTGCTACACGCCGCGCTGCGCGCACCGCGAGCAGATCGTGACGACGTACGCCGCGGGGTTCGCCCTCAAGACGATCACCGACACGGTCGCGGTGTACACGCTGCCCGCCGGCCGGTACCGGCTGCTCCTCGTCGCCGACGGCGTTCCGGTGACCGTCCGCCTCCGGCTCGACGGGCTGACCGGCTCGGCCTCCCTGCGACCGGCCGGCCCGGCGGCGGTGTCGTGGCAGCCGCTGGTGCCGAACGTCTCGGCCGGACCCAAGCCCGCGCTCGTCGCGTACTCGGCGCCAGCCGGCGACCTGCCCGTCAGCGGCAGGGGCGGGGTGCTGTTCACGGTGTTCGACGTCCGGGTCACCGCCGGCGACTTCGGCGAGCGCGGCTTCTGCTACTACCAGGGCCCGCCCGGCGACCGGCCGTACGTCGTCGGGTGCCCCGGCGCCCAGAACGGCGGCGGCGAGAGCATCACCGGCCCGATCGTCGTGCCGCACACGTTGCGCGCCCTGCAGGTCCTCGACGGCGGGGCGGCCGCGGTCCCCGGGTCGACCGGGCTGTACTACGACAGCGTCGCGGCCGTGGAGTCATTCGACGCGCTGTCGCTGCGGGTCTCGTACGCCTGACCGTTGATCGCGTCATCGCCGACGACGAGTAGGTCAGACCCCGGCGTAGGAGTGCAGGCCGCTGATCCAGATGTTGACGGCGTAGTACGTCACCATCAACGACACGAAGCCCGCGATGCCGACGTACGCCGCCCGCCGCCCCTTCCACCCGGCGGTCGCGCGGGCGTGCAGGTACCCGGCGTAGATCACCCAGGTGATGAACGACCACGTCTCCTTGGGGTCCCAGCCCCAGTACCGCCCCCACGCCGCCTCGGCCCAGACCGCGCCGGCCATCACGGCGAACGTCCACACCGGGAACGCGAACGCGTTCACCCGGTACGCCACCCGGTCCAGCGTCGCCGCCGACGGCAGGCGGCCCGACCCGGCAGCGACCGCGGGGTGCCGGCCCTCCCACCACGACCGGAACAGGTACAGCACCGTGCAGACGAAGCCGACCATGAAGATGCCCGACGACGCCATCGCGCCGACGACGTGGATCTTGATCCAGTACGAGTTCAGCGCGGGCACGAGCGGCGCGGCGGGCGCGTAGAGAACGGTCCCCGCGAGCCCCAGGTAGAGGACGACCGGCAGCATCACGAAGCCGCCGAGGTAGCGCACCCGCTGCCGGGTCAGCAGCCACAGGTACGCCGTCACGGCGACCAGGCAGACCATCGAGGAGAACTCGTACATGTTCCCCCACGGCACCCGGTGCGCGGCGAGGCCCCGGGTGACGACCGAGCCGTTGTGCAGCGCCCAGCCGACGACGGTCAACGCGACCGCCGCCCAGCCGGCGACGAGGGGTGCGCCCCGGGTCTGCGACGACTTCGCCGCGACCCGCGACTCGTACGACGCCGGCAGCGTGTCGGTCGCGCCACCGGCAATGGTCGGGAGGGCGGCGGGCAGCCGCGCGAACGCGAGCTCCGCGAAGTAGCCGAGCATCGCGAGCACGTACGCGACCACGGCGGCGAACAGCAGCGTGTCGCTCGTGTGGGCGAGGCCCTGGTCGACGGGCACTACGACGGCTCCTCGGGCGGATCGAGTTCGACAGCAGGCGCGGCGGCGGCCACCCGCGAGACGAGCCGGTCGTGCTCCGGCGCGAACCCCTCGGGGTCCTGCCGGGCCAGGCCGCCGACCTCGACGAGGGTACCGGCCTCGGTGGCGACCGCGCGCACCCAGACCCGCCGCCGCCGGACGCGCAACGACAGGATCAGGCCGAGCAGCGCGAGCACCGCGGCCACGAGCACGACCTTCTTGCCCGGGTCGTCGGTCACCTGGAACACCGCGAAGTCCTTCACCCCGTCGAACGTCACCGTCGCCCCGCCGGGCAGGTGCGCGGCGGTCTGGCCGACGAGCAGCAGGCCCTGCCCTGTCCGCGTCATCCGCGTCGTGTCGAGGTCGTAGACGCTCTGCGGCACGCCGCTGTCCAGGCCGAGGCTGCCCGCGTACGCCTCGTAGGCGAACGCCGGGAAGTCCGGCGCCGGGTACCGCGAGTACGCGAACCCCGCCTGCACCCCGAGCGTCGGCGCGAACAGCCCGCGCAGCCCGATGTCGGGAAGGCCGCCGGGCAGGTCGGTGATCTTCACCGCGCCGGTCGAGGAGAGGTTCGGGTCGCCCTTCGCAGGAAAGAACGGCTGCCACTGGTCGTAGACGACGGTGCCGTCCGGCAGCTTCGCGGTGAAGTGCAGCGCGTAGCCGTGGTCGAGCAGGTACACGCGATTACCGTGGACGGTCAGCGGCTCGTTCACCTTGACGGTCCGCGGGCGCTCGGCCGCGCCGTCGGTCGGACGCCAGCGGACGTCGGCGGCGAACGAGCGCGGGGCGCCGTTCGGCAGGTACGTCGCGCGGAAGTCGTCGAGCGTGATCTGGAACGGCGGCAGGTGGTCGGTGTCCTTGTAGTGGCCGGGATGCAGCTCGTCGTACGCCGCGGGCGTGTTGACGAACGTGTCGCCCTCGACGACGAGCACGGTGCCCTTGAGGCCGAACGCCGCCCCGAGCCCGATGCCGACGAGCAGCGCGAGCAGCGCGACGTGGAACAGCAGGTTGCCGGTCTCGCGCAGGTAGCCGCGTTCGGCCGACAGCCCGTCCGGCGAGGACCGCAACCGCCAGCGCCGCAGCGCTTTCCGGCCCGCCGCCTCGACCGTCTCCACCGGCGCGGCGGTCAGCCACGACGCGTGGAACGGCAGCCGCGCGAGGTGCTTCGGCGGCGCTGGTGGCGCCGCGCGCATAGCGCGCAGGTGCAGCCGCATCCGCGGCAGCAGGCAGCCGATGAGCGAGATCATCAACGCCAGGTAGATCGCGCCGAACCACGGCGCCGCGTACACGTCGAACAGGTGCAGCCGGTCCAGCCACGGCGCGAGCGAGGGGTGCGCCACGTAGTAGCCCTCGACCGCCGCGGGGTTGAGGCCCCGCTGCGGCAGCAGCGATCCCGGGATCGCGGCGAGCGCGAGCAGGAACAGCAGCAGCAGCGCCGTCCGCATCGAGACGAGCTGCCGCCACGCCTTGCGAACGGAGCGGCGCAGCCCCGGCCGGGACGCGCGCGGCGGGCGGTCCTCGGGGCTGGTGGCCAGCCCTTCGACGGCGAGGTCGGTGCTCATACCGCGGTCTGGAATCCGCTGACCCACACCTGCATGTGCGCGACCAGCCGGTCCCACTGCCCGGTCACGAGCAGCACGCCGATGAGGACGAGGAACGCCCCGCCGAGCCGGGTCACCAGCGCGTAGTGCCGCTTCACGACGGCGAACGCCGACATCGACCGCTCGAACGCGAGCCCCGCCACGATGAACGGCAGCCCGAGGCCCAGGCAGTACGCGAGCGACAGCACCGCGCCGCGACCGGCCGTACCGGTCGAGTAGGCGAGGGTGTTGACGGCGGTCAGCGTCGGCCCGGCGCAGGGCGTCCAGCCGACCCCGAACAGCACGCCGAGCAGCGGCGCGCCCGCGAGCCCGGTCGTCGCCGTGCCGTGCAGCCGGAACTCCCGCGAGAGGAACGGCACCCGCGACAGCAGCCCCATGAACGCGAGCCCCAGGACGATCGTCACGACGCCGAGCACCCGGGTGATGACCTGCGCGTGGTCGTTGAACACGTGCCCCGCCGCGCCGAACAGCGCCCCCGCGCTGACGAACACGACAGAGAACCCGAGGACGAACAGCAGCCCGCCGAGCACCACCCGGCCGCGCTTGCGCGCGCCGCGCTCCGCCTCTTCGAGGTCGGCTCCGGACAGGCCGGTGATGTAGGAGAGGTAGCCCGGCACCAGCGGCAGCACGCATGGCGAGAGGAACGACACGAGACCGGCCAGCAGCGCGATTGGCAGCGCGAGGAGGAGCGAGCCGTTGAGGATGGTGCCCTGCACGCCGCCCGCCAGCACAGTCACGACGAAGGCTCCGCGAGGACCCGGTCGACCAGCTCGGTCAGCGCCGCCTCCTCGACCGGGCCGAACACGTACGCCGCGATCCGCCCGGCGGGGTCGAGGAGGTACGTCGACGGCGTCGCCTTGGGCACCACGTCGAACCGCGTGAGCAGCCGCGCCGACGGGTCGTACAGGCTCGGGTAGGAGACCGCGAACCGCGCGACGTGGCGCTGGGCCGGCGTCCGGCCCGGCTCCCTGATGTCGACCCCGACGAAGCGCACGCCCCGGGAACGGGTCGCCCGCGCGACGCGTTCCAGCGCGGGCTGCTCGGCCTTGCAGGGCGCGCACCAGGAGCCCCAGATGTTGAGGACGACCACCCCGCCGCGCAACGACGTCACGTCGAGCGAGGCCCCGTCCAGCGTCGTGCCGGACAGCGCGGGCCCGGCCGCGCGGCGGGCGGCGGGCACGTAGGTCACGATGCCGTCGCCCGCGACGAACCGGTCGGACCCCGAGTCGGTGCTCACCGCGTCGTGCCCGGTGCAGGCCCCCGCAGCCAGGGCGCCCGCGAGCGCGAGCAGCGCGGCGGCGAGCCTGGGGCGAGGCACGGGAGAACGCCTTCCGTGAGGAGCGGGAACGTGCGGCGACGAGCGCGTGGTTGATTCGCGGGGGCGAAGCCCCGGGACGTAGTATCGCTCCGGCCGGACGACTTCGCTCCGAGCACCCGAACGAGCACGAGGAAGGCGTCGCATGGGCAGCCCGTTCCAACGGTCGCAGTGGCTCCGCGTGACCGTCGGCTCCTTCATCTGCACCGTGCTCTTCATGATCTTCTTCGCCGCCGTCCCCTCCGCGTTCATCACCTGGTCGAACGACTGGGGCTGGGTGCTCGCGCCCAAGACGTTCGGCGTCCTGGGCCTCGGCCCGCGGCTGCGCGACCTGATCGTCGTCGCCTACTACGGGGCGATCACGCCCGTCACGTTCGTCGCGTTCTCCCTCTACCAGCGGCTGCACCCGGTCAACGCCGACGCGGACGAGGGCAAGCGCGACCCCGGCGGATACCGCTGAGGGGAGCGCCGACATGACCGACAACCGCGTCGAGATCTTCGACGACTACGTGCTGGGCGAGGTCGACCCGAACTGGCTCCAGGAGCGCGTCAAGCCGAAGCGGCACATCGCCCTCTCGCCCGAGCTCTGCATCCTCTGCCGGGCCTGTGAGGACGTCTGCCCGTGGGAGTGCATCTTCATGATGTCCCCCGAGATCGTCGCGGGCGCCGAGAATCAAGCGTGGAAGACGCTGTCCGAGACCGCGGGCGCGATCTTCATCATCGACGACAACGAGTGCACCCGCTGCGGCATCTGCGTCGACCGCTGCCCGCCGGGCGCGCTGTTCTACTCGAAGATCGGCGAAGTCGCCGCCAAGCGGAAGCACTAGGAGGACGAGCGGTGGCCGACCCGAAGAAGGGCCGTCTCGACGAGGTGGTCGAGCACCTCGAGGAGATGGTCAAGCCGAAGGACCCGCGCGAGGGCGCGGTCTGGAAGTCGATCTTCCGTCCCGGCTCGATCTACCGCCCCGGCTACCGCGACACGTCCCGCGACCGCGCGCTCGCGACGATGAACAACGTCCTGTACCACCTGCACCCGGTGAAGCTGAAGCGCCACGGCCTCAAGCTCACCTACACGTACTGCC
>JAVEEC010000012.1 GCA_030840645.1 Frankiaceae bacterium
CCGTCACCCACACCGGCAAAGTCACCATCGGCGGCCACCACGTCGCCTACCTCAGCCGAGCCTGGGCCGGCCACCACGTCACCGTCGTCCGCTACGGACAACGCGTCGCCATCCTCGACGGAACCCGACTCCTCCGACGCATCACAGTCCAACCAAGCCGCCGCTACGAACCCGCCGACCCTGACACCCCACCCCCACGCTGACTTGTCACCGATGTCCCGCGACACCACAGAACCGCTTCGCGCCCCCGACCTTGTCCCACTCCCTCGTCAGGACAGAAGAGAAGAGGGAGGGGTCAGCGGGGGTGCGGCGGAGGTAGTGACCGAGAGAGTTAGCGAAGTGTCCACAGGGTCGATAAGCGGGTTTCCACAGATCGGGTGAAAGGTCTTGCGGGGGGTGTAGTCGGTGGTCGAGATTGCAACGATGCTTGCAAGCCGTTCATTCGACGCGATCGAGCCGGGCCACGAGTTGGCTCGGGGTTGCGTCGAGGGCGCGAGCAAGCCGGACGATGACGGCGAGCGTGGGGTTGCGGATGCCGCGCTCGATCTCGGACACGTACGTGAGGCTGATCCCGGCCCGCTGCGCAACGTCGGTCTGCGTGAGCTTCTTGCGCTGCCGCAGTTCACGCACCCAGGCCCCGAAGGTGCGGCACACGCGCTCGTCCCCGTCGTCGGCCACGTCCGGATCGTACGGACGCCCATCACCGGCCGGCGCACCCGGCGCGGCCACGACGCACGGGAGGACCTATGGCGCAGACGATCGTCGATGAGAGCAATCGGACGTTTCTCGTCCTGAGAGTCGCTGCGGCTCAGGACGAGTCGCCAGGAGCCGACGAGAGCGGCACCCGGTGGTGCGCGCACGTCTGCGACCCGGCGAGCCCGCTCGCGGGGCTCTACGCCTTCGCGGACACGCTCACCGAGGCGCGGGACGCGGTTGCCGTGCTCGCGTGGATGGCGGTGCTGGCGGGCGAGCTGCTGCCGTTCGGCTTCTCCACGTTCGACCTGGCCGGCATCCACGTCGCCGTGACGAGCAGCACCGCGTACGACGCGGCCTGGCTGAACGCGGCCGTCGCGAACGATGCCGCATGACGGCGGTCGCGGAGCAGACGTGCGCGCCGCTCATCACCAGCGGGCGAGACCGTGACGAGCCGTACTCGTCTTGGGTGCAACGGGCGCGCTGCGTCGGGAGGTCGGCCCTGTTCGGCGACGATGACCGCGCCGACGAGGCCGTTGCGATCTGCAGGCGGTGTCCGGTGCTGCGGCAGTGCCGATCGTGGGCGCTCCGTAACGCGGTGGACGGCGTGGCCGGAGGCATGACACCCATCCAGCGGGCGGCATGGCGCAAGGAGAACGGCGTTGCGGAGCCGATGCTGAACGCCGAGGATTTCATCCCCGCCGAGGTCGTCAGCCTCGACCGCGCCTGGGGGCGTGGACGATCCGACGCGATCCTGCGGGCCGTAAAGCAATGGACCGACGACGGCGAGACAGCGAGACAGATCGGCTACCGCCTCGGTGTCACCAGACGCACCGTGAACCGACTCCGCGCTACCTGTCGGGAGCGGGTGATGTCCTGATCGCCGCAACGTCCGATGATCGTGATCTCCTGGTACCAAGGAGCCTGTGCTTCGCGGCGATCGTGGGCACGAACGGCAATGATGAACGGGGGCTATCGATGAGCAGGCGGGATCGCACGTGGGGCTACTGGACCGAGCAGAAGCTCGGCATGCTGGCCGAATACCTGCCCGCGTTCACGACCGCTTCACAGCGAGCCAGGACGACCCTGTACCTGGACCTCTTCGCGGGTGATGTCGCCAACACGAGTCGGGTCACGGGTGAGGAGATCGACGGCTCGCCGAGGGTCGCGCTCAACGCGACTCCGCCGCTCTCGGTAGTTCGCCTCTTCGAACTGCCGGGGCAGGCCGAGCGGCTGGAAGCTCAACTGCACGCCGAGTACCCAGGTCGCGACCTCAAGGTGTACGCCGGCGACTGCAACCAGACGATCGACCAGGCGCTCGCTGACCTTGCCCAGTACAACTGGGCGCCGACGTTCGCCCTGGTCGACCAATACGCGGCCGAGATCAGATGGGACACGCTCGCCAAGCTCGCTGCGTTCAAGCGGCTAGGCAAGCCAAAGGTGGAGCTTTGGCTGCTCTTCGCAGCCTCGATGCTGCCGCGGGGTCTCGGCGGCGACGACTTTGACGCTATCGAGGCGTTCGCCGACCGCATCACAGAGATGTACGGGACTCAAGACTGGCGTGAGGCGTACGAGGGGCGCGTCGGGGGACTTCTCAGCGGTGGCGAGCTGCGGGACGAGTTGGCCAACCTGATGCGGTGGCGGATTGAGAACGATCTCGGGTACAGCGTCACGCACTCGTTCGAGATGAGGAACACCCGAGGTACGCCGTTGTACTCGATGATCTTCGCCACTGACCATGACGCCGGCAACAAGATCATGCGCCACATCTATGGCCGCGCCGCCGAGCGGCAGCCGCAGATGCGTGCGGAGGCCGTCGCGCGGGCTAAGGCCGCCCGCGAGGCGCGCGAAGGAAAGTTGGCGCTGTTCGAGCCGCTCGTCCCCCAGGTGAAAGCGACGGACCTCTACGTGCACATCCCGCCGAACGAGCCGTATCGGTTACCGGACAAGTAGGGCTGGATCACAGGGCGACTAGCGTGCGGTCTGGCATCTCGTCGTACGTCTGGCCATCCAACGTGCGACCGCCGGCCTTCGGCGTACGCCCGCCCCACTGCTTGAAGAAGAACGGCACATCGGCGTCGCGGCAGGCGTCCCGGATGCCCGTGACCCACGACGGGTCCATCGGGCGATGTCTCGGGCCGGACTCGCCCCCGGCGATGACCCAGCCGATACCCGACAGGTCGAGGTCATCGAGCGGGCCGAGCAGCGGCTCGCACGAGAGGAAGCGGACGGCAGCCGGAACGTGCCGGAGGTCGTCGATGCGGCTCATCGTGGCGGCGTTCTCCACGGAGACACCGAGCCAGAGGTTCGACGGCCAGTCCAACTGCTCCGCGACCAGGCGCACCCGTCGGGACCGCTTCGTGAGCAGTTGGTACGTGTGTTGCGGGGTGCCTGCCATGACGGCGAACACGTCGCCGACGAACGCAATCGGCACCTTGGCGTGGAACAGGTCGCTCATCGAGTTCACGAACACGAGCCGCGGCTGCCGCCACGAGTACGGCACCGCGAGAGCGTCCGCGTGGGTCGTGAGGCCGAACCCCGGTCCGCTCGTCCGCGGGTCGCCGTCGTTCTGGTACTTCTCGGCACCCATCGCCTTGAGCCGCTTGGCGAGGGTCAGCGCGTAGCAGTTGTCACATCCGGCCGACACGCGGTCGCATCCGGTCGTCGGGTTCCAGGTCGCTTCGGTCCACTCGATGCTGCTGCCGTCCGCCACCGTGGCACCTCCGACTCGACTCCGCCTGCTCGCTAACCTCCGTGACTTCGACCGCTATCGGCGCACTCGGCGCGCCGCTCGACCGTGCGTCTAGCCCGAGTCTCGCAGGCTACGGGCTGCCTGTGACAAGTTCGGCCGAGCCCGTGCCCGCGAACCTCATGCTGGCAATCTGCTGGCAAGAGGGTGTCCACAGACCCTCGTGGCACCCTGGACATGGCCTCTGACCTGCGGCTATGGCCAGAAGCGTTGGCGGTGGAGGTGGGATTTGAACCCGACCTGCACGAGGCTCTGACCTGCGAAAACGTCGATCCGAGCATGACTCACGCTCGTTGATCTCCGTCTTGGTCCGGACTTCACAGCGATGCTCAGCCTCCTGTCGGCGACAGGACCGATGATCTTCGCCCACGCGGTCATGCGCGTGTCCCCGCGGCGTTCGACCAACCGCGTCATCGGCGCGTCAGGATTCCCTACGTCCGCGTCAAGGATGCGTAAAGACGACGCTCTGAGGTCGTTGTGCCAGGCGTGATCCTCGTTCACTGCGGATATGACGTTGGGAACGAGGCCGAAGCGGGACTGGGCCAGCCTGCATCCGGCGCCGAAGCCGCTCCCCTCGGTACCGCCGGTGGCGCTGCCTCCGGACAGCATCGGCTACCGACTCAAATGCAAGCTGCTCGGCCCGCCGCTGCACACCGAAGAGTTGGAGCACGAACGCCTCGGCAAGCCGACCGCGCTCGCGGTGTTCGCGTCCGACAACTTGTCGTCGTCGGCGTACGCGACGGAGGAGATCCTCCGCGTCCTCGTGCCCGCGGTCGGCGTCGCGGCCTTCGCCCTCGTCGTCCCGGTCACCATCGCGCTGCTCGCCGTGCTGGCGCTGCTGATCCTGTCCTACCGGGAGACGATCAAGGCGTACCCGACCGCGGGCGGCGCGTACATGGTCACCCGCGACAACTTCGGCCTGATGCCCGCGCAGGTCGCGGGCGTCGCGCTGCTCACCGACTACATCCTGACCGTCTCGGTGTCCGTCGCTGCGGGCACCGCGGCGTTCGTCTCGGCGTTCCCCGCGCTGACGCCGTGGACCGTGCCGCTGTCGGTCGGTTTCATCGTGCTCATCGCGTACGGCAACCTGCGCGGCGTCCGCGAGTCGGGCCGCATCTTCGCCGTGCCGACGTACTTCTTCATCCTGAACATGGTCGTGCTGCTCGGCTACGGACTCACCCGCATGGCCGTCGGCACGCTGCCGCAGGCCGACCACGCGCGCGAGGGACTGCTGTCGTTCGGCCACGCCGGTAACGGCGTGCTGCTCGGCGCGACGGTGTTCGTCGTGCTGCGCGCGTTCGCGTCCGGCGGCGCCGCGGTGACCGGCGTCGAGGCGATCTCGAACGGCGTGCCCGCGTTCCGCAAGCCCGAGTGGCGCAACGCGCGCACGACGCTGGTCGTCATGGGCAGCCTGCTTGGCGTCATGTTCCTCGGCCTGTCGGTCCTCGCCGGACACCTCAAGGTGGCGCCCTTCGAGAAGGGCACGCCGACCGTGATCTCGCAGGTCGGCCGGCTCGTCTACGGGGGCGGCGCCGTGGGCACCGTGCTGTTCTACGCGCTCCAGGCCGGGACGATGCTGATCCTGGTGCTCGCCGCGAACACGAGCTTCGCGGACTTCCCGCGCCTCGCGAGCTTCCACGCCGGGGACAAGTTCATGCCGCGGCAGCTCACCAAGCGTGGTCACCGGCTGGTGTTCTCGAACGGCATCGTCTTCCTCGCGGCGTGCGCGATCGTCCTCGTCGTCATCACCGAGGCGAAGGTCGACCGGCTCATCCCGCTCTACGCGATCGGGGTGTTCACGTCGTTCACGCTGTCGCAGGCGGGTATGGCGAAGCACCACCTGCGCGAACGCGAGCCCGGCTGGCGGCACGGCATCGTCGTCAACGGCCTCGGCGCCGTCATGTCGCTAGTCGTCGACATCGTCATCGCGATCACGAAGTTCACTCACGGTGCGTGGCTCGTCATCGTCCTCGTCCCGATCATGGTCGTGTTCCTCGTCCGGCTGGCGAGGCAGTACGCGGTCGAGGAGAGCCAGCTGGAACACGGTGCTCCCGAGGCGGCGGCCGGGCCGCTGCTTCGGCGGCATTCCGTGCTCGTGTTCGTCGACGACCTCGACCTGGCCGCGGCCCGCGCCATCCAGTACGCGCGCAAGCTGACCGCGAACGAGATGCGCGCGGTGCACTTCGTCCTCGACGAGGCGCACGCCGAGGGGCTCGCCGCGGAGTGGAGCCGGCTCGGGCTGTCGCATATCCCGCTGGAGCTGGTCGAGTGCCCGGACCGCCGGCTGACCCGCAGTGCGGTCGAGACCGTGGCCCGCGAACTCGGCGACGGGCAGACCGAGGTGACCGTCCTGCTGCCGGACCGGAAGTACCGCGGCTTCTGGCACCGCATCCTGCACGACCGCACCGCGGAGGCGATCGAACGCGACGTGTCGATGCTCGCGCACGCCAACGTCACGACGGTGCCGTTCCACTTCGAGACCCGGCCTCGCTGGGGACGCCTTCGCCGCGACCTGTCAGCGGCCGACCTCGTGCCGACGACCAGGGCGGAGGGGGTCACGCCGATCGGCGACGTGACGTTCAGGGAGCGCGTCACGATCGAAGGGCGCATCAGGTCGATCCGCGTCCAGCCGCTCGCGCAGGCGGCGACGCTCGAATGCGTCGTCGTCGACGACACCGGCGCGATCAGCCTGGTGTTCCTCGGCCGCCGTTCGGTCGCCGGGGTGACCATCGGCAAGCGCATCCGCGCGAGCGGCCTTGCCGCGGACCATCACGGCCGGCTGGCGATCTGGAACCCGGACTACGAGCTGCTGCCCTAACGCTCGAAGCGGTAGCCCATCCCGGGCTCGGTGATGAGGTGCTTCGGCCGCGCGGGAACGTCCTCCAGCTTGCGGCGGAGCTGCGCGACGTAGACGCGGAGGTAGTTCGTCTCCTCGTCGTACGTCGGCCCCCACACCTCGTGCAGCAGCTGGCGCTGCGTGACGAGCTTGCCCGCGTGGCGGGCGAGGACTTCGAGAAGGTGCCACTCGGTCGGGGTGAGCCGCACGTCCGCGCCGTTCCGCGAGACCTTCTTCGCCGCGAGATCGACGGTGAACGACGCGGTCTCGATCACCGGGTCGTCGCCCGCTGGCACGGAGCGGCGCACGGCGGCGCGCAGCCGGGCGAGCAGCTCGTCCATCCCGAACGGCTTCGCGACGTAGTCGTCAGCCCCGGCGTCGAGCGCGTCGACCTTGTCGGCCTGCTGCTCGCGGACGCTGAGCACGATGATCGGCACGGTCGTCCACCCACGCAGCCCGCGGATCACCTCGACGCCGTCCATGTCCGGCAGCCCGAGGTCGAGTATCACGACGTCTGGAGGCTGTTTTGCGGCGAGCGCAAGCGCGGACGCGCCGTCCTGCGCGGCGACGACGTCGTAGCCGCGGGCGCGCAGGTTGATGCCGAGCGCGCGCGCGATCTGCGGCTCGTCGTCGACCACCAGCACCCGCGTCATACCGCCGCCTGCGGCAGCGTCAGCACCATCGTCAGCCCTCCGCCCGGGGTGTCCTCGGGCTCCAGGCTGCCACCCATCACCTCGGCGAAGCCGCGCGCCACGGCGAGACCGAGGCCGACGCCGGAGGCGTTGTCCCGGTCGCCGAGCCGCTGGAACGGCTCGAAGATGCGGTCGCGCGCGGCCGGCGGCACGCCCGGGCCTTGGTCGATCACGCGCAGCTCGACGCGGCCGTCGTGCGCGCTGGCGGTCAGCCGCGGCGGCACGCCGGCGGGCGCGAAGGCGAGCGCGTTGCCGACGAGGTTCGCGACGGCGCGTTCCAGCAGACCGGGGTCGGCGTCCACGCGCGGCAGCGTCTCGGGCACGTCGACCACGACCTGCGTCTCGGAGCCGAGGCTCGCGACGGCACTCGGCACGACCTCGTCGAGGCCGATGGGGCGGCGCAGCACGTTCACCGCCCCGGTCTGAAGGCGGCTCATGTCGAGCAGGTTCCCGACGAGGCCGTTGAGCCGGTCGGTGGACTCGCTGATGGTCTCCAGGAGCTGGCGTACGTCGTCGTCGCTCCACTCGACGTCCTGTTGCAGCAGGCTCGTCACGGCGGCCTTGATCGACGCGAGTGGGGTGCGCAGGTCGTGACTGACGGCGTTGAGCAGCGCCGTACGGAGCCGGTTCGCCTCCCCGAGCGAGGCAGCCTCGGCCGCCTCCCGCGCGAGGCGCCGGTTCTCCACCGCGGCACCCACTTGCGCGACGAACGCCGCCAGCACTCGCTGGTCGTCGGGCGACAGCGGACGACCGTTCAGCGCCACGACGGTGCCGTCGGCAGCATTCGCCCGGTGCGTCGCGGTGTCCGGCTCGTACGGCACGTCGTGTCCCGCCGACGCCTCGACGTGCCACTGACCGTCGACCCGCCGCAGCACCGCGACGCCGTCGAGCGCGAACGTCACGAGCAGGTGCTCCAGCAGCCCCGGCAGCGCGTCCTTGCCGGCGAGCACGCCACGCGCCATCGCGGCGAGCGCTTCGGCCTCGGCCTGGCTGCGGCTCGCCTGCGCCTCGCGGCGTTCGGCGAGGTCGACGAGCACGCTGACCACGCCGCCGATGACCACGAACACGACCAGCGCGAGCACGTTGTCGCGCGCGGCGATGGTCCAGGTGTGGATCGGCGGCGTGAAGTAGTAGTTCACAAGCAGGAACCCGCCGACCGCGCAGACCATCGCCGGCAGGGCGCCGCCGACGATCGCGCACGCGACCACGAGGGAGAGGAACAGCAGCAGCACGCCCGGCAGCCCGACGTCTTCCCGCAACTGGGCCAGCAGCAGGGTGAGCAGAGGCAACCCGCCAACCGCGAGCGCGAAGCCGGCGGCCCGGCGGCGCGCGGACAGCGCGAACCGTGGCCGCAGCGCGTCCGGCAGGCCACGCTGGGTCGCCGCGTACTCGTGGGTCACGATGTGCACGTCGATCGGCCCCGAGTCGCGGATGACCGCCTGCGCGATACCGGGCGACAGGACGGCGGCAACGCGGGAACGGCGGCTCGCACCGAGGACGAGCTGTGTCGCCTGCTGCTCGCGCGCGAACCCGAGCAGCGTCTCCGCCTCGTCGTCGCCGCTGACCTCGTGGTACGTCCCGCCGAGCGCCTCGACCAGCGTTCGTTGCGTCGCGAGCGCGGCCGGGGAGGCGTCGGCGAGACCGTCCCGCCGGGCGACGTGCACCGCCAGCAGCTCCCCCTTCCCGCGCGCCGCGATCCGTGCGGCGCGGCGGACCAGCGTCTCCCCCTCCGGACCTCCGGTGAGCGCGACGACGACGCGTTCGCGGGTCTCCCACAGGTCGCCGATCTCGTGGTCGGCCTGGTAGCGGCGGACCGCCTCCTCGACCTGGTCCGCGAGCCAGAGCAGCGCGATCTCGCGCAGCGCGGTGAGGTTGCCGACGCGGAAGTAGTTGGCGAGCGCGGCGTCGACCTTCTCCGGCGCGTAGATGTTGCCGTGCGCCATCCGGCGGCGCAGCGCCTCGGGCGTCATGTCGACCAGCTCGACCTGCTCGGCGCGGCGCACGACGGAGTCGGGCACCGTCTCCTGCTGGCGGATGCCGGTGATGCGTTCCACGACGTCGTTGAGCGACTCCAGGTGCTGGATGTTCACCGTCGACAGCACGTCGATGCCGGCGTCGAGCAGCTCCTCGACGTCCTGCCAGCGCTTGGCGTTGCGCGAGCCGGGGACGTTGGTGTGCGCGAGCTCGTCGACGAGCGCCACGGCCGGCCGCCGCGCGAGCGCCGCCTCGACGTCCATCTCCTCGAACGCTGCGCCGCGGTACTCGATCGGGTGCCGCGGCACCACCTCCAGGTCGCGAACCTGCGCCTGCGTGTTGGGTCGCCCGTGCGTCTCCACGAACCCCACGACCACGTCGGTGCCTCGGGTACGCCGCCGCCATCCCTCGTCGAGCATCGCGAACGTCTTCCCGACGCCGGGCGCGGCGCCGAGGTAGATACGCAGCGAGCCGCGGGCCACCCGGCTACCGCATCAGGTCGTCGAGCGCTGCGAGCGCGAGGTTCAGCATCAGGACGTTCACCCGGTCCTCTCCGAGGAACCCCAGCGTACGGCGCTCGGTGTGCTCCGCGATCAAGGCCCGCACCTGTTCCAGCGGCAGTCCCCGCGCCGCCGCCACCCGGGGCGCCTGGAACACAGCATTGGCCGGGCTGATGTGCGGGTCGAGGCCGCTGCCGCTCGCCGTGAGCGCGTCGGCCGGCGCGCCGTCGCCGAGGTCGCGATGCCGCTCGGCGATCGCGTCGAGGAGCTTGGGCTCGTTCGGTCCGAGGTTCGACGCGCCGCTGCCCACGTAGTCCACCGCCGACGGACGCGGGTGGAAGTAGCGGTCGCCGTCGAACGGCTGCGCCAGCAGCGACGACCCGACCACATGCCCGTCGCGGCGGACGAGGCTGCCGTCGGCCTGCCGCGAGAACGCGACTCGCCCGACGCCCAGCACCGCGAGCGGGAAGGCGACGCCGGTGAGCAGCGTGAGCACGAGCAGGACGCGCAACGCGGCCAGCACCTGGCGCATCACCTCACCCCCGGGATCAACGCGACGAGCAGGTCGATCGCCTTGATGCCGACGAACGGCACGACGAGCCCACCGGCCCCGTAGACGGCGAGGTTGCGGCGCAGCATCGCGGCCGCGGACGACGGCGCGTACCGGACGCCGCGCAGCGCGAGCGGGATCAGCGCGACGATGACGAGCGCGTTGAACACGACCGCCGACAGGATCGCGCTGCGCGGCGACGCGAGGTGCATCACGTTGAGCCGGTCCAGGCCCGGGTACGCCACCGCGAACATCGCCGGGATGATCGCGAAGTACTTCGCGACGTCGTTCGCGATGGAGAACGTCGTCAGCGAGCCACGCGTGATGAGCAGCTGCTTGCCGATCTCCACGATCTCGATGAGCTTCGTCGGGTTCGAGTCGAGGTCGACCATGTTGCCGGCCTCCTTCGCCGCCGACGTACCGGTGTTCATCGCGACGCCGACGTCCGCCTGCGCCAGCGCAGGCGCGTCGTTCGTCCCGTCGCCGGTCATCGCGACGAGGCTGCCCCCGGTCTGCTCCCGGCGGATCAGCGCCATCTTGTCCTCGGGCGTCGCCTCGGCGAGGAAGTCGTCGACGCCCGCCTCCTCGGCGATCGCCTTCGCGGTGAGCGGGTTGTCGCCGGTGATCATCACGGTGCGGATGCCCATGCGGCGCAGCTCGTCGAACCGTTCGCGCATCCCCTCCTTCACCACGTCCTTGAGGTGGATGACGCCCAGCACGCCCACGTTGTCGGCGACGACGAGCGGCGTCCCCCCGGACCGGGCGATGCTCTCGACGATGCCGGCCAGCTCGGCGGGCACGGTGCAGCCCTGCTCGGCCACCCAGGCCGTGACGGACTGCGCCGCGCCCTTGCGGATGCTGCGACCGTCGAGGTCGACGCCGCTCATCCGCGTCTGCGCGGTGAACGGCACGAATGTCGCGTGCGCCACCGCACGACCGCGCAAGCCGTACCGCTCCTTGGCGAGCACCACCACCGACCGGCCCTCCGGCGTCTCGTCCGCGAGGCTGGCGAGCTGTGCCGCGTCGGCCACGGCATCCACGCCGATCCGCGCCACCGGCACGAACTCCGCCGCCTGCCGGTTCCCGAGCGTGATGGTGCCGGTCTTGTCGAGCAGCAGCGTCGTCACGTCGCCCGCCGCCTCGACCGCGCGCCCACTCATCGCGAGTACGTTGCGCTGGACGAGCCGGTCCATGCCCGCGATGCCGATGGCCGACAGCAACGCGCCGATCGTCGTGGGGATCAGACAGACGAGCAGCGCGACGAGGATCGTCAGCGACTGCTCGGCGCCCGCATAGGCGGCGAACGGCTGCAACGTCACCGTCGCCAGCAGGAAGACGATCGTCAGCGCCGCCAGCAGGATGTTCAGTGCGATCTCGTTCGGCGTCTTCTGCCGCGACGCGCCCTCGACGAGCGCGATCATCCGGTCGATGAACGTCTCCCCGGGCCGCGCAGTGATCCGCACGACGATCCGGTCGGAGAGCACCTTCGTCCCGCCGGTGACCGACGAACGGTCGCCGCCTGACTCGCGGATGACCGGCGCGGACTCGCCGGTGATCGCCGACTCGTCCACGCTGGCGACGCCCTCGACAACGTCGCCGTCGCCGGGGATCGTCTGCCCCGCCTCGACCACGCAGCGGTCGCCGAGGGCGAGCGAACTCGCCGCGACCTGCTCCTCCCCGCCGTCCGGGCGCAGCCGCCGCGCAACCGTCTCGGTCTTCGTCTTGCGCAACGTCGCCGCCTGCGCCTTGCCGCGTCCCTCGGCAACGGCCTCGGCGGCGTTCGCGAACAGCACGGTGAGCCACAGCCAGACGGCGATGAGCAGCGCGAACACCGAGAAGTCGCGGAGCAACTGCACGGTCACCAGCAGCGAGCCGACCTCGACGACGAACATGACCGGGTTCCGCCACAGCGTGCGCGGGTTGAGCTTGCGGGCCGCGTCCGGTAGCGACGCGATGACGAGTGTGCGGTCGAGCGTCATCGCAGCCCCTCCGCGAGCGGACCGAGCGAGAGTGCCGGGAAGTACGTGAGACCGGTCACGACGAGGATCACGCCGACCAGCAGCCCGACGAACAGCGTCCGGTGCGTGGGCAGCGTCCCGGCCGTCACGGGGACCGGCTGCTGCTTCGCCAGCGCACCCGCCAACGCGAGGACGAGCACGATCGGCAGGAACCGGCCGAGCAGCATCGCGACCCCGAGAGCGACGTTGAAGAAGCCGGTGTTCGCGTTGAGCCCGCCGAACGCCGAGCCGTTGTTGTTGCCCGCCGACGTAAAGGCGTACAGCAGCTCGGAGAAGCCGTGCGGGCCACCGTTCGCCAGCGACGTGCGCGCCGACGGCAACGCCGCCGCGACCGACGTACCGACGAGCACGATCGCCGGCGTCACGAGGATGTAGAGCGACACCAGCTTGATCTCGAGCCCAGTGATCTTCTTGCCCAGGTACTCCGGCGTCCGCCCGACCATCAGCCCGGCGATGAACACCGACAGGATCGCGAGGACGAGGACGCCGTACAAGCCCGACCCCACTCCGCCGGGCGTGACCTCACCGAGCATCATCCCGAACAGCAGCACGCCACCACCGAGCGACGTGAACGAGTCGTGGGCCGCGATGACCGCGCCCGTCGACGTCGAGGTGGTCGACGCCGCGAACAGCGCCGACGCCGGGACGCCGAACCGCACCTCCTTGCCCTCGGCCGCGGCCGTCGCGGCGCGCGGGACGGCGTCGTGGCCAGCCCGTTCCGCGGCCCACGTCGCCCCGACGCCGGCGCCCCACAGCAGCGCCATCACCGCGAGGACCGCGTACCCCTGCCGCTTGTCCCCGACGAGCACGCCGAACGTCCGGGTCAGGCTGAACGGGATCACCAGCAGCAGGAACATCTCGACCAGGTTCGACAGCGGCGTCGGGTTCTCGAACGGGTGCGCCGAGTTCGCGTTGTAGAAGCCGCCGCCGTTCGTACCCAGCTCCTTGATCGCCTCCTGCGACGCGACCGGCCCGCCCGGCACGACCTGCGCCGTCTGCGTCACCGTCGTCACCGACCGGTCGCCGTGCAGGTTCTGCACCACGCCCGTCGCCATCAGCACCACCGCCGCGACGAACGCGAACGGCAGCAGCACCCGCACGCAGCCGCGGACCAGGTCGACCCAGAAGTTGCCGATCGTCCCCGCCTTCGACCGGGCGAGCCCCCGAATCAGCGCGACCGCCACCGCCAGGCCGACGGCGGCCGAGGCGAAGTTCTGCACCGCCAGGCCCGCCATCTGCACGAGGTGGCCCATCGTCGACTCGCCCGCGTACGCCTGCCAGTTCGTGTTCGTCACGAACGACACCGCCGTGTTGAACGCGAGCGCAGGCGGCACGCCGTCGTGGCCCAGCGACAGCGGCAGTGACGGCTGCACGCGCTGGAGGATGAACAGCAGCACCACCGACACCGCCGAGAACGCGAGCAACGACGCACCGTAGACGCTCCATCGCTGCTCCGACGCCGGGTCGATCCCGCAGACGCGGTAGACGACGCGTTCGGCCCGCCAGTGCCGCTCGCTCGCGTAGACCCGCGCCAGGTAGTCCCCGACCGGCCGCCAGGCCACACCCAGCAACGCGACGAGCAGCCCGAGCTGCGCCCAGCCCGCCATCAGAACCGCTCAGGGAACAGCAGCGCGGCCACCAGGTAGCCGACCAGCAGCAGCGCGACGACGACCCCGACGCCGTTGTCGAACGTCACAGACGCTCCATCCCTCGAAGGACCGCGAACACCAGCGCGAACAGCGCAACCACCAGCGCCAGCGCGCCGACGTCAGCCACGGCGCACCCCCTGTTCGGTCACCCACGCGACGCCCTCGCGCCCGAGCGATACGACCAACGGGGCGGCGGTGACGATCGCGGTTCCTACCGCGACGCGGCCGTTGGCGTGCAGCACGGCGTACGGGCGGAGGCACAGGAAGTTCCAGAACGACGCCACGAGGAACCCCGACAGCGCCGACGCCGCCGGATGCGCACGCCACGCGACCACCGTCGCGACCGCGGCGAACGCGGTCAGCGGCGCGACGCCGTCACGCCGCTCGAACCCCGTCATCACCGCCGCTGCCGTCAGCCCGCCCGCAATGGCGAGCGCGACCGCGAGCACGGCCGGAGTCCGCTCGCCGAGCGAGCGGCGTCCGTACGGAGCCAGCGGAGCGGTCACTCATCCTGTGTAGCGACCGCACCCGGCGGGCGTAACGGACCTTGACGTGCCGTTGACGGCGATGCCCCGGCTCTTGGCGCTTTCCAGACGATCAGCGCCGACGGCAGCCGGCTCTAACGCGGGCGCTCGCTATCCGAACCCGCAGCCCAAGCCATCCAAGAAGTGCGGCCGGTGCTGTCGGGGACAGCACGGATGATCTGGAATGGCGAAGATTTGACTCTTCCCGGCCCCCATGTGGCGATAAAATATCGCAAGCCAAAGGCAGTTGTGGCGAAATCTTGCGGTGGAGGTGGGATTTGAACCCGACCTGTGCAAGGCTCTGACCTGCGAAAACGTCGATCCGAGCACGACCGCCGCTCGTCGATCTCCGTCTTGGTCCGTACTTTACAGCACCGCTCAGCCTCGGTGCTGTCGGCGACAGCACCGAGGATCTTGGATCTGGGGTGCCCCGGCCAGGCCCGCCTTTTCGCGAACCCCGCGACCCTCACCGTGGCAAGGCGACGGTCGATCCCGTTTGGCGTCCGCTGCAAGCCGCTGACCTTGATCGCGCCTTGTAGCCGCAGAGGCCGGTATACGGCTAGCGTGCGATGCGGTGGTATGACCCAGCGGCAGTCACGGCGATGTGGTTGGCGAGGTCGACGGGACATCGGAGAGGCGGCATGGGCATACGAGATCCGGCGCGGCAGATCAAGGGCACACTCACGCGAGCGGCCGAGAAAGTTCGGCAGGCCGACGTCGTGCAGCAGATCGACGTCGATGCGCTGCGAGAGGTCGCGATCGATTCGTTCGGTGTCACCAACCGTAAGGGCGAGATAAAGGGGTGGCGAGTAGCGAAGGCAGCGGTCAACCCGGCGGGCACCGGACGTAAGGTTGTCAAAGCAGTCGGCAAGGAAGTGCTGCGCCAACGCCGTACCGGAGCGGACGCGGCTGCGCTCGCCGACGAGCAACCGGGAAACACTCCGGAACGCGATGTCAAAAGGCTCGGCCCGACCGAACAAATCGATTAGAACTTGAGGCGGTCCTGGACGCAACCGAACGAGAGCGGATCATCCGTCCCAGGGCGGCGGTGGACCAACCATACGTTCTCGCCGCACCGGCTCCGAAATGAGAACGCTTCTCTCCTATGGGGCGGCTATCGAGATCGCCCACGGCCAGCAATGTCGCCCTGTTGCCCTCGGCAAAGGATCAGACGCTATAGCCGGCTTGGATAAAAGTCGTCCGGATCGCGTTCGGATCATGGTTCGGAGCCCGGATCTCCCAACTGTCGGCCCTGCCGGTCTGATTCCCTCGATCCGGGAACGAACGGTCGTTCTCAAACACGACCCAGACTGACCCGTCCATGTTCGCCTTGCGCATCTGGTCGACCTCTGAGCGACGTCGGACTAGGACCTCGACTCCGTTGTTGCCACGAAGAGCGTAGGCAAGCCTGTCGCCTGCGAGTACCACAGCCCCAACGTCGACCCTTCGCATGCTCGGCATCGGGCCGCTAGCGGGGCTATATATGGTGCCGCCGTTGCCGTCGAGCACGGCTTGGATTGCCCCCGACTCGACTCCGCTCGCTGTCAGCGCAGCGACCCACTCCGGTTGCTCGATGCGCGCCGCCGGATCGAGCGCCCCCTCTGCCTGCTTCGCCGCTTCCGCCTCGGCCTGCCGGCGTGCAGCCGAGTCCTTTGCCTCGCGCCGCTCGTTCGCCTTTGCCATGAGCCTGTCGAAGGCACCCATTGCGGCAACATAGCAGCGGGTTGAGCCGCCGGAATCTTCAGCACGGTGGCAACGGTGACTGTGCGCATTGCCGACGGCGAAGTCAACGGCGGACCGGACGGTCTCCTGCCGCCCTGCGTAGGGCGATTGCCACCATGGTGCTCACCGGGTGGGCCGGGCCCACATGCCGCGACACGGCGAGCGCGTCGGTCGGGTCCAGGCGGAGTTCGGACCCAGACAGCAACGGGCAGTCGGGGGGTCGCCGCCGCACGCGTGACCGCCCACCCGCGGGGCCGTGGTCCCAGATCTCCGTGAACGGCAGCCGCACCGGTCCCGGTCCGCCGCCGGCGGAGCGTGCGATCAGGTCGTTGATCTGGGCGATCGGGTCGACGTTGCCAAGCGTCGCCGGCATGCTCGGCGCCAGGCACCGCTGCGGCGGTGCGGGGGTGAGCCAGCACCCGCGGTGACGGCGGCGGCGACCACCGCGCCCGTTCGGCCCGACACGCGCTCGGCCCGGTGCGACGCGACGCAGTGGATGGCATGTGAGTACGGCTCAACGCGCAGACGGACGCGGCGCCGGAGGTATGGCGCCGCCGGCGAGGTTTACGCGGTGCTGCCGAGCTTCCGACACTACCGGCCGAGGTTGCGCCGGGCGCGGAACAGCCGACGGCGTTGGTCGATGCGCCGGACCGGGAGCGCTGCCGGGTCTCGTGATCCTTCGCGAGTCGTGGATCGACAGAAGACGAATGTGTAGGAAACCTGGCGCGGTCCTTCGCCGCACGACACGATGGACGCTCGTTGACTGGGTGATTAGGGGGAAGCCGTGTGGCTTCGGACGGATCTAGTCCCGCTCACACTGGTCTGTCCAGGCGGCGGTGACAGCGTTGCGTGATCGCGACAGTCACCGTCCGGTCGTTTTGGGCGCCGGCGTCGCGGGCCTGGCCGCCGCGGCGGCGCTCCTGTCCCACTTCGATGAAGTACTCGTCGTCGAACGCGACGCACTTGATGGCGGCGCCCGAGCGCGGCCCGGCGTGCCTCAGTCGGGCCAACTGCACAACCTGCTCGGGCGGGCACAACTTGACTTGGACCGACTGCTGCCCGGCTACTGCGACGTCCTCGTCGGCGCAGGCGGATGCCGCGCACGAGTGTCGGAGCAAACCCACGTCTACGAGCTTGGCATGCGGATGCCGGAGCGCGATCTCGGCTGGCATCTCATGTCTGCGCCGCGACCGCTCATCGAGAACGTGTTACGGGCGATGGTCGTGGACGACGGAAGGGTTACGTTCCTCACGGGTCGTGCCGTCGGCGTTCGGCGCGACGGTGATTGCATCACCGGAATCGACGTCGAAACGTCGTCAGGGCGCGGCATGCTCGGCGCCGAACTTGTCGTAGACGCCACCGGGTCGGGCTCACAGGCCACAAGCTGGTTGCGCGCTGCGGGGTGGGACGTTCCGCGCGTCGACTCCGACGCCGTCACCCACTGGTACGTCACGGCTGCCTTCGGTCGGCCGGATGACTGGCGCGGTCGCGACGACTTCTGGCTCGTATTCCCGACGTACCCCGGGACGCGGGGCGGGTTGGTCTCACCCGAAGCAAGGGATGTGTGGCGAGTCTCCGTGTCGGGGTCGGTTGACGACCCTCCTCCGCGTACTCCTGCCGAGTTGGTCGCCTACGCCGCCAGTCTCGAGAGCGGAATGATCGCCGACGTACTCGAACGGGCCCGACCGCTGGGGCCGGCGACGTTGTTCCGGAAACCAACGGCGACGTGGCGTCGGTACGACGAAATGGATCACCCGCTCGCCGGCTTCCTACCCATCGGCGACGCCGTGGCGAGTCTCGATCCGCTGTTCGGCCAGGGCATTGCTGTGGCGGTATGGCAGGCCACGATCCTGGCCGACCTCCTGCGCGCCGGGTTGGGGAGCCCGTCGCAGTTCACCGAGACATACGTTCGCCGCTCTGCCGGTGCCTGCGAGAGCGCCTGGAGTCTCGGACGCATGGTCAACGCCGCTCCCGAGGGCCTTGCTCGATCGGTCGGAAGCGACCCCGCAGTACACCGCGCCTACGTCGCGGCGTGGCACCTGTTCGAGTCGGTCGCCGACCCGGTCCCGGCGGTTGCGCGATGAGGAGGCGCTCATGCTGACCACGGCTGAACGGATGAAGTTCGAGATCCTCAGCACAGGCATCAGCATCACTCCGGCGGCCCAGGAATACATCAACGCGGGCAACCGGGGCCGGGCCATGACGCCAGCCGACTACGCGTCCACTTCTGGCGTGATCCTCGAGCTGGAAGACGACGTCTGGGTCAACGCCCCGATTGGGCTCTACAACTCGAACTTCGTCCAGGAACCGAGCCATGTCCTCGACGTCGAGGAAGCCGCGCTCGTCGTTCGCGGCCGCGACGTGCAGTCGGCCGCGAGGTTCTGGCTCCCGCCTGATTATCACGACGAGTCCGACGACATGGGCGATCCGTTCACGTCGTACGCGTTCACCCACTCGGATCGCGTGCGGATCTCGCCGATCGAGGGCTGCGCGGTCGCATGCAAGTTCTGCAACCTGCCGTACGAATTCCGGTACCGGCGCAAGAGCGTCGACGGACTCGCCGGATCGGTGGCGCGCGCGCTGGCCGACGAAACCCAGCCCGCGTACCACGTGCTCATCTCCGGAGGAACGCCGCACGACGAGGACTTCGGGTACGTGCGTGAGGTCTACGAGAGTGTCATCACCCGGTTCGCGGGAATCGACGTCGACATCATGATGGTGCCGCTTGCCGGGCTGCTAGACGCCGCGTGGCTCGACGAATTGGGTGTTGCCGAGTTGTCGATCAACATCGAGATCTTCAGCCAGCCCCTAGCCCGCCGGGTCATGCGGTGGAAGGCCGATCTCGGCCTCGACCACTACCTCGCGTTCCTTGCAGCGGCGGCCGAGGTGATGGGTGCCCCGCGGGTCCGGTCGATGCTGCTCGTCGGTGTCGAACCGATGGACCAGACGCTGGCTGGCGTACGGGCGATCGCCGAGCGGGGCTGCGTACCCGTACTGAGCCCGTTCCGCCCTGACCCGGCTACGCCGATGTCAACGACCCGGCCACCCACCGCGGACTTCATGCTCGAGACGTACCTGCGTGCGCGCGACATCGCGGCGTCCTACGACGTGCCGCTCGGGCCCTCGTGCGTGCCGTGCACCCACAACACGCTGACGCTCGCCGCCACCGGCTCTGGTGACGCGCACGGCCGCCACGGACACCCGCATGTCATCTAGCCGGGTAGTCGTTTCGGTCGACGACCTCGCGATGCCGGACGTCGAGTGGATTCAGCGGACCGCGGCCGGCTACGCGCACGGCGTGATGCCCGACCCCCTGCCGCCGTTCGTGGTCGGGCTGTTGTTCACGACGTCGTCGCTGCGAACCCGGCTCGGCTTCGGCGTTGCCGCCGTCCGGCTCGGCGGCTCGGCGATCGACACCCAGGAGCTGCGTTGGGGCGCGCGGATGTCCGAGGCGGAGAGCTTCGCCGACACGCTGCGGACCATGAGTGGCATGGTCGACGTCGTCGTCGCGCGGACGGCGGAACGGCTCGATCCCGAGGTCGTACGGAGGTCATGCGTGTCCGCGTTCGTCAACGCCGGCGATGGGGATGGCGAGCATCCGACGCAGGCGGTAATCGACCTGTGCGCGATCGTTGCCGAACGCGGCGACGTGGCCGGCCAGCGCATCGGGATCTGCGGCGACCTGACCTCCCGGTGCGCGCACTCGCTGGTCCGGCTGCTGGACCGGCACCTGCCCGGAGAATTGGCGTTGTTCGCGCCGCCGGGGAGAGACGACCTCGGCGTCGGGGTTGGCCCCGAGCTGGCGAGCCGGATCTCCTGGCGGAAGCCCGGCGAGCTCGACGACCTAGACGTGCTCTACCTCACTGGCCTACCGGAAGGCCGCGGCGACGATCGGATCGGACCCGACGTTCGCCAGGAGTACGCGCTGACCAGAGTCGGACTGGACCGTATGTCGGCGGACGCCGTCGTGATCTCGCCAATGCCCGTGATCGACGAGATCTCCGCCGATGCGCGCATGGATCCGCGGGTCCGCGTCTTCGCGCAGAGCGACCGCGGGGTATTCGTCCGCACCGCGCTGCTGGCGCGGCTCCTCATGGGGGACGGCTTTACGAGTGCACTGGGAGTCGGCGAATGAACGCTGAGGATGCGCTGCGCGAGGCGCTAGTCGGAAACCAGGTGATCGCCGTTGCGGGCTGCGGCGTCGCGCTCGCCGCGAGCCGTAGCGACCGCGTCGCGTCCTGGCGCGGGCTGATCGAGTCCGGCAGGGACCTAGTGCTGGCCGAGTGCCGGCCGGGTGACGCGTGGCGTGACCTCGTGCAAAGCCTGCTTTCGAGTGGCGAGCCCGGCGACCTCGTCATCGCCGCCACGAAGATCACCGCCGCCCTGGGGCGACAGCGTTACGTCTGGTGGCTGGGCGACACGGTGGGTCGCTTGGAGCTAGTGGACACGCAGGTTCCCGCAGCGCTGATAGACCTCGGCGCACCGGTTGCCACCACCAACTACGACCGCCTCATCGAGAAGTCGCGCGGGCTGCCGAGCGCAACCTGGCAGGACCCCGAAGAGATGCAGCGGATATTTCGGGGACTGTCGGACGGCGTCGTACACCTGCATGGCATCTGGACGCAGCCGGAGTCCGTGGTGTTTGGCAACAAGTCGTACGAGGACGTGCTTCGCGACCAGCCCACCCAAGCGCTTCAGCAGGCGGTCGCGGTAACGAAGTCGCTGCTGTTCGTGGGTGTCGGCCAGGGGGGTGACGACCCGAACATCGGTGGGCTGCTGGCATGGCTCGCCAACGCCGCCCGCTGGTCGTCCAACCGGCACTTCTGGCTGTGCCTGGAGAGCGAGGTGGATCGGATCGACAAGAAGTTGTTCTCGCCCGTCCCCTACGGCAGGTCGCACTCTGACCTCGCGGGTTTCCTGCGCACGCTGGCGCCGTCCACGCCGGTCACGACAACAACGCGATCCCTGGCCCCGCCGGCTGCGACCGCCGCGCCCCCGTGGACGACCGTCGACGTCGAGGGACCGTGGACGGCGTTCACCGCGGACGGTCACTTCAGGACGCTCGCCGCGGCGACGGAGGTGGTCTGCCGTCTCGGCGACCGAGCCGTCCGGCAACCGCTCGCACATTGGTGCGAGATGCCGCTACGAGACCTAGCGCTGGCCGCAGACGGGAGCTACCTCGTCGCGCTCGACGAGCGCCACCTTTTGGTGTGGACGGTTAACCTCGACGGGTCGCTGACGCCGTGGCGATCGCCGTTCCCGCTTGCTACGGATGGGGTGCGGCTGCTCGGCGTTCGAGGCGTGACCTCACGCGCACCGGCGATCGATGTCGCGCTCCTGGGTGGAGGGCTGCAGAACGTACGGTTGGAGAGCACGGGCCGGATGTCTCCTGTGTTCGGAGGGTCCGCGGCGGATCTGAAGGGCGCGCCGATCGTGGCGGACAGCGCGATCGGGGCATCAGTGATGCTCCGCGCCTCGGTGGTGGAAGGCGCCGACGGACGTTCGCTCGTCGTGCGGCGCGAGGACCTCGTCGGGTCGAGCGAGCGGTCGCTGCCCATCGGGTCGCGCAGTGTCGACCGGGTCGTCGTAGCCCGGTCGCTGCGCGGGCGCGCCGCGCCGTACGCCGTCGTCATCGAGGCCGACGGTGGGCTCGCCGTATGGCGGTGGCAGGACCTGCCCGCCGAGCAACGCGAGGACCGAGAGCTGGTCGACGAGCGATGAACCGGGCCGAGCTGCGCCGGACGATCTCGGAACGCCTCGCCGGACGGCAGCTCGTGTGGTTCGGCACCCGGGGGGACGACGTCGAGCCGGCGGCCGAGCTGCCGGAGTTGTCCGCCAGCTTCTCGGTTATCGCGTCGTACGGCGGCCGACCATCGGTCCGTTCGCTCGCGCTGGAAGATATCTCGGCGACCCGGGTCGACCTGGACGCGCATGACATCGACGAGGAGCCGCGCGATGGCCCGGCGGGCGAGCTGCGTCGGGCGATCCTGCGGACGCTCGCCCGTCCGAGCGTGGTGTTTACATACCGCCCGTCGCGGTTCCTGTCGGCGATCTGCTTCGCCCGCCAGGACCGGTGTGAGTACCTCGGGCTGTTCAAGGACCACCAGACCGCCTTCGAGCACAAGCCGTGGGTCGAGACCGAGATCGGCCGGCTGGGGGTGCCGCACATTCCTTGGACATACGTCGCAGACGAGGAGCAGCTGGAGACCCTGCCGTTCCTCCGATCGGGACCCGTGATGCTGCGGCGTAGCCGGACATCAGGGGGCACCGGCCTTGTCCGCGTCGACGACGAGGACCAGGTGCGCGAGCTGTGGCCCGAGCAGGACGAGGCGTACGTCAGCGTCGCGCCGTTCATCGACGGCGGGGTGCCGGTGAACGTCGGTGCCGTCGCCTGGCACGACGGCATAACGGTCCACCCGGCGTCCGTGCAGCTCATCGGGATCCCGGGCTGCTCGACGCGGCCATTCGGCTACTGCGGCAATGACTTCGGAGCCGTCGCCGAACTCAGCGACGACGTGCTCGACGGAATCGAGGAGACCACGGTGGTGGTCGGGAGGTGGCTGCGCCGGCACGGCTACCTCGGCGCGTACGGCGTCGACTGCCTCGTCGCCGGCGGCGTACCGCTTTTCACCGAGGTGAACCCGAGGTTCCAGGGCTCGACGCACGCGTCCTGCCAGCTGTCGGTCGAGGCGGAGGAGAGCTGCCTCGTGCTCGAGCACATCGCGGCGCTGATGGGTATGGACGCCCCGCGCGCGCGACCGTTGCGGGAGCAGGCGCGCGATGCCGGGGAGCTCAGCCACCTGGTCGTGCACTGGACGGGTGCCGCGCCTGGGTCAGTGGACCCGGCGCCGTTGGCCGAGCGTGCCGTTCGAGAGCCGCACGCCTGCCGCATCGACGTGCTGACCCGACCGGAGCTCTGCACCCTGCCGGGCGCGACCGTGGCACGGATCACCATTCGCGACCGCCTTACGACCACGGGCTTCGACCTGACCCCGACCTGGCGTGGCCTGGTAGACGACTGGCAGCACGTCGACGCGCTGACCTTGACCGATTCGACTCACGATGGGCTCGCACCATGACGACGAGTGAGACGACCAGCCGACCGCGCAGGAACGCGCCGTGGTCCAGCTACGCCGTGAAGCGGGAGGCGCGGGGTGACTTCTCCGGCCGTCGCGGCTACCTCAAAGCCAAGGGGTCGAAGGAGCCGTTCCGGCTCTGCCAGATCCTCGGGCGCCGCGACCGGCGGCACAAGACGATGCCCTGGGTCACCTTCGTGCTCGGTTCGGGGTGCGTTGAGGTCGGCTCGGGTCCGGACGGCCGGACGCTGGCGCACCGGGTCGGTGACGCACTGGGCGACCGGTCGCTCCCCGGCGACGAATCGGCGCCGTCCCTGGCGCAGTTGTTCGCCGAGTCGCTGATCGAGGATCGGCTGGGCAGCCTCGACACGCCGGTGCCGACGACGCTGGCTGACGACGACGAGATCAGTCCGATCGCACCGCCGCTGGTGCTCGCGGCCTGCCTGCTCACCAGGGTGTTCCACACCGTCAAGGGCGCACGGCCGGAGGCGGTGCGACGGTGGGACGACGACGTCGCCACCCTCGACCCGGACGACCCCGGTCCTCAGTTCGACGACATCGCGGAGTTCGTCCCGCCGGCCGCCCACGAGCTCCGGGTCGCGCGGAAGCTGTTGGGCGCGCAGCCGGACAGCGAGTCAGTCGCGCCCGCGGTGAGCGATCTGCTCAAGCAGGTGCTCGACGGGCTGAGCGGAAACGGCGGCAGGAAGCAACTGAGCATCCAGCATCTTCGGCTGGTCACCGAGATCGCGTGGTACTACCTCGTCGGCGATACGACGGCGTACCCCGGGTGGACCGACCTGCTGCTTCGGCTCATGCTGCGCGGCGACGACCCCGCGAGCGCGGGCTCGAGGCGGACCCGGCCGCGGTTTCTCAACCTCAAGCTGCCCGGCGGCTACGTCTGCGAGCTGCTCGAGAAGTCTTCCAGACTCTCGTGGCGGCGCCGGGTGGAGTCCCCGGACAGGGAGTTCCAGCCGGCCCATATCTACGACGCGGCCGCGGCAGTGCTCTGGGCGCAGCAGGAGATGTTGGTCGAGTCCCGCAATCCCACCGACTTGCCTCCCGCGTCGACGTTCGTCACGTCGTTCGATCTCGAGCTCGAGATGGCGCTGTGGGCGCAGTCGCAGGGGCGGGCCTTCTCCGTTGCCGTCCCAGTGCACCTGCTGCGCGACGCGGACGACGACCAGGCCGACCTGTGCTGGCTGCTCGCGCAGGTCGAGCCGGACGTGGCCGGAGACTGGTCGGGCGGTCTCGCCGCGATGCGGAAGCCGCGGCGCTGGCGGCTGCTGCACGCGAACTTCAACCCCCGCGAGCTCTGCCAGGGCCCGCTCGTGATCCACCTCAACGGCTGTCCGTTGCTGCGCCTGCCCGACCCGGACGCGGCGGCGGACCGGTCGACCGCCGAACTACGCCAGGATCTCGCCGCCCTCGGCCTCCTCGACGAGATCGACGATGAGTTGCACCTGATCCACGCTGTGACCGTCGACGAGTACCTCGCGCTTCGGCAGTCGGAGGCGGAGCTGTTCTGGGCGAGCGAGTTCCGGGCAACCCAGAGTCAGCGAGCCAGCCGGGCGCTGCCGCACGTGCTCGCCGCGGACAGCAGCATGCATGCGCGATTCTGGATGGTGCTAGGTGTTCCGGTTGCCGACCCCGCCATCCGGCACCGGATCACCTCTCACCTGACCATTAGTCGGTTCCGCGGAGACAGCCCGGACAGCCGTTCGGTCGGCGGGCAGTCCGGGATGCCTCCCCGAGCGGTCGAGGCGCCAGAGCATGCGCGCAATGACGTCGACGGTGTCGCCGTCAACAAGCGCATCGACGACGACGAGGCCAGCATCTTGCATTGGCTCGGGCTCGACGTCGTGCAGGCGAGCTGCGCCAAGTTCACCGATGATCTCGTCCACTACACCCAACACGTTGCGGTCGAGCGGTTACGCAACCGGGTGCCGGACACGGGTTGTGAACTCGGATACGCGGGAGACCGGTCATGACCCTCACGACGACTGAGGACAGGTGGCGAGGCGCGTTCGCGGCGCTCGACCGCCAGTGTCCTTGGCCAGGACCGCGCCCGCTCGGCGAGGACGACGTCGACCGGTTTCAGGGTGTCGAGCACGTGCTCATAGGCAGGGACCGGGATCGCACGGACTTCCTGCGCGAGGTCGACACCGACCACCGGTTGATCTTCCTCACCGGGCCTTCCGGGGTAGGCAAGACGTCGCTGCTTCAGGTCGGTCTCGTGCCGGTGCTCCGCGAGAACGGTTACCGGGTGGCGGTGTGCCGCGACTGGACCAGGGAGGACCGCCAGGCCACTCCGGCTGCTTTCCTCGCGTCCAAGGTGCGAGGCCAGCTCGCCGAGGCGATCCCCGACCTTGCGGAAGGTCCCGAGCTGTTTTGGGACCTGGAGGACCGCGGGCAGGGCGTGTTAGTCCTGGACCAGTTCGAGGAGCTGCTGCGCTGGGACCCACAGATGCGGGACGGACTCTTCGCGCTCATTGCCGACCTGAACCGTGCCACGCGGATCAAGATCGTCGTCTCGTTCCGACGCGAGTTCCTACACGAGATGCGTCCGCTTGAGAACGTGGCCAAGGCGTTCTCTATGTCGCACTTCCCGCTAGAGCCGCTCGATCCGCGGTTCGCACTCGAGCTCGTGACGGCGCCGAACGCCCGCGGGCGACAAGTCGTCACGCCGGGCGCCGCGGCGACGATTGCCGCGTACTGGCGGGAGGCGGTGGATGGGTCGGCCGACGGCGCAACCCAGGAGGTCAGGGGCGGGGTCGGGCTGCTGCACCTGCAAGCGCTGCTGTACGCATTGCACGCGTCAGCTCCTGGCGGCGTAATTACGCAGGAGGTGCTTGATGCCTTCGGCGCGAAGGACGCCCCGGTCGAGCTGTTCGTCGTTGGACTCGTCCGCGCCGCCGAGGTGAAGCTGGAGCGTTGCCGGCGAGCCAGCGCCGCCGAAGGCTTGGACCTCGACGACTACCTGCTCGAGGGCACCACTGCGTTAGTCGCCCGATCCGTGCGGCATCTTTCCAGCGCCGGGTACAAGCTCGTGCGCGAACTCGTGGAGTTGGCCGAGGTGACGCTCGGCGACCAACTCGCATGCCTCACGGAGGGTGCCGAGGAGACTGGAGGCGAGATTAGCCCCGAGCGGTTGCGCGCGCTGTTCACCGTACTCGTCGATACCGCGTTCGGCCCGTCCGGCCAGGTGGCCGAGCTCTTGCGATTGGACCGCGCGGAGATCGCCCGCCGCGCCGACTCGCTCGGGCCGGACGACGTCGTAACGACCTGGGTTCGGCAGTTGGAGCCCGGGGGCCCGAACGCCGATCCGACCGGCGCCACCTCCGGGGCCATGCTCGGGATGCCCGCCGCCGCGGTACTGATCGAGGAGATCCGCCGATTCGTCTTCGCACTCGTTTGGCTCCAGGAGAGTTCGCTGGCTCGTGTCAGCCGACCGGGGCGCGACACGATGGTGTCTCTGGTTCACGACGGTTTCGGCACGGCGCTCGCCGCCTGGTCGGCGTCCGTTCTTGAACGTCCGATGGGCACGATCTACGCGTTGACGGCGCCGCGCGGCGCGTACCTGCGCTGGCAGTCCGAGGCCGGCGCCGATCCGCCGGCCGATTTCGACGGCCAGGAGAGCACGAAGGTGCTGGCGAATCTGCGCTGGCGAGGGAACACGGTGCAAGCGGACTTCACGAACGTCTCGTTCGTGAACTGCGACCTCCGCGGCACCTTATTCCTGCAATGCACGCTTGCTGGCGTAGCCTTCGTCAACTGCATGTTGGACGGCGCTATGTTCTCGGACTGCGTGATCCGTGGAGCCTTGGCGGCTGCGTCGGGCGCCTGGACGCCACACGAGCCATCGTTCTTCGTGCCGGCACCGGCATCGTTGTTGGCCGCGCTCGCGCGATACCGCGACATCGATGGCCCGCTGCGATGGCTGTTCTCGCCATCCCAGGGCCGTCCCGCCGTACCGGTCTTCGACCCGCCCGCGCAGCGCGACGACTTCCTCGGCGAGGTTGCGGGAGTGCGGGGCGGAATGGCGATTTTCGGTGGGCGGCTCTCGTCGTTCGTGATGCGGCGCTGCACAGTCGAACCGGGCAGCATGGTGTCCTTCCGGCATGTCGCCGGCTCCGGCCTTGACGTGGTGGAACAGACCGCCGGGTGCTACGAGATATTCGGCAGCGCGCTGCGACATGTCTCGTTCACGACAACCCGGAAGCCTGGGGATGAGGACCAGGTGGATATCCGAGCCGACAAGTCCGTCCTGGCGCAGGTGTGGTTCGGCGACCCGGTGCGCGGCAGCTTTACGGCGTCTGACTGCCGTCTGGTTCAAGTTTGGAACGGTTCGCCGTACCTCGTCGCAACCGCAGCCTCCTCGCCAGTGACGGGATGCGTCGACGTCCGCGATATCGACGGGTCGTGCCCCCCTATCGGAGAAGCAGAGGGGCTCGTGCCTATGAAGCGCATCGACGCTACGGACGATCTTCGTTCGCTCACGAGACGTATGGACTATCGGGTGTACTAATGAGTCTCCCTGGTTCCTGAACCGCCTAGTTTTGGTGGAGGGGCTGATTCCACGCAAGGATGGGGTCATGCCGGCACCGAGTAAGTACACGAGTAAGATGCGTGAGCGGGCGCGGCGGACAGTTTCGGTCGGCGCGCCGCGCTTGAGCCCGACGCCGAAGCGGGCGCCCGCTCGTTCAGGGCTCATCCCGAGGGAGCGGACCGCGGCTGATCCCGCTAACTTGACCGGCGCGGCGTGGCGACATGGGCGTGTCGGTGGCGGGACCTAGTGTTCCAGTGTGAGCGTCATCGCCGACACTGCGGCCCTGCGGAAGGCGCGGGGAGCGTTTTACACGCCTCTCGAGTTGGCGCGCCATGTTGCTGAGTGGGCGGTGCAGAGTCCGGACGACTTGGTTCTGGAGCCGTCGTGCGGCGAGGCGGCGTTCCTCCTCGCCGCCGGAGAGCGTCTCTCGGCGCTGAACGGGGCGCCCCCTCATCCGGGTCAGTTGACGGGCATCGAGATGCACGCGCCGAGCGCCGACGAGGCTCGCGGCCGCATGCAGCTGGCCGGTCTACCTGCGACAGTCACACCCGGCGACTTCTTCCACTATGCGCCACGCGCCTGCTACGACGCCGTGGTCGGAAACCCGCCCTACATCCGGTACCAAGCGTTCTCGGGGCCGGCGCGAGCGTCGAGTCGTGCGGCGGCGCTCGCGCAGGGAGTGCGCCTTACGGGTCTCGCGTCGTCCTGGGCGGCGTTCACTGTACATGCGGCACTCTTCCTTCGACCTGGTGGCCGCCTCGGTCTTGTCCTGCCAGCGGAACTGCTGAGCGTCAACTATGCGGCCGAGGTGCGATCATTTCTGATGCGACGATTCGCTCGCGTCCGCCTGGTCCTCTTTGAGGAACGCGTCTTTCCGGGAGTCCAGGAGGAGGTCGTACTCCTACTTGCTGACGGTATCGGGCCCACGGATCGTTGTGAGCTAGTTCAGTTGCGCGACGCCTCCGAGTTGGCAAGCCTTCCACTCGGAACGTACTCGTGGTCCCCTCCCGATAGAGGAGGGAAGTGGACTTCGGCGTTGATTGGTGCGAATGGACTCGCACGGTTCAGGCAAGTAGAGGCGTCCCCGGAGTTCGCTCATCTCCGCGAGTGGGGTCGGATCACGCTCGGGGCGGTCTCGGGCAACAACGGCTACTTTGCGCTCTCTCGCGAACGAGCACGGCAGCTCGGACTCGATTCAAGCGATCTTCTTCCGCTGTCGCCGCCCGGATCGCGTCATTTGCGCGCTGCGACGCTTTCGAATGTCGGCTGGAGCCGCCTCGCGGACCACGGCCTCGCCGCATTTCTGTTCTACCCGCGCCTTAACCCAAGTCGATCGGCCCGCGCGTACATCGCCCTCGGTGAGTCGCTCGGCGTTCACGAGGCGTATAAGTGCCGGGTTCGTGACCCCTGGTGGCGCGTTCCACTCGCGCCCTTGGCTGATCTGTTCGTTACGTACATGAACGCGGGCACGGCGCAGTTGGCGACGAACCGCGCTAGAATCCGCCACCTGAACTCAGTGCACGGTTTGGTACTCAACGCCGACCATCGCCACCTCGGTCGCGATCTTCTCGCCCTCGCGTCCTTGAACTCGATGACGCTGCTCGGTGCCGAGATCGTCGGCCGTGCCTACGGCGGGGGGCTGTTGAAGCTCGAGCCGCGCGAGGCAGATGTCGTACCAGTGCCAGCTCCGTCGGTTCTCGCCGGCCCGGCTGGAATTCGGTTACGCGACTTGCGTCCGAAGCTCATGCGAGCTCTCCGCCGCGGTGCGGTGCAAGATGTCGTTGATGCTGTCGATCGAGTCCTTCTATTCGAGGAGCTCGGCCTTGGCGCCGAGGCACTCGGCGAGTTGCGCACGGCGCGCGCGTCGTTGGCAGGGCGGCGGTCCGCGCGCGGGCGTTCTCGCGACGGCGGGCCGGGCTTATCGTGAAGAATCCTTACGAGTTCCCGCCCTTCCGTGATCTTCTAGAGGCCGTGCCTCGAGAGGGGATCGACAGGTTCGCGGACCTCGAGGACCGATTCCTGGCGGCGATGGGCGCGTTCGATGCGGTCCAGGCAGCGGGCGATCTCAGTAGTGGGCAGAACCAAAACAAAGGCTTGTTCTTTAACGAGTTGATGGGACGCCTCCTTGAACGTTGCGCCGGTGTAGGGGTTGCTAAGCGCGGGAAACGTCGCGGCGTGTTGTTGGAGTGGGTCGACGTGGACTTGTGCTATCCATCTGACCCGAGCAAGCCGCCGCTGGTGATTGCCGAGACGAAGATGGCAGGTACTCCTCAACACCCCGGCAATGAAAAATCGGCCCCCCTCATTGGTCGTCGCGCAAGTGCGGACACCGCCAAGCGCGTCCGCGAGATCGCACTCAACGTCATCGATCTAAAGCTGGCGGACGCTACCGCAGGCGTGACTCCGATTGGTGACATCGCGACGTGGATCCAGCAGCAGCGGCCGGCGGTGTTTACGCTATTCGGGTTGCGGATCACGGACGATAATGACCTCCGGCTCGCGCTGCGCGATGCGCAGCAGCTCGCCAACTCCTATGCCAATGGTGTCGGCCTCGCCCTCTATCGCCCTCGTGATGTGAGCACCTTCGCCGGACGCACGGACTACGTCGCGGTGCGACCGCCGGGCGGCATGAGCATCGACGACGCTCTCCGCCGTCTCTGTCGTCAGGTTCGAGCAGCCGTCGGGTAGCCGCACGGTGACTATCCCGCTGCCTTGCCGGCGCCTGCCGCGAGCGTGGAGAAGACCTCGGCAAAGGCCCGGCTCAGTTTGTCCATGGTCGTTCGGGCGTAGTTCAGCGCTTCGTATGCGTCCTCGAGTTGCTTCTTCTCAAGCAACTCGTTGGCGGTGGCTTGCGCGTACTCCTCCGCGGCGATCGTGAACGCGAGTCCTTGGAACAGGTCACGATCGCGGACCACCGCCGCCAGCAGGGGATGGTCCAAGTTGATCACGATCGTAAGTTCGCTCGGGTAGAACGCCGCGCGGGGTGCGCCCGACCCGGCGTTGCTGTAGTCGATGTGGAACCCGCCGTGGCTACGGCGACGCCTCATTCGCGGAACTTCCGCAACGGCGTCGCCCCGCGCGTCGCCGAGCGGGTCGCGCGGCACCGGCGTCGTTGCGGCCTCGGTGTCCTCATGCTCGCGCTCTGTCGAGACCCCTCCCTCCACGGCTTCAGCGGGCGGGTCATCGCTACGCGTTTCTGGTTGGTACCCAGACACCCCACTCGGGTTCGGCGTAACACTGTCTCCGTCTGGGTCGGGCGACAAGTCGCCGGTTCCACCAGCAGCCGGAGCCCCCGTAGCGCCGCTTGAGCCGGCTCCGGCCGTCATCCTGAAGTCGCCACGGTAGTGTTGATTCAACACGTCCTCGGCGCGCACCGCCGCATCTTGGAGCTCTGCGTCTCGCGCCCGTCGCAGGCGATCTCGTTCCTGTTCGTGCAGCTCGCGCGTCGCGATCTCGAGGCAACGGCGAACCCAACCCTCGACGGCAGCCGCCAGTGCATTGTCTGGGTTAAGCGTGAGGTCGCGCCGGTCGGTGAACGGACCAGGCGTCGAAACGTCGTCCTCGAGTGCGGGGACCTCACACAGCCCGAACATCCGGCTTGCGAGGTCGCCAGTCGCCGCGTATTGCGCGACCGGGATGTCCCGGCTCGTGACCACAACACCGCGGATCGAGTCGTCGACGACATCTCCAGGGGCAACCGCATGGATGTCGCACCTGAGCGACCCACCGAGGAGCGCGACCCCCTCGGTGTCCTCGGCGGAGACGAAGGTCCAGGTCTGCGTAGGTGCTGGCTCGACGAGGTGGACGCGATCGCCGGACACGTACACACGATGACTCTCCAATTGCCTCCCCAGCCGCCGCCGGAGTTCGTTCATGATCGATGCTGGCTTGACCGAACGCCCGATTCCGTCGACGGTGATCGTCGTCCCGTTCGGTCGATCGGTCGGTTGGCCGTCGCGGCGTACCCTCGGGATTGGCGGCCGATCCTCCTTCGCCGCAGCACGGAGCTCAGTGAGCGTCAGCTCGACCAGCCAATGTCGCCCGCCGCGGATGGTTTCGATGACGACGGAGGTACCGACGCCGAAGCCCGCTGACTTGCCCGTCCCGAAGCGGCCGCGGGCTCGGCGCCCACGTTGCCGCTGGGCGTTCTCGCGATGCATGACGAAGAAGCCTTCAAGTGCGGTTTCGTCCATGCCAGATCCGTCGTCTGAGATCGTCACGGTCTTGGAAGTTCCATACCGGCGAACGTCAACATTCACGGTGACTGGGCGCGCGGGGTCGTCGGGGTTGTCGAGACTGTTACTCACGTACTCGACGATCATCTTGGGCACGCTGCCGAAGTCATCCGCCGTACCGAGAATGTCGCGCGCGACGTTCGACCGCACGATCAGCTGCTCGGTCATGGCCGGCTCTCCAGACGCATCAGTTGGGTTCTGTAAGTGGTGCCAAACCGCTCGTGCAGCGTTTCAGCGACGGTGCGAAGCTCGTCGTCATCGCGCACGAGGTTGACGACTCGCTGCCGATTGATCGCGTATTTGCTCTCGGGCATGTACTGGTTGACTTCGTAGAACTCGAGGAAGTCATGGATCGTCGCCTCACCCAGCTGGTGGCTGCGGTACTTGGATACTGCCGGGCTGTTTCGCAATGCGGTCAGCCGGCGCACAGCCGATGAGTCGACGCCACCGCGCTCCCGACGGTTCGCGGTCCGGCCAGCTTGCCCCTCGCTCACAAGGTAGGCGCGAACCGCGCTCTCGCATCCTTCGACATGGGCGCTGCCCGCTACGGTGAGCATCCAGCCGGTCGTCTTCGCCCCTGTCACGAGACGCTCGTTCTTTTTGGCCGCCCGAAGGGTCACGTCGACGGCATCGAGATCGGGGTACTGCTGGTGACGCGGCCACGAGAATCGTGCAGGCACGGCCCGCCAGGCCGCCTCAGCGACGTCCTCGACATCGACTGCCCGCTCTCCTCCACCGAGGTCCGAAAGGACGACGAGAACGACGTCGGTATTCGATATTCCAGCGTGGTCGTGCGCGGAACGCACGGACCTCGTTACTCGGGCCGCGCTCACGACGCGTATGCGGCGGTGAGCAGGTCGACGAGCTGATCGGTCGTACCGTCAGGCAACTGGCCGTCGGACTCGAGACGCTTCACATCAGCGATGGCATCCTCACGGGTGTCTGCCGCGCGGAGGCGCGCAGTCATGGCGAGGTCTGCGCGGTTGTGCGCGATCGCGTGGACGAACCGGCGGACCTGCTCGTCGATGGTCGCGACACCGAGCTTCACGCGCAGCAGCTCCGCGAGGTCGCGCTGGCTCTGCCGGCGGTTCGTGACGTCGCCGTCCGTCACAGCGACTCC
The DNA here is from genome assembly GCA_030840645.1 of Frankiaceae bacterium. Taxonomy (GTDB): domain Bacteria; phylum Actinomycetota; class Actinomycetes; order BP-191; family BP-191; genus BP-191. Next base: position 32,885 of record JAVEEC010000012.1, read on the forward strand.
CTGCCACTCCGGGTTCGTGCGGCTCCAGTCAGTAGCAGCAAAGACCTCGGCGAGCACGGTCGCCCAGTCGTTCGGGTGTCGGGCGACAAGCGTTCGACCTGCCTCGCCAATGGCCCGCAACGTGACGGCGTGCGTCGCGATCGTCGTCTCGCGAACCTCGGGTGCCGTTGCGCGGCCCGCCGCGACGTCGGCCCATGGAGGCAGGCTCCGGGAGACCGTTTGCCAGAAGGCAACCGCGAGATCCTGCTTCTCGGCAGCGTTCACCTCGGTCACGTCGCCGAGAAGCTCTTTCGTCCCGTCGTGGAGCGAGCCGAGCGTGATCAACGCCGGCGACCGCTTCGACAACGACGCGCGCTCCTTGTCCACCCTTCCGTCGAACACGTCAACGGCGCGGGTGAGCGCCATGGTGATGTTCGACAGGCGGTCACGGTGGTCATAGAGGATGTTCAGGCTCTTGGTGGTTGGACTCGCGGTGCGGTTCAGATCGCTGAACATTTGCTGGGCCCGGGCAGAGTCTTCGAACGGGAACAGCACAACCGCGATGACGTCCTCGCCGATCGTTGGATCTTCCTCGAGCGCAGCAGCGATGCCAGCGCGGCGATGCTGCCCGTCGTTGACCAGCAGGTCCGCGTCCATCGGGAGGTTCAGGATCCCGATGTCGGCGCCAGGCTCGAACGGTGTGAAGAGCTCGGACTCGTCGACTCCGTCAGGCAGTTGGTAGCTCGCCGTGATGGCACTGAACACATAGCCGTCGCTGTTGTGCAGCAGGTAGTCCCGGATGGCGGGAACTCGTTGCTTGTTGAGGACGCGCTGGGCTCGCTGTTCGGGTTCGAGCGCCTTGTGGTTCTGAAACTCGAAGAACCTCGGGACAGTCTTGATCTTCATCGACAGCGTGTAGTACTCGCGTCCGCCCATCCGGCCGCGAAGGGCTGGGACCTGCACAACCGTGTGCATGTGTACTCCGATCGCGCTGCGAGGGGCTGAGGTCAGGTACGCAATACACTACTACTGGCCCATGGCTGTCAAGTGCGATCTGCGTCACGATACGGCCGGCAGGTCGAGTTAACCGGATCGTGGGTCAGTCGTTGTCGTCATCCGGCTGAAGTCCGAGCACGGATCGCAAGGGTTCGTGGTTGTCGAGGTACGGGCTCCACCCGTCGAGGAACGGTCGCAGCGCCTGAGCGTCCGGCGGCGGGTCGTCCGGACCGGTGACCGATCGTCGCAGTGGGTCGATGCCGTCGGCGTACGCCTCAGCCCAGATCAGCCAGGACTCCTCCGACGAAGTACGCGACGCACTGTCGTGATGTGTCGCTCGGATCGCCGCGCAGTAGTCGCGGATATTAGATACATCGCTCCACGCGTCGACCTGTGCGCGGAGCGCGCTGGCTCGGTTGTGTTCGATCAGCCGCGCGTAGGCGCGCCGGATCGCCTCCCGGTGGCGCTTGCGTCTTTCGTCCTCCTGCCGTTGCCGGTCGAGTCGTCGCTCTTCGTCGTCTACTGCACGTGCCTCGATCTCTGCTAGGACGTGCGCGAGCCTGTCGTCGAGGCGCCAGCGCTGCCGGTCCGCCCATGCCGTGGGTCGTCCTCGCCCACTGCTGTCCAGGCTGATCTGCAACTCGCCGTTCGGCAGGTAGTCGTACTCAGCAATGCGCATCCACGGCGAACGCTGCTTTTGTGCAAGTTCCTGCGTGGTCGGCACGTGCGGCGTTCGGGTTGCGAGCTCGCGTATCTGGACCGGATACGCGTGACCGTCGACGGCAACCGTCGCGACGGCATCGCCGCGATCCGTCAGGGGCGTGGCCACGTGACCGCGGCGTTCGGCTTCTTTGAACAGGGCGTCGAGGAGCCTCAGGGCTCTCGACCTTTCAGCTCGACTCACCCTGAGCCGGTCTGGCGCATCGCGTAGTGAAACGACCGCCGGGTGCGGCCTCACCAGTCGGTCCGACACGAGAATCGGTGTGAACGTCAGCGCAGTCTCGGTGTCCTCGCTCGCCACGAGCAGGATCGTGAGATCACCATGATCCCGACCAGCGTGGCGCAGGACCTGCCCCTGCGGCACCAGCCCGGCGTCGACCGCCCGGTGGATCGCCGACCGCCACGCCGAGCGCGTCGGAGCATCGGGATCCTTGATCACCAAGGTGCCGGCCGCATCCACAAGGCGCTTGACCAGATCGGTGGGCTCTATGCGCAGCGCGGGAGCAGGGCCGACCCGCGTCGCCGTGGTCCGTCCGGTTACCTTAGAAACTCGTCCGGCGGAGCCTTGTGGCATCGGATGCCCGTGCGCGAGGTAGTACCGACCTTCCTCGGTGATCTCGGCTGACCACCCCCCTGCCGTCCGCACGGTGCGGACGAGCTTCCGGCCCCGCAGCGCGTAGACCGTCGTGGCGAGCCAGTGCTCGCTGGACGTCACTGGCTCGCGACCGTCGGCGATGCGCTCCAGAAGTGCTCTTTGCCGCTCGTTGATCCGACCCGTCACCACGCCGCGATCTTGCTACCGATGTGGGCCGCTCTGCATCGAGGTGGCGACCCCACGTAGCCTGGACTCGTTGAGGACGTCAAATCGCCGGAGGTGGGCTTCGCTCCCACCGCCAGCCCCGAGATAACCCCTCTCTGCGTCGTCAATGACCAGCTGCCGCCTCGTGTCGAGCATGGTTGCCACGCGACGGAGACGGCACGAGCGAAGCCAGGCGGACCGTCGGTGCTGTCGTGGTGCTGTCATGGGCGACGTGCCTGATGCATTCCCGCAGGTCAGAGCGTTGCACTTGGCGGTGGAGGTGGGATTTGAACCCACGGACGGCTTGCACCGTCACACGCTTTCGAGGCGTGCGCGCTCGGCCACTACGCGACTCCACCGCGGGGGAGCGTACCGGATGCGCGACGTCAGCCGGGCAGCCCGCGGTGCGGCCCGAAGAACGCCCTGAGCAGGGCGCCGCACTCCTCCTCGAGAACGCCGCCCACAACCGACGGGCGGTGGTTGAGCCGGGGATCGCGCACGACGTCCCACAACGACCCCACGGCACCGGCCTTCGGGTCGACGGCGCCGAACACCAGCCGGTCCACCCGCGCGAGCACCAACGCCCCCGCGCACATCGTGCACGGCTCCAACGTCACCACCAGCGCGCAGCCGGTCAGGCGCCACGAGCCGAGGGCGGCGGACGCCGCGCGCAGCGCAACGACCTCGGCGTGGGCGGTCGGGTCGTTGCGCAGCTCGCGTTCGTTGCGGCCCCGGCCGAGCACCTCGCCGGAGGAAGACACGACGACGGCACCGATGGGAACGTCGTCGTGCTCCAGCGCCGAACGCGCCTCGACCAACGCCGCCCGCATCGCGACGATGTCGGCTTCGGCAGGCGAACCGTACGGGCTCACCCCTCGCGGATCTGGTCGAGGGTGTCGGCGCAGCCGGCCTTCTCACAGATCGCGGTGACGATGTCCGCGGGCAGCATGCCCTCGGTCGCGCAGAGCGCGACGAGCGCATCCGCCGATACGCCCAGCGAGGCAACGATCTCCGCGTCGCCCGCGACCTCGGCGTCCGGCCGGACGCCCTCGTCGTCGTCCTCATCCACCTCGACGTCCTCCGGCGGGGCGAGGTCCTCCATCACCAACGACGCCAGCGGCGACGTGCCGACGGCCCGGTCGTCGGAGATGAACGTCCGCGGGTCGCCGTCGCCGTCGACGCGCACGATGGCGAGGTACTCGTCGTCCTCCTCGAGGAAGAACAGCACCGTGGTGCCCTCGGCCACATCGCGCAGCAGCTCGACCAGGGTGTCGAGGTCCTCGACGTGCTCCATGTCGACCTCGCGGCCGTGCCATCCCTCGGGCGACCGGGCGAGTGCGGCGGCGAAGTACGGCACGGTGGCGCTCCGTCGGAGAGTAGATGCAGGAAGAGGATCGTAGGGAAGCCGGGACAATGCCGACAACAAGGGTCAGTGGAAGACGGGCTCGACGACCCGCTCGTACGCCTCCGCGAAGCCGAGCCGGCGGGCGAGCAGCAGCAGCGTCTCGTCGGCGTACGCGTCCAGGTCGGACAGCAGCGCGCCCAGCTCCATCTCGTCCATCCCGAGGTCGCTGAAGATCGCGAGGTCGCCGGCGGGCCAGACGTCGTCCAGGTCGTCGTCACCGGGACGCTCCAGGCCGAGGTGGTCCACGACCTCCGCCGCGAGGTCCCAGGCGACCGCGGCGGTCACGTCGGAGAGCAGGATCCGCGTCTCCTGGCCGACCAGGCGGACGGCGACGAAGAACTCGTCGGCGACGTTCACGAGCCCGATCACCCCGCCGTCGCCGACCTGCTGGCGCAGCGCTGCCAGCAGCCCCGGGAAGTCGTCGACGAGGCGTTCCGGAAGGATCGACGCCTCCCAGACGCCTTCGACCCGCGAGACCACGACGGCGAAGTCGGCCACGGCAACCTCCTCGCCCTGATCGTGTCAGACCGGCGGCGCCCGTGCCGACCACTGCGCTCACTCAGACGGCGCGACGAGGTCCGGGTCGGGTCCCGGCTCGGGTGACGAGGGCGCGCCGCGGGTGCCGCGCAACGACTGCGCCGCGCTGATCCCCGCGACGGCCCCCTCCGCGGCGGCGACCTGGATCAGCTGCATCCCCGGCGTCACGTCGCCGGCGGCGTAGACACCGGGCACGTTCGTCTCGCCGTTCTCGTCGACGAGCACGCACCCCTCGTCGGACAACGTCACCCCGAGCAGCTCCGCGAGCCCGCCGCGCGGCCGGTGCGCCACCGTGAAGAACGCCAGCTCGCACGGCACCTCCCCGTGCGTTCGCAGCCGCACCGCGCGGAGCCCGCCCCGCGGCCCGACGAACGACTCGCAGACGTCCTCGATGACGCGGACGCCGAACGACGCCAGCGTCGCGAGGTCCGAGCCGTCGCCGGGGAACGACCGCCCGTCGGTCACGATCGTCACCGACGCCGCCCAGTCCAGCAGGTTCAGGGCGAACGACGCGACGTACTCGTTCCAGCCGAGGACGACGACGTTGCGCCCCTCGGCCTCGTACCCGTCGCAGCTCGGGCAGTGGAAGACGCCGGCGCCGTAGTGGTCGAAGAACCCCTCGACCTGGGGGAACGCGTCCTCCACGCCGGTCGCGAGGATCAGCCGCAGCGCCGACTCCTCGACCCCGTCCACGGTCACGACAAACGCGTCGCCCGACACCCGCGCGGACGACACCGAGCCGGCACGCCGCGACGCGTACGGGTACGCCGCGAGCTGCTCGGACGCGGCCGCCAGCAGCTCGCCGGGCGACGCCGGGTCGCGGCTGAAGTAGCCGTGCGAGCTGTCGACCCACCGGTTGCGCTGCTGGCCCGCGTCGACCAGCAGGACGCTCCGCCGGTACCGCGCGAGCCAGGTCGTGGCCGTGATCCCGGCCGGCCCCCCGCCGACGACGATCGCGTCGTACATCAGCCGGCCTGGAGCAGGCCGCGCTCGACGACGGCGGGCACCGAGAGCGTCTTGTACCCGACGGTGTCGAAGAGCACGACGACCCGGTCGTCCTCGTACCGCAGCACCTGGCCCGACCCCCACTCGGCGTGGGCGACGCGGGCGTTGACCGGGTACGGGCCGTCGACCGCGTCGATGTCGACACCCGCCGCGCACCGGTCGCAGTGCCCGCACGGCGCGCCGGTCTGCTCGCCGAAGTACGACAGCAGCATCCGGCCGCGGCAGCCCGCGCTCTCGGCGTACGCCCTGATCATGTCGACGCGCGACTGGTCCACCGTCCGCCGCGTGTCCGCCTCGCGCTGCGCGTGCGTGACGACCTCCTCGACCGAGCAACGGTCCGGCAGCAGCCGCAACGAGCCCGTCGGGTCGACGCGCACGAACCCCGCGTGTGTGAGCTGGCCCAGCACCGCCGAGAGCCGCGACGTCGAGAGCCGCGCCACCGAACGCAGCTCCCGCAGGTCGACAGGACCGTCTCCCCCCGCCGCCTCCAGCAGCAGGGCGACCCGGGTCAGCGGCTCCACGGCGACGCCGCCCGCCGCGAAGAACCGCCGCAGCCCGAGGTCCTCCTGCCGGTAGTAGAGGACGGCCTCCGAACGCAGCCCGTCCCGGCCCGCCCGCCCGACCTCCTGGTAGTACGAGTCGAGCGAGTCGGGGACGTCGTAGTGGAGGACGAAGCGCACGTTCGCCTTGTCGATGCCCATGCCGAACGCGGTCGTGGCGACGACGACGTCGAGCCGGTCCTCGACGAACGCGTCCTGCACCTGCCTGCGTTCGGCGGCCCTCATGCCCGCGTGGTAGGAGCCTGCGGACAGCCCGATCTCGGTGATCGCGGCGGCCAGCTCCTCGGCGCGGCGCCTGGTAGCGGCGTAGACGATGCCCGGCTTCTCCTCGCCGGCGGCGCGCAGCACCAGCGCCTCGCGCTTCTGCTCCTCGGAGGTGAACGTCTCGACGTCGAGGAAGATGTTCGGCCGGTCGAAGCCGCGGACGACGACCTCGGGGTCGCGCATGCCGAGCCGCGCGACCAGCTCGTCGCGGACCGGCGGCGACGCGGTCGCTGTCAGCGCGAGGACGGTGGGGTGCCCGAGCGCCTCGACGACGGCGCCGAGCCTGAGGTAGTCGGGGCGGAAGTCGTGGCCCCACGCGCTGACGCAGTGTGCCTCGTCCACGACGAACAACGACGGTTTCGCGGCCGCGATGTCGCGGACGACCTCCGGCGTCGCGAGCTGCTCGGGCGCGACGAACAGGAACTCCACGGAGCCGTCGATCAGCCCGCTGAACGCCGCCCGCCGCGCGACCGCGCCGACGTGGGAGTTGGCGGCGGCGACGCCGGCGACATCGAGCTCGCGGATCGCGGCGACCTGGTCGTACTGCAACGCGATCAGCGGCGAGACGACGACGGTCGGGCCGTCGAGCAGCAGCGCGGCGATCTGGTAGATCGCGGACTTGCCGGACCCCGTCGGCAGGACGGCCAAGGTGTCCCGCCCGGCGAGGACCGCGTCGAGGGCCGGGCGCTGCCCTGGCCGCAGCGCGGCGAAGCCGAACACGTCACGCGCGAGCCGGTCGACGTCGGTGGGCACGGGTGGTCGCGGCCCTTCCGGGAGGAGGCGGGTCGAACGCCGCCTACCCAACCTCGGCCGCGTCTACGCGGGCAGCTCGAACCAGACCGTCTTGCCGGGCGGCGTGGGCTCGACGCCCCAGGTGGCGGCGAGCATCGCGACCAGGCCGATCCCGCGGCCGGTCAGCCGCCCGCCGTCCCCGCCGCGCCGTCGCGGTGGCTGCGGTGCGTCGTCCACGACGGCGACCCGGACCGCCCCGCCATCGACCTCGACGTCGAGCCGCAACGGTGTCCGGGCGTGCACGATCACGTTCGTCACCAGCTCGCTGGTCAGCAGCACGGCCACCTCGGCGACGTCCAGCGTCACGAGGTCGCGTACCGAGTCCTGCACGAAACGTCGTGCCGCGCCAGCCGAGCGGGGCTCGGGCGCGAGGCGGACGGAGGAGTGCACGTCTTGGGTGTGTCCGATTTGGCGCTGGTCAAGAGCGCACCACATCAGTGTCACTTCGCGCGACCGGTAACTGGCGTGCGGGTAAGGCCGAAGCCGGGCAACCCGGACACATGGCAACGCGACGCGTACGGCGGACGATCCGCCGCTCGACCGGCGGCATCAACATCGCCGCCGACATCGACGCCGTGATCGCTACCGGCGACGGCGCCGGCACCACCTCGGTGGCGTCCTCGTCGCAGCGCTCGGTGGTCACGCAGACCCAGCAGCGGCGGACCGCTTCCGCGGCCGCCCACGACCGGACGAGAGGTGAGAGCTGATGGCCGAGAACGAGGTCCGCGACGAGCTGACCGACGAGGAGCTGGAGCAGGAGGCCGGCGAGGAGCTGCCCGACCGCGAGGCGATGTCGTTGATCAACGCAAACCTCGCCGCTCCCGTGAACGCCGCCGTCGCCCTGAACGTCCTCAGCGACAACTCGACGGCGTACGCGAACGCCGAGCAGTCCGCCCACATCACCCAGTCCACCTGAGACCCGCGAAGGAGCCACTCATGGCGAAGGACCAGACGGACCAGACGCAGGACCAGGTCGACCTCACCGACTCCGAGATCGAGCAGGAGACGGGCGAGGAGCTGCCCGACCGCGAGGCGATGTCGCTCATCAACGCGAACCTCGCCGTCCCGGTGAACGCCGCCGTCGCCGCGAACGTTCTCTCCGACGGCTCGACCGCGTACGCGGACGCGACGCAGGCCCCGAACATCGACCAGTCGATGCTGAACGGTGGGGGTTGATTTTCATGGGTGAGATCCGTGACGAGAACGACGTCACCGACGTGACCGACGCCGAGATCGACCAGGAGACCGGTGAGGAGCTGCCTGACCGCGAGGCCATGTCGCTCCTCAACCTCAACGTCGCCGCCCCGATCAACGCCGCCGTCGCCGCGAACGTGCTGTCCGACAACTCGGTCGCGTACGCGAACGCGGAGCAGACGGCGGACATCACGCAGTCGACGTAGTTCCCTCAGATCACGACCGGGTGGGCGTACCCGGCCCGCTAGGGCTCGTTCCGAGCTTTAGTCGCGGGCCGGGCACGCCCACCCGGCCTGACCAGACTGGAGCGCCCGTGTCCCTCGATGCTCGTCCTGTTGCTGCGCCTTCGCCGCAGGCGCCACCGCAGCCGGACGTCCATGCGCGGGCGCCACGTGTTGCGCAGGGCGTCGAGCTGATCGGGGAGTACGAAGGCTCCGGGTTCAAGGAGACGCCGTACCTCGCGCGGCGGGCGGACGGGCAGACGATCCAGCTGTCCAGGCTGCTGTACAGCGTCGCGCAGGCAGCGGACGGGCGGCGGACGTATGACGAGATCGCCGCGGAGGCGAGTCGCACGTTCGGGCGGCGGCTGTCCGCGCGCAACGCGAAGGCGCTGGTCGAGAAGCTGAACAACCTCGGCGTCGTCGCGAACGACGACGGGTCGCAGCCGGTCATGAGCAAGCCGGACTCGCTGCTCGCCCTCCAGCTCCGCAAGGGCGTCATCTCCCCGCGCATGGTCAAGGCGCTGACGACGGTGTTCTACCCGGCGTTCTTCCCGCCGGTGATCCTCGCGGCGCTCGGGTCGCTCGCGGTCTTCGACTGGTGGTTGTTCACCCAGCACGGTGTCGCGCAGGGCGTGCGGCAGACGGTGCTGCACCCGACGCTGTTCCTCGCGCTGTTCGGTCTCGTCGTCGTGTCGGCGTTCCTGCACGAGGTCGGGCACGCCACCGGGCTGCGGTACGGTGGGGGCAAGCCTGGCGTGATGGGCGCCGGGGTGTACATCGCGTTCCCCGCGTTCTACACCGACGTCACCGACGCGTACCGGCTCTCCAGGCGCGGTCGCCTGCGTACCGACCTCGGCGGCGTCTACTTCAACGCGCTGTTCATGCTGGCGACGGCGGGCGCGTACTTCGCGACGCGGTTCGAGCCGCTGCTCTTCCTGATCCTCGTGCAGCACGTCGAGATGGCGCACCAGTTCCTGCCGTTCCTGCGCCTCGACGGCTACTACATCGTCGCGGACGCGGTCGGCGTGCCCGACCTGTTCACCCGGATCGGGCCGATCCTCAAGTCGATGGTGCCGTGGAAGAAGTCCGACCAGCGCGTCACCGACCTCAAGCCGTGGGTACGGCTGTTCGTCACGGCGTGGGTGCTGGTCGTGGTGCCGTTCCTGCTGTTCAACCTCACGCTGCTGCTCGTGCACCTGCCCCGCCTGCTCGGCACCGGCATGGAGTCGGTACGGCAGCAGTGGGCAACGGCGCACGCCGCGTTCGGCGACGGCAACTGGCTGGTCGGTGTCGGTGGCGGGTTGCAGATGCTGATCCTCGTGCTGCCGTTCGTCGGGATCGTCTACACGTTCGCGCGGCTCGGCATGCGGATCGGGCGGCGGTCGTGGGCGTGGTCCGCCGACTCGTACGCCAAGCGGGGGCTGGTCCTCGTCGTGGGTACGGGGCTGCTCGGGCTGCTGGTCTGGGCCTGGCTGCCGGGCAAGCAGTACGCGCCGATCGAGCCGGGTGAGCGGGGGACGTTCACCGACTACGTCGCGTCCTCCGAGACGATCCTGCGCCACGACACGACGCCCGCGCTGGTGCCCACCGGGAGGGCCGGCGCGGTGCCTACGAACGACGCGACGACGGCGCCCGGCGGGTCGCGGCCCGGCGCGCCGCCGCCGAGCGCCGCGCCGAGCGGGACGACGACAGGGGACGGCTCCGCCTCGGCGACACCAGGAACCGCGGGCGGCGGCGCGTCGCCCCAACCGAGCACGCAGGCGAGCAGCACGCCCTCGGCCGCGCCCAGCGCCTCGCCGACCCCCACCCCGACGCCGACCCCCACTCCGACCGCGACCGTGACGCCCTGAGGAGCCGAGCATGAGGAGCCGACCGATGCGCCGTCTCGCGGCGCTCGTTCTCGCCGCGGGACTCGCGTTCGTCGCGTTGCCGACGGCGCCGGCCGTCGCGGACGACGGCAACAACATCGTCAGCGTCGTCAACACCAAGGACGGCGCGGACATCTTCAAGATGGTGTTCGACATCCGCCGGGTGACCGGCGACGTGGTCGACAACGGCAACGCCGCCATCGCCTACGCCTCCTGCACCGACTGCAAGACGGTCGCCATCGCGATCCAGATCGTGTTCGTCACCGGCAACCCGTCGACGGTCGCGCCGGAGAACGTCGCCATCGCCGTCAACGAGAACTGCACCGCCTGCGAGACGCTCGCCTCGGCGTACCAGTTCGTGGTCTCGACGAACGGCCCGGTGACGTTCACCAAGGACGGGTGGCGGCGCCTCCGCGAGATCCGCAAGGGTCTCGAACGACTGCGCCAGGGGGACCTGCCGATCGCCGAGATCCAGACCCGGCTGGACGCGTTGATGGACGAGCTGGGGGACGTGCTGCGGACCGAGCTCGTACCCGTCGACCGCCACCGTGACGACGACGACCGCGCGTCGCCGACGTCGACACCGACCGCGACCATGACGGCGGACCCGGTCGGCTCGCCGGCCACGACGACCATCGAGACCGCGTCGCCGACGGTCTCCCCGTCGTCCAGCGAGGCGGCGACCACGGCGCCGACGGCGACGGTCACGCCGTGAGGCGGGCCGCGCTGCCTGTCGCGGCGTTCGTCCTGCTGACCAGCTGCGCGCAGGCCGGTACGCCGGTGCAGCGCGCGCTGCACGACACCACCGGCCGCCTGGACCGGATCAAGTCGGCGACCCTCGACCTGAGGATGGCGGCCGAGTCGCCGGGCGCGAAGGGGCCGGTCGGCTTCGCGATGAAGGGTCCGTTCGCGCTGCCGAGCGAGCCAGGACTGCCGGTCGCGAACCTCGCCGTCACCGAGCTGCGCGGGGCGAAGACGTACGAGGCGACGTTCGTGTCGACGGGCCGGCGGGCATACGTCGTCCGCGGCGGCCGTACGGTCGCGCTGCCGGCGGGGACGTCGTTCGACCTCGGCGGCGGGAACGGTCTCGGCTCGCTGCGCATCGACGGCTGGCTGCGCTCGCCGCGGCTCTCCGACGGCGGTCAGGTCGGCGGTGTCGCGACCGATCGGATCGACGCGGGGCTGGACGTGGCGGCGGCGTTCGACGACCTCGGCCGGCTCGGCGAACGGCTGGGCACGCCCGCACTCGCGGGGCTGCGCCCGCTGGACGCCGCGGCCAAGGCGGCGCTCGGCCGGGCCGCGTCCGACTCCTCGATCCGGGTCTGGACCGGCACCAGGGACCGGCTGCTGCGCAGGCTGGTCCTCACGGTGACCCTCGCGCCGGGCGGCACGCTGCCGGAGGCGTTGCGGAAGATGGTGCCGGTGACGCTGTCGTTCTCGCTCGGCCTCTCGGCCGTCAACGAGCCGGTCCACGTCGACCCGCCCGCCGGCGCCTAGCGGATCCCTACTCGCCCGGCGGCAGCGTGACCTCGGCGACCGTGCCGCGGTCCGGGGCGTTGCGCAACGACACCGTCCCGCCGTGCGCCTCGACGGTCTGCTTCACGATCGCGAGGCCGAGCCCCGAGCCCGGCATCGCGCGCGCCTCGTCGGCCCGGAAGAACCGGCCGAACACGTGCGGCAGCGCGTCCTCCGGCACGCCGGGGCCGCTGTCGCGGACCGTGAGCCGCCCGTCGCCCGTGAGGCGGACCTCGACAGCGGCGCCGGGCCCCGAGAACTTCGCGGCGTTGTCGAGCAGGTTGGTGACGGCGCGCTCCAGCCGCCGGGCCACGCCGCGTACGGTGACCGGCTCGGTCTCGACGTCGAACGTCGCGGCGGGCCAGTACCGGCGCGCGCGGTCGACGGCGTCGTTGACGACCTCGTCGAACGCCACGGCCTCCGGCGCCTCCTCCGGCTCGTCGCCGCGCGCCAGCTCGACCACGTCGGCGACCAGCGCGGTCAGCTCCTCGACCTGGCCGACGATCGCGGTGACGACCTCCTCGCGAACGTCCGGCGACAGCTCGTCGACGCGGCGCAGCACCTCGGCGTTGGTGCGCAGGCTGGCGAGCGGGGTCCGCAGCTCGTGGGACGCGTCGGCCACTAGGCGGCGCTGCGCGCCGACCGACTGCTGCAACGCCGCGAGCATCGTGTTGAACGACGCCGCGAGCCGGCCCAGCTCGTCGCGCCGCGACTCGTCGATCCGCAGCGTCAGGTCGCGGGTCGCCGCGATCTGCTCGGCCGCCTCGGTGAGCCCGACGACCGGGGTCAACGCCCGACGCGACACGACCCACGCGAGCCCCGCCGCGAGCGCCAGCCCGGCGGCGGCGAGCAGCCCGAACGCCACCGCGAGGCGGCGCAGCTGGTTCTGCACGGTCGCCTGCGGCAGCGCCACCTGGACCGCGAAGCCCGGGATCAGCGGCCTGGTGAGCATCCGGAAGCGGGCGCCGTCGATCGTCACGTCGCGGAGCACCTGGCCGCGGGTGCCGTTGGCGACGGCGAGGTCCGCGGTCCCGACCGGCAGCGCGACAGGCGGGGTCGTGATCGGCGACGTCTCGCCCTCCGCCGTGAGGACCTGGACGTACCCGCCGACCTCGCCGACCCGGGCGTTGAGGCGGATGCCGAACGGGTTGTTCTGCTGTCGCTGCGCCTGCGTGCGCAGGGCGGCGCTCTGGCTGCGCAGCTGGCTCTCCAACGGTGCCCGCAGCTCGCGCCGGACCGTGAGGAACGCCACCCCGACCACGCCACTCACGGCGACGACGACGGCGAGCACGACGACGGCGACGAGACGGGACCGCAGCGACCGGCCGAGCGCCCACCACGGCGCGGGTGGCACCGGGGTCATGACGGCTCGCGGGCGGTGTACCCGACCCCGCGCACGGTGTGGATCAGCCGGGGCTCGCCGCCGGCCTCGGTCTTGCGGCGCAGGTAGCCGATGAAGACTTCGAGGGAGTTCGACGCCGGCTCCAGCTCGTACCCCCAGACCCGGTCGACGATGACCTCGCGCGTCAGGACGCGGCCGGCGTTGCGGAGCAGCAGCTCGAGCAGCGCGAACTCCGTCCGCGTCAGCTCGACCGCGCGGCTCCCGCGCCGGACCTCGCGGCTCTCCGGGTCGAGGGTGAGGTCCGCGAGGGTCACCGGCGCGGGGTCGTCCTCCGGGGGCCGGCTGCGGCGGATCAGGGCGCGCAGCCGGGCCCGGAGCTCGTCGAGGGCGAACGGCTTCACGAGGTAGTCGTCCGCGCCCGCGTCGAGGCCCGCCACCCGGTCGCCGACCTCGTCCCGTGCGGTGAGGACGAGGATCGGCGTCCGGTCGCCCTTGGCGCGCAGCCTCCGGCAGACCTCGAGCCCCCCGACGTACGGCATCATCACGTCGAGGACGACGACGTCGGGGGCGACGTCGGGAACGGCCTCCAGGGCCTTGAGGCCGTTCGAGACGGCGGTGACGTCGTACCCGTCGAGCCGCAGCGCCCGCGTCAGCGCCGCCCGGATCTCCGGGTCGTCGTCGACGACGAGCGCGCGTACGGCTTCGGTCATCCCGCGGCGGCGTCCGTGAGCTTCACGCTCGCAGTGTGCCGCGAACCGCCCCGCTCGTACGTCACCGTCACCGTCTCGCCGGGCGCGTGCGCCCGGACGGCGGCGATGAGGCCGTCCGCGTCGGTGACCTGGTGGTCGCCGATCGCGATGATCGTGTCGCCGGTCGCGAGGCCCGCGAGGTCGGCGGGGCCGCCCGCCGTCACGGCCTGGAGGACGACGCGCGTCGTGCCGTCGGCGTTGGTCGCCTCACCGACCGAGACGCCGATCTGCGCGCGGCTGGCGTGGCCCGTCTCGATCAGCTGGGTCGCGATGGACTTCGCCTGGTCGATCGGGATGGCGAAGCCGACACCGATGTTCCCGGCCTGGCCGCTGGTGGACCCGGCGGTCGCGATGGCGCTGTTGATGCCGATGACCTGCCCGGCGAGGTCGACGAGCGCGCCACCTGAGTTGCCGGGGTTGATCGCCGCGTCGGTCTGGATCGCGTCGATCACTGTCGTCACCGACGACTGGCCGAACGTGCTGCGGTCGGTGGTGTTCACCGGCCGGTTCAGCGCGGAGACGATGCCGGCGGTCACGGTGCCGGAGAGGCCGAGCGGCGAGCCGACGGCGAGGACGTTGTCGCCGACCTTGACGTTCGCCGAACGCCCCAGGGTCGCGGCGGTCAGGCCGGTCTTGTCGACCTTGATGACGGCGAGGTCGGACGCGGCGTCTCCGCCGACCAGCCGTGCGGTCGCCGAGGTGCCGTCGTTGAACGTCACCCGGAGGCTGGTCGCGTCACCCGCGACGTGGTTGTTGGTGAGGATGTAGCCGTCGGAGCGGATGACAACGCCGGAGCCGCTGCCGCGGCCGCCGTTGACCGTCACGTCGATCGAGACGACGGAGGGGAGCACCTTGGCCGCGACGGCGACGTACGAGCCCGGCACCGCGGCCTGGACGGGTACGGCGGCGTCGCCGTTGCCGATTGTGGTGACCGTCCGGGCGGGGGCCAGCTCGCGGCCGGCGTACACGCCGCCGACGCCGCCCGCGAGGGCGCACGCGGCCGCGACCGCGGCGACGGCGAGGTAGCCCGGGCGGCGGCGTTCGCGCGGCGCCGGGGCCTCGGGCGGCGCGGGCGGCGGCTCGACCGGCGGCGGCGCGTCGATGACGACGGTGTCGGAGTCGGGGGACTCGTCGAAGGTGAAGGGCGGGTAGGTGTCGGTGTCCATGCGAGCAGGTTGCCCGGCCGTCCTGAACGGAACCTGAACGCCTGCTGCGACCCTGCTGAGAGCTCAGCCGACCGTTGCCGGCGCCTCGCGCAGGTCGATCTCGTGCGCCTCGACGTGCACGTCCGGGAGCAGCCGGGCGAGCCATCCGGGCAGCCACCAGTTGCGGTCGCCGAGCAGCTCCATCGTCGCCGGCACGAGCACCATCCGGACCAGCGTCGCGTCGACGAAGATCGCCGCCGCCATGCCGATCCCGATCATCTTGAGGAACACCACCGGACTGAACACGAACGCCAGGAACACGCTCACCATGATCGCGGCCGCGGCCGTGATGACGCGGGCCGTCTTGGCGAGTCCGTCGGCGACGGCGAGGCCGTTGTCGTGGGTGCGGTCGTACTCCTCGCGGATGCGCGAGAGCAGGAACACCTCGTAGTCCATCGACAGCCCGAAGAGGATCGCGAACATCATCATCGGGATGAAGCTCGGCACCGGCGTCGGGTCGGGGATGCCGATCAGCCTCCCGAGCGGGCCGCCGTTCACGCAGAGCGCGACGACGCCGTAGGCCGCCCCGATGGAGAGCAGGTTCATCACCGCGGCCTTCACCGCGACGAGGATCGAACGGAACACCACGAGCAGCAGCAGGAACGACAGCAGCACGACCGCGCCGACGAGGACGGGCAGCCGCTTGCTGATGCCCCGCGTCGAGTCGACCCCGCCCGCGACCAGGCCGCTCACCCGGACCTTGAGGTGACTGTCCTTCGTCGCCTCGGGGAGCACGTCGTTGCGCAGCCTGTCGACGAGCTTCTCCGTCTCCTTCGACTGCGGCGACGTCGTCGGGACGAGCTGGACGATCGCCGTGTCGCCGGCGGGGTTCGGCTGCGGCGGCGACACGCTCTTGACGCCGGGGACCGTACGCAGCCGCTCGGCGAGCGCGGTCGCGGCCGGCAGGTCGCCGGGTCCGGACAGCTCGACGGTCAGCAGGAACGGACCGTTGAAGCCCTTGCCGAAGCCCTGCGTGAGCAGGTCGTACGAGCGCCGCGTCGTGAACGACTTCGGGTCGTTCGACGCGTCGGGGAAGCCGAACCGCATCCCGAAGAAGGGCACGGCCAGCAGCAGCAGGAGGACGAGCCCGCCGATCGCCGCGGGCCACGGCCGGCGCTGGATGAACCGGCTCCACCGGAACCAGAACGAGTGGTCGTACGCCCGCGCGCGCTTGCCGAAGAAGGGCACGTGCAGGCGTTCGATGTTGCGGCCGGTGAAGCCGAGGACGGCGGGCAGCAACGTGATCGACGCCAGCATGATGATCAGCACGGCGAGCACCGCGGAGAACGCCACGCCGGCCGCGAACGGCACGCCCATCACGAGGATGCCGAGCATCGAGATGACGACCGTGCAGCCCGCGAACATCACCGCGCGGCCCGCGGTCGCGATCGAGACGATCGTCGCCTGCCGCGGCTCCATGCCGTCGGCGAGGCCGGAGCGGTACCGCGTCACGATGAACAGCGCGTAGTCCACCCCGACGCCGATGCCGACCATCGCGGCGACCGCCGGCGCCCAGTCCGGCGTGTCCACCACGTGGCGCAGCACCGCGCCGAGCGACATCGCGATGCCGATGCCGAACGCCGCCGTCATCAGCGGCAGCCCCATCGCGACCAGCGAGCCGAACGTCACGAGCAGGATCAGCGCGGCGGCGGCGAAGCCGATCCCCTCGGACCCGACCGCGCCCTGCGACGCGACCGCGGCCACCTGGCCGCCGGCCTCGACCTGCACGCCGCTCTTGCCGTCGGCCGCGCGGATCTTGCCGATCATCGTCTTGGCGTCGGCCACGCCGATGTCCTGGCCCTGCACGTCGAGCTCGACGTCGGCGTAGGCGATGGTGCCGTCGGGCGACACCTGCGCCGCGCCGCGGTCACTGAACGGCGACACGACGTTGACGACGTGCGGGTCGTCCTTCAGGTCGTTGAGCAGCCCCTCGATCGCGGCCCGCGCGGCGGGTGACCGGACGCCGTCGGGCGCGCGGAACACCACCTGCACGGTGTCGCCCGCGCGCTGCGGGAACTTCGCCTGGAGCTGGTCGACCGCGGCCTTGGACTCCGAACCCGGCGCGAAGTAGTCGGCCTTGAAGTCGGCGCCGAACGCCGACGACAGGGCGATGGATCCCGCGAGCGCGAGCACCCAGACGAAGACGACGAGACGGCGGCGCGCGTAGCACCAGCTTGCGACCCGAACGAGCATGGCGATCCTCCCGTTGCCGCGACCCCTCCACTATCCACCGCGCACGCCGGGAGGGACCCGGCTTTGCGACCCCCGCGCGCTCCGGTGCCCTCGTTCACAGGGACCTCGCAGGCGGTGTTCAGCGACGGCTCAGATCGCGCGACGAGGGTCGGTCGGGTGGGCCGGGAACCGCCCGGCGCCGAGCAAGGAGGACCCCATGAGCGTGCAGACCCTCGACCATGTCCCCACCGTCGTCGCCTGCGTCGACGTCAGCGACGTCCGCGACGGGCAGGAGGTCGCCGAGGCGGCGACCGCGCGGGCGGGGACCGACGGCGCCCGGCTCGTCTTCTACGTCGTCGACGGCAACAGCGCGTTCTCCAGCGTGCGCCCGACCCGGTGGTCGGCGGACGGCGACAGGTACGGCGACCTGCTCGACCCGTTGCAGCTCGAGCTGCTCGGCGAGCACCACGTCGCGGTCGCCGTGCACCGCGCGCGGCAGGCCGGCGTGGACGCGTACGGGTGGCTGCCGCTGCGCCGCGGCATCGCCGGCATCGGCCGGTACGCGCGGGAGAACGCCGCCGGCGTCGTCGTGCTCGCGGCCGCGCATGCCGCCCTCGCCGCGTCGTTGCGCGACTGGGGCAGGGAGAACGACCTCGAGGTCGTCACGGCGTGAGAACCGCGTGGCAGGTCGGGGCGGGGACGCTCACAGGAACCTCACCGCCAGCGGCGATGCGACGCCCAGGTGCGGACCGCACGATGACAGCATGACGATCACCAAGACGACCGAACGAGGACAGGCGATGACGGGTGCGGGCGCGGCCACGAAGCCGGAGGCGAGGCTGCTCGTCGTCGACGACGAGCCGAACATCCGCGAGCTGCTTTCCGCGAGCCTGCGCTTCGCGGGGTTCGAGGTCACGACCGCCGCCGACGGCGCCGAGGCGATGACCGCGGCCCGCGCGAGCCGGCCCGACCTGCTCGTCCTCGACGTGATGATGCCGGGCGTGGACGGCTTCGAGGTCGTCCGCCGGCTGCGCGGCGAGGGGCTGCAGTGCCCGGTGCTGTTCCTCACCGCGCGCGACTCGACCGACGACAAGGTCACCGGCCTGACCCTCGGCGGCGACGACTACGTGACCAAGCCGTTCAGCCTCGAGGAGGTCATCGCGCGGATCCGCGCCATCCTGCGTCGCCACAGCGGCGCGAACGCCGCCGACCCGGCGCGGCTGGCGTTCGCCGACCTGGAGCTGGACGACGACACCCACGAGGTCTGGAAGGACGGCGTGCTGGTCGCCCTGTCGCCGACGGAGTTCAAGCTGCTGCGGTACTTCATGCAGAACGCGGGGCGGGTCCTGTCCAAGGCGCAGATCCTCGACCACGTCTGGAACTACGACTTCGGCGGCGAGGCGAACGTTGTCGAGTCGTACGTCTCCTACCTGCGGCGCAAGATCGACACGACCGAGCCCCGGCTGCTCCAGACGCTGCGCGGCGTCGGCTACACCCTGCGGCTGCCACGGACGTGACCGCCGTCTGGTCGCGGACACCGTTGCGACTCAAGCTGGTCGCGACGCTGGTCGCGCTCGTCACCGCGGCGCTCGGCGTCGCGGGTTTCGCGACGGCGGCGGCGTTGCGCAGCTACCTGTTCCAGCGGGTCGACAGCCAGCTCGCCGGGACGGCCCACTTCTACGAGGAGGACCACGACCGCGGCCCGGACCGCGGCGGTGGCGGCGGCCCGCCGTCGCAGTACTACCACCGGCTCACCGACAGCACCGGTGCTGTCGAGGAGGTGAGCCAGCTCGCGGCCGGCCAGGCCGGCCCGCGACTGCCCGCGATCTCGCCGGACGACGACCGGCTCCAACGCGCGTTCACCGTCGGCTCGACGGCGGGCGACGCCAAGTGGCGGGTGCTCGCCGTGTCGCGTCCCGGCGGTGGCGTCGCGACGGTCGCTCGTGACGTCACCGACGAGACGAACACCGTCAACCGGCTCGTCTCCGTCGAGGTCGTCATCGGGCTCACCGTCGTGCTGCTGCTCGGCGGCATCGGCTCCGTCCTCGTCCGCCGCAACCTGCGCCCGCTCGTCGAGGTCGAGACCACCGCCGCCGCGATCGCGGCCGGCGACCTGTCACGCCGGGTGCCCGAGAGCGACGAACGCACCGAGGTCGGCCGGCTCGCCGCCGCGCTGAACACCATGCTGCACCAGATCGAGTCGGCGTTTCGCGTGCGCGAGGCGTCGGAGGTCGCGGCCAGGAAGTCCGAGGAACGGATGCGGCGGTTCGTCACCGACGCGAGTCACGAGCTGCGGACGCCGTTGACGTCGATCCGCGGCTTCGCCGAGCTGTACCGGCAGGGCGCTGCCTCCTCGCCCGACGACCTGGCGCGGCTGATGCGGCGGATCGAGGACGAGGGCGCGCGGATGGGCCTGCTCGTCGACGACCTGCTGCTGCTCGCGCGGCTCGACCAGGAGCGGCCGCTCGCGCGCGACGTCGTGGACCTCGTACCCATCGCCGTCGACGCCGTCCATGACGCGCGCGCTGTCGACCCGGCGCGGCCGGTGACGCTGGACGTGCCGGGCGGCGTGGCGTTCGTCGTCGTCGGCGATGAGTACCGGCTGCGCCAGGTGCTCGGCAACCTCGTCGGGAACGCGTTGAAGCACACGCCAGCGGGCACGCCGGTGCGCGTCGGGCTGTCGTTGCGCGACGGCGCGACGGCCGTTCTCGAGGTCGCCGACGAGGGGCCTGGCCTGGCCGGCGCGGACGCGGAACGCGTCTTCGAACGCTTCTACCGCGCGGACCCCTCGCGCGTCCGGACCGAGGGCGGCGCGGGCCTCGGGCTCGCGATCGTCGCCGCCCTCGCCGCCGCGCACGGCGGCAGCGTCGAGGTCGAGACGTCGCCGGGGGAGGGCGCGACGTTCCGCGTGGTGTTGCCGCTGGCGCCGTAGCGGGTCGGTGTGCCGAGCAGAGCCCGGCACACCGACCCAACCGGCTAGCCGGAGACGCAGGCGCTGGCGACCGGATGCGAGTCGACCGTGAGCTGGCTCTCGGCCTCGACGCAGACCTGGATGCCCGCGACCGGGATCGTGCCGTTGCGCTCGTTGACGATCGTGACGACCGCGCCCGAGCTGGTTCGCTCGGTGTCGACGTACGTCGTGCCGTTCTTCGTCACCGTGCAGCGCACGCGGGTCCAGATCGCCGCCGGGGAGACGGCGACGGCGGAGACGTTCGTGGGGCCGTAGTCGGCGGTCCAGCGGTCGGCCACGATGGTGCAGGCCGCGGTGAGGCCGGCACCGCTGCGGGCGGTGACCGCGTAGACGATGCCGTTGCTGACCTGAGCCGAGGCGAACGCCGGGGTCGCGGTGGTGGCGGCGAGGGCCAGGGCGAGCAGGGTGCGCTTCATGCGGGGGGTCTCCCTGAGGGTGGGGGCAGGCTGTCCGCGGTCGCTTCGCCACGAAGCGACCGCAGACCTGCTCGCGCCCACCGGCACGTTAGCCCGACGTCGTCGTCGCCGCGCGCTCGCCCTGCCGCTGCTCGTCCGGGTAGGGCGTACCCTCCGGCAGCTCGGCGGCGTGACCGTTGCCGACGGGGATGCGTTGGCGCCTGCTGGTCGCGGTCTTCGGCAGCGTGAGCCGTACCACGCCGTCC
Organism: Frankiaceae bacterium; assembly: GCA_030840645.1. GTDB lineage: Bacteria > Actinomycetota > Actinomycetes > BP-191 > BP-191 > BP-191. The sequence goes on from JAVEEC010000012.1 coordinate 53,840, forward strand.
TCGACGTCGGCCTGGCAGGACTTCGCGTCGACCTCACCCGGCAGCGTCACCCGGTAGTCGAACCGGCCGGAACGGCGGGCGCGGCGGCGCAGGATGCCGGTGCGCTCGCGCTCGCGAAGCTCGCCGACGATGCGCAGCTCGCGGCCCTGCACGTCGATCGTGATGTCGTCGGCCTTCACGCCGGGCAGGTCGGCCTCGACGATGTAGGCGTCCTCGGTCTCCTCGATGTCGACCGGTAGCGACCAGTCGTCGACGATGATGCGCGCGACGTCCGGGAACGCGCTCGTCAGCAGCCGGCTCATGCCGTCGTACAGCACCTCGACGTCCTGGAACGGGTCTCGGCCCCGTGGCTGGCGCATCAGGGCGCCGCGGTTCTCGGATCGTGCCATGGCGTTCACTCCTCTGTTCGTCGCTCGTGACGGGCCACCGCTACCCCTGCGCCGCTGGGTGAATCGCTCTCCGGAGCGGGGGTAGTGGTGAGCCAGGTGGCGAGTGAGAGGAGCGGGCGATGGCCCTGAGCACTGCGGAGAAGAACCGTCTGCCGGACAGCGCGTTCGCGTTCCCGAAGGAACGAAAGGAGCCGCTCGTCGACGCCGATCACGTCCGCAACGCGATCGCCCGCTTCGACCAGGTGGATGGCGTGACCGACGAGGAACGCGACGAGGCGTGGCGGCGGATCCGGCGCGCGGCGAAGAAGTTCGGCGTCCACGTGTCGGAGCGGGACTGGCGCGAGCTGTTCGAGGACGGCAAGCGCCGCTGACCGTCTCGGGCCGCCGACCTGCGATCATGCGAGTCCTGGAGGGCTCGCCTAGTGGCCGATGGCGGCGGTCTTGAAAACCGCTACAGGTTCACCCCTGTCGAGGGTTCGAATCCCTCGCCCTCCGCTCTGACCTGCGGCTTTGCGTTCTTGGCTCGCTCGCAGGCGCCTCGACCGGGTTCCGCTTCCCGAGTCGTCTAGTCGGATGCGAGAGAGCAGGTAATGACCGTTCTCCATACCGGACGCGGCCAGCGGCAGAAGCGGATGCCTCAGGTCAGTAGCGCTCGGATGTCGACGAGGGTCGTCTCCAGGCTGTCCGAGGCAATCCACTTCGCGTTTGGTCGAACGGCTCGAAGGGCTTGGATCGATGCGACCAAGCCTTCCGCGTCCGTCGGCCCAACGAGTGTGTTGTTGATTACGTGCTCCGGCCGCGTTGAGATCTCCGATCTTCGGGCGAGCCGGGTGGCCAGGGCGGGAGCGTCGAGCTCCATGATGACCTCAACGAAGGTCGCTCCCGAACGTGTGGCCAGGGCTTCGAGTTCCTCGATGAAGTCGGGGCGCGCGAGGTACTGCCCGAGCACCACGTCGGAGCCTTGGGATAGGAGTCGGGTGATCTCGGCGGCAGCCACGCGACGCGCCTCCAAACCCGCCTCTTGCGGATCGGTGGTCCAGCTCGGCAGTGCATGCTTGATCGCATCAAGGTCCAGCACTGACATGTGGGGAACCGACTGAGCGAGGGCGGCCGCAGCCGTGGACTTCCCGACGCCCGGAGCGCCGTTGAGAAGTACCAAGTGGCTCACAATCGGACCGTACCCACACTCTCTCGGCACGTCTGCAACTCAGTACGCCCCCGCCCAGTCCGCGGCAGATCCGGGCGTCTCGGCGACCCGGCCGCAGGTCCTGTGCCCGATACAGGGCATCGTGCAGCTCGTCGCCGATGCCCTGGGGTCGCTCTTGTCGAGGTCCGCGGAAGCGCGGAGCAGCCGTTCGAACTTGGGACTGCAATCACGTCGGACATGCTGCAAACCGTCGCGCTACACGGTACGGAGCGCCACCGGGAACGGGGTCGCGGTCTGCCCGAGCACGCCTTCGATCGTCGGCCCCTCGTCCGTGCACGCGCCGATGCAGACGCGGCTCTCGATGCCGAGGGCCTTTCCGGTCGGGATGTGCACGAGCGGGCCGCCGGAGTCACCGAAGTCCATGGCCCCGGCGAACCGCCACACCGTGGCGGTGTCGGAGACGAGGACTCCCTTGCGCTGCTCCTGCGTCGGCTTGGTGAAGCTGAACGACGTGCCGTACCCCGACTGCTGGATCTGGTCACCCGCCGTGGTCTGCGTCGAGACGGTCGAGCCGGTCGGGTACTGCGGCCACCCCTTAACCGCGGGGCTGACCGCGAACCCGGCCCGGACCTGGATGAACGCGAAGTCCGTCCCCGTGCTCGCCGCGTTGCCGATGTATGCGACGTCGCCGAACGCCTGGTTGGCGCCGTTGAAGACGTCCTGGCCGATCGAGCTGACGCAGTGCGCGGCGGTCGCGAAGTAGACCTTGCCCGCGTTGGCCCCGATGCCGTCGAAGAGGAAGTTCAGCGTGCAGCCGCCGGTGCTGGTGGAGATGACGTCGCCGGGCTGCATGACGCCGCCGGCTGCGTGCGCGGGCGCTGGCAGCAACGGCAGTACGCCGCCGACGAGCGCCGCGACGAGAGCGAGCCTGGCCCGCATCAGACGGTCCGCAGGGTCACGGTGAAGCCGCGGCCGGCGGCCAGCGCCAGCAGGCCCTGGACGGTCGGGCCGGTCTCCGTGCACGCGCCGGTGCAGAGTCGGCTGACGATGCCGAGGGCCTTGCCCGTCGCGACGTGCACGAGCGGGCCGCCGGAGTCACCGAAGTCGATCGGGCCCGCGACGTTGTGCGTCGAGGCGTTGTCGCTCGTGAGGACCGCTTCGCGGTTCTCCTCGGTGAGGGTGCTGAAGTCGAAGCCCAGGCCGTAGCCGGAGATCTGGACCAGGTCGCCCGCGGCCGTCTCGGTCGAGGTCGTGACGCCGGTCGGCATGTTCGGGTGGCCCTTCACGGCTGCGCGGACCCGGCTCACGTGCGCGGCGCGGACCTCGATGAACGCGTAGTCGGGCGCAGTGGCGTTGGCGTCGCCGATCAGGGCGACGTCACCCCAGACGACGCCGTTGACGTCGGCGACGTCCTGGCCGACCGAGGTGACGCAGTGCGCGGCGGTACCGAGGTACACCTTCCCGGCCAGCGAGCCGGTGCCGTCGTAAACGAAGTTGGTGGTGCAGGCGGCGTTGCCCGCCACCATGTAGTCGCCGGGCTGGAGGAACCCGTTCGCCGCTGAGGCGGGGGTGCCGGGAATCACGACGGCGGCGGTCACGGCGAGGGTCGCCAGTACGAGCTTCACGAGGTTCTCCTGGGTGTCGGGGCTGCCCAGAACGACGCGGCTCGGCCGCAATCCTCGCGCGTGCAGGCGGGCTAGTCCTGGCGGCGGCGGCCCAGCAGCTCGCGGACGTCGGTGTTCAGCAGCTCGGTCAGAGAACGCTGCTTCGGCATCGCGGCGAACGGGTCCGGCCGCGGCGGCGGGGTCATCTCGTCGCGGGGGCAGTTCTCGAGTGTGAGCCCGGCGTAGCCGAGGGCGTCGTTGCAGATCTTGTCGGTCGTCCAGCCCTGGAGCCGGCCGGCGGCGGTCAGCGTCGCCTTGTAGACGGTGATCTCGTTGCGCCGCGGGCGGTCGTACACGACGGCGATCGAGCCGACCAGCTCGGCGCTGCCGCGGCTGCCGGACGGGCCGTCCCACGGGCGGTCGTAGCGCTGCCAGACGCCCGGCGTCGCGTTCCAGAGACCGCGGCGCGACACGTCGAGCTGTTCCAGCGCCGCCACGATCCGGGTCGCCGCCTCGATCGGCAGCACGGCCGCGGGCCGGATGCTCGCTTCGTGCAGCTGGACGCTCACTGGTGCTCCATTCGGTCGCCGCGGCCGGTCAGGGGTCTAGTGATCGGCCGTACGGACGTACCGTCTGTTGCACCGAATGGGTGACAGCGGCTGCTCAGATGCCCGCCTGCGGGTTGCCCGGCGGCTGGGCGCCCGCGTCGCGCTCCTTGATGCGGGTCACGGCGCTCTCGACCGGCTCGGGGTCGCCCCAGTACGGGACGCGCTCCAGGTCGCGGACCCAGACCGACGCCTCGAGGGCCGCTCCGTTGACCGGGTCGTCGAAGTAGATCGAGTAGATGATCGTGTGGTCGATGACCGGCGTGACGTCGTACCCGTGCTCGACCAGCCGGGCCCGCAGCGCCAGGAGGTCCTCGACCGTGGGGACGTTGAACGACACGTGGTCGAACTCCCGCCCCGGCGCCGGGACGCCCGCGGGTTTCTTCTCGCCCGTGTCGATGCCAGGCCACTCGAAGAAGGCGAGCGTGTTCGCGTCGCCGATCCGGAAGAAGTAGTGGCGGTAGGGGTAGGGCTCGTTCGGGTCGCCGTTGCCCAGCGTGGCGACCAGTTCCATGCCGAGCACGTCGTTGTAGAAGCGCACGGTCGCGTCCATGTCGGGCGTGACCATGGCGAGATGGTTGATGCCTGACCAGCGCATGGCGCGTACCTCCTGTGCGGGCGTCGGATCTGACGCTACGCCGCCGCGGGGCCGCGTGACCTATCATCTGGCGCTGCGGCCGGGCGACCGGGCGCGAGGAGGCTTCGCCTAGTCCGGTCTATGGCGCCGCACTGCTAATGCGGTTTGGGGTAACCCCCCATCCCGGGTTCAAATCCCGGAGCCTCCGCTCTGACCTGCTACGTCGCGGACGGCGCGGCTAGTGCTCTGACGTCCCAAGGGGCGCTCGATGACGCCCACAGATCGTTGTCAGTGACAACGATCTGTGGGACCGTCGCGCGATGGACCTCGCCGACCAGGTACGCGCGTTCAACCGCTTCTATACGAGCGCCATCGGCGTGCTGGCCCCGGACTACCTGAACACGCGGTGGACGGTCACCGAGGCGCGCGTCCTCTTCGAGGTCGCGACGCGCAGGGAGACGACGGTGGTCGAGCTGCGCAGGTCACTGCGCCTCGACCGCGGGCACCTGAGCCGCGTCCTCGCCAGGCTCGAGAACGCGGGCGTCGTCGCACGCGAGCGCGACCCCCGTGACGCGCGGCGCCAGGTCGTGCGCGCGACCGGGGCGGGACGACGCGCGTTCGCGGTGCTCGACCGCAGGTCGGCGAACGCGGTCGCGGCGCTGCTCGCAGAGCACAGCCGGCCGGAGCAGGAGGCGCTGCTCGCGGCGATGGGAACGATCCGGCGCGTCCTCGGCGAGGCCCGCGATCAGCCGCTGACGCTCGCCGCGCCGGGGCCCGGTGACTACGGCTGGGTCGTCGAACGCCACGGCGCGGTGTACGCCGCGGAGTACGGCTGGGACGCGTCGTTCGAGGCGCTGGTCGCGCGCATCGTCGCGGACTACCTGGCCGACCACGACGCTGAACGCGAGGCTGTCTGGATCGCGCACGCCGGTGCGGAGCGGGTCGGCTCGGTGTTCTGCGTCCGCAAGGACGACCGCACGGCGCAGCTGCGGTTGCTGCTGGTCGAGCCGCACGCGCGCGGGCTCGGCGCGGGTTCGGCGCTCGTCGCGGCGTGCGTCGCGTTCGCCCGCGACCGGGGCTACGAGCGCCTCGTCCTCTGGACGAACGACGTGCTGACCGGCGCGCGGCGCGTGTACGAGCGCGCCGGCTTCGCGCTCGCCGGCGAGGAGCGGCACGAGAGCTTCGGCGCCTCCCTCGTCGGGCAGCACTGGACGCTCGACCTCACGACGCCGTGATCCCTTCGCGAACGGCCCACGGCCCGTCAGTCGACGACGGCCGACGCAACGCCGACGACGCCGAGCTGCATCGCTCGCATCGCCGCGGCGGCACGGCTGGAGACCCCCAGCTTCGTGTAGATGTGCTCGACGTGGCTGCCCACGGTCTTCGGGCTGATCCCGAGTCGGCGGGCGATCACCTTGTTCGGCAGCCCCTGCGTCAGCAGCCCGAGCACGTCCGCCTCCCGCGCGGTGAGGCCGCCGGGCCCGCTACTGCGCGGCCGGCTCGCCGCGTGGCCGGCGGCGGTGAGAACGGCCTCCACGGCGGTCCGGTCCAGCCGGCCGCCGTCGGCGTCCCGCCGCAGCTCGCGGGCGGCGTCGTCGGGGGTGAACGCGTCCCGGTGCGGTCGCGGCTGGGTCATGGCGTGGTACGCGTCCGCCGCGGCCAGCACCCGGGCGGGCGTCGACAGCAACGCCCCGGTCATGCCGCGGTGGTAACCCGACGAGTCCATCCGCTCGTGGTGCGACGCCGCGAGCAGCCCGATCCGGTGTAGCGGCTCGGGGCGGCTGAAGATGCGCTCGACGTAGTACGTGTGCATGCGCATCCGCTCGTGCTCGCTGGTGCTGAGCGGCCCCGGCTTGTCCCACACGGTGCCGGGAACGCCGAACCGGCCGACGTCGTGCACGAGCGCCGCGCGCCGGGCGAGGGTCGCGTCGGCGTCCGACAGCCCCACCAGAGGAGCCGCGTCGGCGACGAGCGCCGCGGTGCCGCGGCCGTGCCCCGCAAAGTACGCGCAGCGCATGTCGCAGAAGTCGGCGATCGCCGCGAGCGCGTGGTCGAGCTGCTCGTCGGTGAGCCGGGGCCGGGTAACGGGCTCGGCGTCGAGTACGTGGTCAACGGTGTCCTCGCCGATGTCGGCGAACAGTGACTCAGCGTCGGACGTCACGGCGGCCGCGACCTCGGGGTCGAAGTGGGTGCCGCTACGGGAGCGCACCATTGCGGCGGCCGCGTCGACCCCGGCGGTGCGCTGGAACACCTCGCACGCCTCCGCGACATGCGAGATGCGCGCCGACAGCGCGAGCCCGGCCCCGGCGAGGCCGGGCACGCCCTTGCCGTCCCACCGCGCGTACGACTGCTGGATGCCGCTGCGCACGTCGGCGCTCAGCCCGAGCCGGTCCGCCAGCTCGCCCGCCGCCTCGCAGTGCAGGGCCATCAGCTCGACGAGGCCGCGCCCGCCGGTCGCCATGAAGCCCGCGGCCTGGCGCGCGCGGTGCAGCGCCGAGCCACCCGAGCCGGCGCGGCGCAGCATGAAGACCATCGCGGGGAAGCCGGTCAGGTCGAGCTCCACGGCGTTGGCGCGGAAGTCGATGTCGTCGCCGAACATCGCCGCGGCCTCGTTGCCGTAGACGGGACACCCGACATAGGTGAGGACGCTGACGTCGTACAACGTCGCGATCTGCGCGTCGTCGAGGCCGAGGCGCTCGCCGAGCCGCATGCCGATGCGCGCCGCGCGCAGCATGTGCTCGGCCGGCTGGCCGAAGCCGAGGTCGGTCGCCAGCGACAGCGAGACGAGCAGTTCCGTCAGGCGCACCCCGGTATCCGCCACGCGCGGATCGTAGCCCCGGCTCTCGCATCGGGTGAACGCCGCATGACGGCGCGTACGGAGCCGACCCAGACTGCCCGCAGACCCCGAACGAGGAGGCAGGACATGCCGAAGTACGTGATCGAACGCGCCATCTCCGGCGCCGGGACGCTCTCACCGGCCGAGCTGCGCGGCATCAGCCGCACCTCGAACGCCGTGCTCGCCGGGATGTCCCCGCGCGTGCAGTGGCAGCAGAGCTACGTCACCGACGACAAGATCTACTGCGTCTACATCGCCGACGACGTCGACGCCGTGCTGGAGCACGCGCGCCGCGGCGGCTTCCCCGCGGACAGCGTCGCCCACGTCTCGTCGGTCATCGACCCCACGTCGGGCGACTGACCCGCGGCAAAAGATGGGGAATCTGCCCGATGTTCAGATTCGCCCCCTTCGGCCAGTATCTCCTTCGCAACCACTACACCTCAGGAGGGAACACCGTGCACCGCTACCTGATCGAACGAGAGCTGCCGGGCGCCGGCAAGCTCAGCGCCGAGGAGCTCGCCGGGATCACCAAGACGTCGAACGGCGTCCTCGCCGGCATGGCCGGCCGCGCCCAGTGGATCGAGAGCTACGTCACCGACGACGCCATCACCTGCGTCTACCTCGCCGACAGCCCGGAGACGATCCGCGAGCACGCGAACGCCGGGGGCTTCCCGGCAACCGTGATCCGCGAGGTCGTCGAGGTGATCGACCCGACCACCGGCCAGTCGTGATGCGCCGACTGCTCGTCGCCCTGGTCGCGGTGGCCGCCGTCGCGCCCGCGACGACGGCGACGGCGACGGCGAGCCCGCCCAACCCCGACGGCACGGTCGTGCGCGCGTGGAACGACCTTGCGTTCGCGACCGTGCGGGACACCAAGGGCGGGGACGCCACCGCCGCGCGGCTCTACGCGATGGTCGATGTCGCCGTCTTCGACGCGGTCAACGGCCTGGCCGCCGACCCGCGCGAGCCTGCGCTGGTGCCCGGGTCCGGGCAGGGCGACCCGACTGCTGCCGCCGCGACCGCGGCACACGACGTGCTCACCGGTCTGTACCCGAGCCGCGCGGCGACGTACGACGCGCGGCTCGCGCAGGACCTCGCGTCGGTGGACAGCCCGAGCCGGCGCAACGACGGCAGGGCGTGGGGTGCCCACGTCGCCGCTGCCGTCCTGGCGGCGCGCGCCGACGACGGATCCGCGCCGAACGACACGCTGCCCGCGGGGACCGGCCCCGGCCGGTACCGGGCCGCGTGGTCCGGGGCGCAGTTCCGCAACCTGCGACCGTTCGCGATCGATGACCCCGAGCGGTACGCCGGCAGCGGCCCGCCCGCGCTGGCCAGCAAGGAGTACGCCCGCGCGTTCGAGGATGTCCGGACCGTGGGCAACGCGGCGACGGCCGACCCCGCCGCGTCGGCGACGTTCAAGTACTGGAGCCTCGGCGGCGGCACGGACCAGCCGCCGGGCGCGTGGCTCCAGGTGGGCGGCGCCGTCTCGGCGGCGCGGTCGCTGTCGCTCGCGGAGACCGCACGGCTGTTCGCGCTGGAGAGCATGGCCCTGGCGGACACGGTCGCGCCGACGTACGCCACCAAGTACCGGTTCGCGGCGTGGCGGCCGGACACCGCGATCCACGAGGCCGACACCGATGGCAACGACGCCACGGCGCCGGACGCCACGTGGACCGCGCGGGGCGGCAGCGCGTCGTCGCCGGAGCACTGGTCCGGGCACAGCTCGTTCAGTGCTGCGGGCGCGGCGGTCCTCGCTGGCTTCTTCTGCACCGACCGCGTCCGGTTCACGCTGGCCACGGACTCGGGGGCGGGGGAGGCGCGGACGTACCCGAGCTTCTCGGCGGCCGCGCTGGAGGCCGGCCGGTCCCGGGTGCTCGGCGGGCTGCACTTCGAGTTCAGCAACCGGGCCGGTCTCGTGTCCGGTGTGCGCGTCGCCTACGAGGTGCTCACCACCGCGTTGCGACCGACCGGGCAGCGGCGGTCGGACGACTGCTGAGCGGAGGGGACCCGCACGGCAGACCCGGGGGACCCGCACGGCAGACCCGGCCCTGACACGAAACACCCGGCGGCCGGCCGTTCCCCGAAGGGAGCGGTCAGGCCGCCGGGTGATCGTTCGACGGGCTGTGTGCGGACTACGCGTGGGATCTAGTGGTGACCGTCGTCGCCGTGACCGTGGTCGTCACCGTGGTCGTGACCGTCGCCGTGGTCGTCGTCGCAGTCCTTGTCCTTGTGGTGCGGGTCGCACGGATCCTGGTTGCCCGAGACGGGACGGCAGTGCTTGTTCTTCTGGTCGTCCTTGCCCTTGCCGTCGTCGCAATGGTTGTCGTGGTCACCGTCGTGGTCGCCGTCGTGGTCGCCACCACCGCCCCCGCCACCGCCGTGGTCGCCACCACCGCCCCCGCCACCGCCGTGGTCGCCGCCCCCACCACCACCGCCACCCTTGGGGCCGCCGTTGTCGGACTGCTGCGAGCCCTGCAGGGTGAGGTCGAGAGCGGTGCTACGCCCGGTCCCGGGGTCGACGCGTTCGAGGGAGAGCAGGCCGCCGAAGCTCGCGGACCCGATGAGGGCCACGACGACGGACTTCCGGATGCTCAGCCGGGTCACCAATGTCATACCGGCTTCCTTCCGTCGTTGGAAACGGTCAAACGTCCCGAACCAGGAAACTAGCCGCGTTCGTCGCACCCAGGCAACTCGCAGACGCGAAGGCCAGCGATCTATGGCGGGGCCAGTACCCCGCTCACTGACAGGCTGTTGTCGAGCGAGTACGTGCCGTCAGGTTTGCGGTCACGCCAGGCCCAGCCGGGCGGCAGGTGGACTGTCAGGTGCAGCACGTCGCCCGTGTGGCCGGGGGTGGGGACGACCAGCAGCTGGTACCGCCGGTCGCGGCCCTCCGTGACGAGGAGCTGGGGCACGGTCCAGCCCAGGTCGATGACCGTCGTGGCGCCGGGCTTCGCGGCGCGCAGCCAGCCGGCAGCCGGGTGCCCCGCGAGGTCCGGCTCCGTTGCGTCCGGCTTGTCCGCGCTGGTCGCGAGCGTGCCGCCTGCCGGACCGTAGATGGTGATGTAGCTCTGCGAGTCGATGTTGAGCGGTCCGGCCGGCGCGGTGTTCGCGATCGTCACGCGCGTCGTCACCCGCGCCGAGCCGTCGGCCGCGAGGTCGACCGTGTGGTCGACGGTCCGGCGCAGGCCGCGGCCGTTCTTGGCGGCGTACGCGAACTCGGAGAGCGCGAGGAAGTCCCCGTCGGTCCGGGGGAGGGCGCCGTCCCACCCGCGCGTGGCGAGGGCGCGTTGCACCTCGGGGTCGGTCGTCCAGACCAGCAGCTCGCGCGCGGCGAGACCGGCGCCCGCGGCCTGGCCGAGCGCGGGCCACTGAGCCCGGGGAGCGTTCACGAGACGCTGCAATGCCACCTGCGCCAGCTCGACGACGAACCCCTTGCGCCCGCCCGGCCGCGCGACCGGCTCGCGGTGCGTGTAGTCGTCGGCCAGCCGGATCACGTTGTCCGCCGACACGGTGTCCGGGTACGACGGCAGCTTCACCGGCCCGACGACCTTCAGCACCCGCGCGAGGAAGTCCGGGGTCACCGACACCACCCCGTCCACCGGCCGTTCCCCGCCGCGCCGCCACAGCTCGCGGGCCAGTGCCGCCGAGGTCGGCCAGTCGGGCGACGTGTTGGCGTTCGCGATGCTCTGCTGCGAACGGGGCACCGCGAACTGCAGCGCGGACGCCGACTGCGCAAGCGGCAGCGCGGCGGCAGGGCGCGGGAGGTACCAGCTCTCGATCGGCGCGTACCGCTCGAGACGGAGCCGGCCGTTCGTCCCCGCGAGGACGCCGTACGTGCCGATGAACCCGCCCGTCGGCCGTACCTCGTCCGGGTTCTGCGACACGACGAGGTAGCGACGCGGGCCCGCGCCACCCGCGAACCGGATCATCGCGTTGAGGCCATCCTTGAGCGCGGCGACCCGCCCGCGCGCCTGGGGCAGGCGGCGTTCGACCTCGCGTTGCTGCGCGGACAGCGGCCAGACCAGGCGGTAGCCGCGCAGCGCCGCGACCTGCGCCTCGGCGCTCGCGAGCACCTGGTCCGCCGTGCCCGCCGCGGCCTGCATCTCCCGCAGCGCGGCGATCGGGTCACCCCCGCTGCCCCCGAGACCGTCGATCGCTGTCGCGATCTCGCGCCCGCCCGCGGCGACGTCGTGCCCGGCCCGGGTGAAGCGTTCGACGGCTCTGAGCTGGACGCGCACGAACGGCGTCGCGCGCAGGACGTAGCCGGCCGGTCCCAGGCCGCGTACCGCGGCGTTGGCTCTGTCGAAGCTGCGCTCCGCGCGCGTCAGGCGGGCCTGCGCCGTCTTCGCGTCGCCGGCGGCGAGCGCGGTCTCCGCGGTACGCAGCGACGCGGCCCCTGACCGCCCGTCCAGGGCGGCGCGGACGAGCTGGACGGCCGACCAGGCGAGGCAGGCGAGCAGGGCCGCGACGAGGATCCGCCGGGCCGACCGCACGCCACCGCCTGTCGTACGCACTCGTGCCACCCTACGGCGAGCGGCGCCGGACCACCTGATCTGGTTCGGAACGGGGGCCGCGCTCGGCTACCATGACGCGGCACCTGCGCTCGTAGCTCAACGGATAGAGCATCTGACTACGGATCAGAAGGTTGGGGGTTCGAGTCCCTCCGAGCGCGCTCATGAAGTCGCAGGTCAGAGGCTTGCTCGGCTGTCGCTGACCTCGCCTCATAGGGTGGGTCGGTGGCGCGGGTCGCCGCGAAGCGGGGTGAGTGCGTTTGAAGGCGTCTGAGGCGCGGCTGCTGGATCTGCTCGCCAAGGGCAGCCAGTTCGTCATCCCGATTTACCAGCGGACGTACTCCTGGACCGACAGCGAGTGCGAGCAACTGTGGTCGGACATCGTGCGCGCGGGCAACGACGACCAGCTCGACGCGCATTTCGTCGGGTCGATCGTGCACGTCGAGAAGGGCCTGTCGAACCTCGTCTCGCAGGAACCGAACCTCGTCATCGACGGCCAGCAACGGCTCACGACGACGACGCTGATCCTGGCCGCTCTCGCGCAGGCGCTGGACACCCTTCCGGAAGAGGGACGCGAGCCGCTCGACGGGTTCTCGCCGAAGAAGATCCGCAACCGCTACCTGGTGAACAGCGACGAGGACGGCGAGAGGTTCCACAAGCTTCTGCTGTCGCAGGGCGACAAGGAGACGCTCAAGGCGATCGTCCAGCAGGTGGACTCCCCGCCGCAGCCGTCGGAGCGGGTGGCCGCGAACTTCGAGCTCTTCCGGATGAAGCTCGGCGCGCCCGGGCTCGACCTCTCTGCGGTGTGCCGGGGGCTGGCAAAGCTCACGGTTGTCGACATCCGGCTCGACCGTACGCACGACAACCCGCAACTGATCTTCGAATCCATGAACAGCACGGGGCGGCGGCTCTCGCAGGCGGACCTGATCCGCAACTACGTCCTCATGGGGCTCAAGCCGTCGGTTCAGGAGGCGATGTACGCGAAGTACTGGCGCCCCATGGAGGCGGAGTTCGGGCAGGCGGTCTACGAGGAGCAGTTCGACGAGTTCGTCCGTCACTTCCTGACCGTCCTCACCGGTGAGATCCCGCGGCTAGGTGACATCTACGAGGCGTTCAAGACGTACGCGCGCTCGGTGCAGTCGGAGGGCGAGACGGTCGAGCCGTTGCTGAGCCAGCTTCGCGACTACTCGCGCCGGTACTGCGCGGTCGCGCTTGGCCATGAGAGAGACCCTCGGCTCGCGGCTACGTTCCGCGACCTGCGGGAGATCAAGGCGGACGTCGTCTACCCGTTCCTGCTCGAGCTGTACACCGACTACGAGCTCGGGACGCTGATGGCGGCAGAGCTCGGCGACGTCGTTGACCTGACCGCGTCATACCTGTTCCGGCGCGCCGTCTGCCGCGTGCCCACCAACTCCCTCAACACGACGTTCGCGACGTTCTCGAAGGCGCTACGGAAGGACCGGTACCTCGACAGCGTCAAGGCGCACTTCCTCGGGATGAAGAGCTACCGCGCCTTCCCGACCGACGACGAGTTCTTCGCGGCGCTGACGTCGTCGGACCTCTACAACTTCAAGCGGCGGACGTACTTCCTTCGCCACCTCGAGAACTATGGGCGGAAGGAGCACGTCGTGATCGAGGACTACACGATCGAGCACATCCTCCCCCAGAACGAGAACCTCTCCGAAGCGTGGCGCGCCGCCCTCGGCTCGGACTGGCAGGAGGACCAGGCGAGGTACCTGCACACCCTCGGCAACCTCACGCTCACCGGCTACAACAGCGAGTACAGCGACCACCCGTTCGTGAAGAAGCGCGACATGGAGGGTGGCTTCAAGGACAGCCCGCTGCGGCTGAACAGGGGGCTCGGTGCGCTGGAGGAGTGGGGCGCGGTGCAGATCGCGGAACGCGCGGAGCGCCTGGCGAAGCAGGCTCTTGAGATCTGGCCACGGCCGGTGCTGGACGGCGAGACGCTGGCCCAATTCCAGGAGGTGCGGCCGGAGACCGGGTTCTCGATCGAGGACCATCCGAATCTGCTCCCGCCGGCACGGCGGGCGCTGTTCGAGAGGTTCCGCGGCGAGGTGCTCGCGCTCAATCCGACGGTCACCGAGTACTTCCTCAAGCTCTACGTCGCCTACAAGAGCGAGACGAACTTCGTCGATGTCGTCCCCCAGGTCGCGCGGCTGCGGCTGTCGCTCAACCTGCCGTTCGAGGCGCTGCACGACGAGCGCCGGCTCGCGTGGGACGTCACCGGCAAGGGCCACTGGGGGAACGGCAACATTGAGGTCGCGCTGGACGAGTCGAGCGACTTCGCGTACGTGATGGGGCTCGTCAGGCAGGCGTACGAGTTCCAGCTCGGCGAGTAGCCGCGCGTCAGTTAGGGGGCGCAGGCGGGCGCGGGTCACGTCGACCAGTCGGCGGACTGCCGCGCGGGAGCGGGCGCCGCGGGTTGCTTCGGCGACGAGGTCGCGGACCGCGGCCGTGCATGGACCGCGTGGCGCGGTTGTAGGCGTCGAGCGGTACGCACGGTCGGACGCTCGCGGTCGAAGGCCACAACCTTCTAACAGAGTTCTAACGAACGGGTCGATCTGGGGGATCATGGCCCGGCCGGGACGTCACGGACGGACCGCGCGACCGGCACCACTGAGCACGAGGAAGATCAAAGAGACTGCGGGACGCTCTCGGCGACGGCTACGGATCAGAAGGTTGGGGGTTCGAGTCCCTCCGAGCGCGCTCACAACGTCGCAGGTCAGAGGCTTGCACGGCTGTCTGACCTCGGGGTTGGGACCTCCAGAGGCCCGACTTCTAACGAACTTCGAACGGAGCTCTCCCGGTCGCGCGGCGTTCCTGACAAGTCGCCGGGCGTCCGTCACCAAGGCGGTCGCCCCCGAGCCGGGCGTCGTGCGACCGGGGGGTCAGCTGGGCAGCACGAACTCCTCGACGCCGACGAGCCGGTATCCGGCACCGACCTCCGTGAGCAGGTGGACGGGGTTCGCCGGCTCCGCCTCGATGATCCGGCGGAGGTGGCTGACGTAGAGCCGCAACGAGCTGGCCTCGCTGCCGTGCGACGACCCCCACACCGCGTTGATGAGCTGGTGCCGGGTGAGGAGCTTGCCCGGGTTGGCGAGGAACGCGTCCAGCAGCGCCCACTCCGTGGCCGTGAGCCGGACGGGCTCGCCGTCCCTGGTGACGGTGCGCGTGGCGAGGTCCACGACCGCGCGGCCCGCACGGACGACAGGCGGCCGCGGCGCTGCAGCGGTCTCGGCGCGGCGGAACAGCGCGCGCAGCCGCGCGAGTAGTTCGTCGAGGCTGAACGGCTTGATCACGTAGTCGTCGGCGCCGGCGTCGAGGGCCGCGACCTTGTCGGCGTCGCGGTCCAGCGCGGAGAGGATCAACACGGGGACGACCGAGAAGGTACGGAGCCGGCGGACGACCTCGGGCCCCTGGATGCCGGGCAGCCCCATGTCGAGGACGACCAGGTCGGGCGCTGCCGTCGCGGCGATCTCCAACGCGGTCTCGCCGTCCGCCGCGCCCAGGACGCGGTAGCCCTCGCTGGAGAGCCTGGACGTCAGGGCCGAGAGGATGTGCCGCTCGTCGTCGACCACGAGGATCGTCGCGTTCATCCCGCCTCCACGGCGGGGAGCCGCAGGTCGAACGCCGTCCCCGACTGCATCGGGACGAGGTCGAGCCGGGCATCGTTGGCGGAGGCGTAGGCGCGGGCGATGGCGAGGCCGAGCCCGGACCCTCTGGACGTGTAGCCCCGGACGAACCGCTCGAACACGGCGTCGGTGTTCTCCGGCGGGATGCCCGGTCCGCCGTCCGCGACCCGGATCGTGACGTACCGCCCGTCGGCGCGGGCCGTCACAGCGAGCCCGGCCGCCGACGGCGTGTGGACGAGGGTGTTCTCGACGAGGTTGCCGAGCACCTGGTCGATCTGCGTCGGGTCGACGAGCACTGCCGGCAGGTCGGCGGGGACGCTGACGTCGAGCGTTCGGTCCCCGAGCCGTGGGCGGATGCGCGTGAGAACGACACCGACGAGCTCGTCCACGGGGACCACCTCGCGGTCGGCCGCCAGCGCGCCGCCTTCGATGCGTCCGAGGTCGAGAAGGTTGCGGACCATCCGGCCCAGCCGCTCGCCTTCCACGACGATCGACCGGGCGAGCGCCCGGCGTTCGGCTGCCGGCAGCGACGCGTCGTCCAGCGCGCCCGCGGCGGTCGTCATCGCGGCGAGCGGCGTCCGCAGGTCGTGCGACACCGCCGCCAGGAGTGCGGAGCGCTGCTTGTCGGTCTCCTGGAGCACCTCGACGTGCCGGCGCTGCCGGTGCTGCTCGACGCGGTCGGCTGCGGCGACGCTGAGCGCCGCGATGGCGTCGAGAAGCGCGCGCTGGCGGTCGTCGACATCGTGGCCGGGTGAGGCGAATGCGGCCAGCACCAGGTCGCCGCCCGCCGCGAGCGGGCCACCGGCGAGGGCGGAGGCCTTCCCCGGGTGGTCGACGGCCTCCCGCAGCGCCGCTTCGTCGCGCGCTCTGAGCACCTCCAGCGCGCCGTCGCGGCGGACAGCGACAGCGACGTGGGCGAGCCCGAGCCTCTGCTCGGCACCGGCGGCGAGCGCGGCGAGGTCGGCGCCGATCGGCTCGGCGATCATCACGCTGAGGTCGTAGAGCAGCCGGGTGTCCGCCGCCTCCCGCTCGGCGTCCGCGCGCCGGTGCTCAACCGACGCGAGCATCGCGGACACGACGAGCGCGGTGACCAGGAACCCGCCCAGTACGCCGACGTCTCCCCGTGCGCTCACCGTCAGGGAGCCGAGCGGCTCGATGAAGTAGAAGTTGAACAGCAGGAACGCCGCGACGCTCGCCGTCGCTCCTGGGCCGACGCCGCCGACTGCCGCCGCGGCGAGCACGACGAGCAGGTAGGCGAACGCGACGCTCGTCGCGTTCGGCGGACCGGCGACGCGCAGCAGAGCAGCCGTGAGCAAGGGCGGGCCGACGACGGCGACGACCCACCCGGCGGTGCGGCGGCGCGCGAGTCTCACGTCCCCATAGTCCATCGTCGGCGCAGCGTGCCGCACGGTGGCCCCGCATGCCCGCGACGTTTGCGGTCTCTTTGCGTCACCGCGCGCGATCTTTGCGGGTGCTCTGCACGGCGCGGCGGACCATCGCGCCGTGACCGACTTGTTGACGCCGAAGCCGCGCACGGGCATCGCCAAGCGGCTGCTCGTGGGCCGCCCGATCCACACCGAGGATGCCGGCCACACTCTGCTGCCCAAGCGGCTGGCGCTGCCGGTGTTCTCGAGCGACCCGCTCTCGTCGGTCGCCTACGCGACGCAGGAGATCCTGCTCGTCCTCAGCCTTGGTGGGCTCGCATACCTGCATCTGACGCCGTACCTCGCCGCCGGCGTCGTGCTCCTGCTGACCGTGGTGACCATCTCCTACCGCCAGACCGTCCGCGAGTACCCGAGCGGCGGCGGCGCGTACATCGTGGCCCACGAGAACCTCGGTGCTCCCGCCGGGCTGGTCGCGGCGAGCGCGCTGCTGATCGACTACGTGCTGACCGTCGCCGTGTCGGTCGCGGCGGGCGTCGACGCCATCTCGTCGGCCTACGAGCCGGCGGCTGCGCACAAGGTCGCGCTGGCGATCGGCTTCGTGGTGTTCATCACGCTGATGAACCTGCGCGGCGTGAAGGAGTCGGGAACGCTGTTCGCGATCCCGACGTACGGTTTCGTGATCGGCATCTACGCCCTGATCGGCTGGGCGTTCGTCCGCCTCGCCACCGGCGCGACACTCGTCGCGGAGAGCGCCTCGTGGAAGGTCCACGCCGAGCACACGTTCGCCGGTGTCGCCGTCGGGCTCCTGCTGCTGCGCGCGTTCTCCTCCGGCTGCACCGCGCTCACCGGAGTCGAGGCGATCTCCAACGGCGTGCCGGCGTTCAAGCCTCCGAAGTCGAAGAACGCGGCGACGACGCTGATGGTGATGGCGTTGTTCTCGATCACCATGTTCATCGGCATCACCGTGCTCGCTCTCGTCACGGGAGTGCACGTCGCCGAACATGCACGCGACGTCATCCTGCCGAACGGCCAGCCCTTGGCCGACGCCGCGACCTATGCACCGCAGAAGACCGTCGTCGCGCAGATCGCGGCCGCGGTCTTCGGCGGCGGGTCGTTCGGGTTCTACTACGTGCAGGCGTTCACCGCCGGCATCCTCATCCTCGCCGCGAACACCGCGTACCAGGACTTCCCGCGGCTGGCGTCGATCCTGTCGCACGACAGCTACCTGCCGCGCCAGCTCGCCAATCGCGGCGACCGCCTCGTCTACAGCAACGGTGTCTTCCTGCTGGCCGGTTTCTCGTGCCTGCTGCTCTGGGTGTTCGACGCGGAGGTCACCCGGCTCATCCAGCTCTACATCGTCGGCGTCTTCGTGTCCTTCACCCTCAGCCAGGCGGGCATGGTGGTCCACTGGCGGCGCAAGGAAGCCGACGCACCACCGAGCGAACGCGGCACTATCGCCCGCGGCAAGGCGATCAACGCGTTCGGCGCCTGCTTCACCTTCGTCGTGCTCTGCATCGTGCTCTACAGCAAGTTCTCCCACGGCGCGTACCTCGTCGTCCTCGCCATGCCGGTGCTCTACGCACTCATGCGCGCCGTGCACGGCCACTACCGAACCGTCGCCGACGAGATTCGCGTAGAGACCGTGCGGCCGGTGCTTCCCTCACGCAACCACGCCGTCGTCCTCGTCTCGTCGCTGTCCATCCCCACCGTGAGAGCTCTCGACTACGCCCGGTCGATTCGCCCGCACTCGCTCCAAGCCGTATCCGTCGCGGTCGACCCCGACGCGGCGAACCGGCTAGTCGACGTCTGGGTCCGCAACCGCATCGACATCCCGTTGGTCAGCATCGCCTCGCCCTACCGCGACCTCTCCCGGCCGCTGATCGACTACGTACGACGGCTGCGCGGCGACAATGAGAACGACGTCGTCACCGTCGTCATCCCCGAGTTCGTCGTCACCCGCTGGTGGGAGCAGTTGCTGCATGGCCAGAGCGCGCTCCTGCTCAAGCTCGCCCTCCTCCGTGAGCCCGGCGTCGTCGTCACGAACGTTCCGTGGCACTTACGCGGGCGACGCCGCGCCAGCAGTCGGTCGTAGCCGGGGCGCTCCTCTGTGCTCGCGGCGACCACGGTGCTCGAAGGATCGATGCGTGAGCACGAGTTCAACTCAGGGGACGTCACGTACCGGACCGAGCAGCTCGTGATGGACGCCGTCATCCCGACATCGCTCCTGGCTAGCCCCATCAACCAAGGTAAGACTCGCAGCTTGGGCTAACTACACTTGGTATATCGCCATGACCGCAAGCATCCTGATAAAGTTCAACTTCCAGGCTCTGGAGTTGTTACGAGCTGTGGAGGAGCCACCGGTGGGTGGGGATTCTGCGTCCCGACGTATGCCCCGTCTACGCGACCCTCAGTGCATTATGGTACTTCGACTACTACGCGTGAGGTTAACTCGATGAACTGTGCTACTAGTTCGCGGTGGCCTCGGGTTTGGCTGTATGCGATGGCAGCAGTGTTGGTCGCGTCGTGCGGGCATTCTGGTGGCGCTGGGTCGCCGGAACCATCGCTGTCCAGTCGTTCGGGTGCTCTCCTAGATCCCAGCTCGGTGCCACCGTATGACTGGCACGTTTTCGACGTCAGTCAGTTCGCGATCGGACTCGACAGTACTTGTGGTGGCCCGGCGCTGGCGCCTGTTTCCGACCGCGAGACGGTGGGGCTCGAGCGGAGCCCACATCGGGGAGAGATCTCGGTCATAGTAGAGTATCGGTTCTCGGTTGGTGGGACCAGAGCGAGCGATGTGGTCCGAGACTACGGCGTCATGGCCGACCATTGCGTTGGCGAGCAGCGGGTATCGCTCAGTGGTGAGCCAAATATAATTGTTTTCAAGTCGAATGCTACGGACGAAGGTAGTGGACCAGTTGTCGGAGGAACCCAGCCGCAGACTTGGACGATCTTGATTCCTGGGGCAGACAATATTACGTGGTTGGCAACTGTCGGCGGCGCCGAGGCCGAAATCCGCTCTCTCATCCAATTGGTACGTATGAGGTCCTGACGGTGCGTTCGATGATTATGACCGAGTTGGGGCCTGCAGAGACGGACGTGTACGGCGCTGTTGTTCTCGTCAACGTCGCCGACGGCGCGTACCGGATCGCGATGACCGCCGAGTCGCTCACCTCGGGCGGTTACTGGGAGACCTGCCGGTCGTGCGATGACGGGTCCCGTTGACGACGGACAGCGGCAGGGGTTCGCCGGTCACCGGCGTGCGGGGGGTCGCCCGGGCCGACCACAACTCGCCGTGCTGGCGCATCGCGACCTGGTGGTCGGGGGCCGTGCGAGGCGGGCAACCACGAGTGTCAGCACAGGAGGACCGGCACCAGCGACCTTCTGATCTGTTGCAGATGGCGCGTCACCTCGGGTCGCGACCCCCATCGCCGCGTTCTCGCGCTAACGCCCGCTGACATCGTGCGGCGGATGCGGCCCGATGGCGCCGGACGCCCGGCTGACCTGCTGCTTCTTGCTCCGCCTACCTCCCTTGTTCATGTTCAGGCGTGTCCAGATGTCGTCACCGGACCCGCGGGAACGTCGGGCAAAGGTGCCCCCGCGACGTGACACAACGGTAGAGATCTCAGCCGCGGATGTTAGGGCTGCCTGACCTCCCGACGTGCGCGCGATGGGCGGTGCCGGTCGCCACGTACGCGGCACCGCGCCAGATCGCCGATTCCGAACGGCGGTGAGTTGCGGCTCCGACAGACTGAAGGCCATGACCATGCGACTCGAGGTGTTCGGTGGCCGGCCGGGCGTCGTTGAGAGGTTGATCGGCCGGGAGGGCTTCCATGGTGACGAGGCGGCCGCGGCGCCGTTGCGGCTCGGGATGGTGACGGTGGTGGTCGAGCAGCCACCGGCGACGTGAACCGCGCACGGCTGCGCGAGCTGGGCTTCGAGCTCGGCGTTCGCGCCGAGGCCGGCGTGTCCGACGAGGCGTGGTTCGCCACGGCGCCGGACGGCGCGCCGGTGGTGCTCAAGTGGTTCCCGGACGCGACCGTTGCCGACCGTTACGCGGTGCTGCTGCCCGGCCTCGACGAGCTCCGGTCACGCGGCGTCCCGGTGCCCGAGTACCCACACGTCCTCGTCATCGACGGCTGGACGCTGTCGGCGCAGCAGGTTCTGCCGGGTGCGTCGGTGCGCAACCCGTCACCGGCGATGGTGGATCAGGTGGTCGAGTGTGTCGCCGCCATGGTCGGCGTCGAGTGTCCGCTGCCGGCGCCCGACATGCGCCCGTGGGGCGTGTCCGTCGTGAACACGCTCACCGTCGGCGTGGATGGGTGGGCGATGCACGAGCCGCTGCGCACCGGGGGTCGACGCAGCGCGGCGGTGCTCGACCGCGTGGAGGCCGTCGGCGCCGACGCCGACCCGGCGTGGTTCCCCACCGACGGACTCGTGCACCTGGACCTGCACACCGACAACGTCCTCGCCGGCGACGACGGCACGCTGACCGGGATCATCGACTGGGAGGGCGCGTGCGCCGGCGATCCCCGCTTCGATCTCGTCAGCTTCGCCTACGACCTCGACGGGCACGATCAACCGGTCTGGGGCGTCGTCGAGGCCACCGGCATCGAGCCGCGCGTGCTTCGGGCCTACGTCGCCCACCACGCGCTGCGGTGGACGTCCTGGCAGATCCACCACCACACCGACGACGTGCCACGCCAGCTCGACCGCGCCGAGCGCGTCCTCGATCGGTACGGGGCCTAGGAAGTGAGCCAACTCGATGGCGCCGGCGGCTCGATCGCCGACCCGAGCGTCGGCTATGACTCGTGAAGCTCAACAGCGGCAGGCGGGCCTACGGTGTTCCGTAACCGACGCGCCGCGATGCTGGGGCCCGCGCTCTGCGTCGTGTTCGGCACGGCGGCGTGGCTCCTGCTCGCAGTCGCACCGGGTCAGGGCCGCTCGCAGGTGAGCGCCGGGCCGTACATCGTCGCGCTTGTTGTGTGCGGGGCCCTGGTAGGTGTCCTGCTCGGCGGTCACCCGCTCGTGACCGGCGCGGCGCTCGCCGCGCCCGCGCTACTGACGGCCGGATGGCTCGCGCCACGTGGCGACGACGACGGCCTGTGGTTGCTGTGGTTCCCGACCATCGCGTTCGCCGCCGCCGCCGCTGCAGGGTCGCACCCGGTAGGAGTGGCAGCGTGGCGGCGGTTCCAGGCGGCACGCTAGACGACGCGTGGGCAATGGCACGCCGCGCGCCCAGGCGGCGAAACGCCACCGTTGACGCTGTGTGTCGGCAAAGCGTACGGTCTGGCGCGTTAACGCAGTCGGTCCCCTATTCTCGCCCAACCGCGAGAGCCGCTGCGTGAAGCGGGGAGAGACAATGAAGAAGCTTGCCCTCTGCGCGGTTGCCGCTGTGATGATGGCCACCGCGTACGCTGCGCCGTCGAACGCCGCACCGCCGCCCGGCGGCCCCGTCGGCCGTAAGTGCGGTTTCAACTCGACCACCGATGTCACGCGTGAGGCCGGCTGGCAGATCGGCGACATCAACGCCGGTCCGCTCGTCACCGGCGAGGCCGGCACCCTGGTCTGCTCGGTCCACGTCAACAACAACGTGCACTCCGGCGCGGCTGTCACGTCCGCGTCTGCCGCTGCGACCGCGGGCCTCGTCGCCGTCCTGGCGCCGACGCCGCTGAACTACCCGGCCACCGCGGCGGACGACATCTCGCTGTGCACGACGTGGGTCGGCGCCAGCGGCACGCTGTACTGGGTGAGCGGCAACCCCGCCGTCCCGACGGACACCGGTCACTGGGACACCAGCGCCGCCTCCAGCTGTGGCGTGGCGCTCAGCATCGAGCCGAACGACCCGGAGTGCAGCATCTGGCTCGCCATCGACCAGCGCGCCGGCACCAACATCGCGGAGATCTGGCAGGACTGCGAGGGGTACCAGCCGATCATCTAGCTCCACCCTCGTCCCGTGAGGGGCGGCCCGTCACGGCCGCCCCACACGGCGGCGTCCGAGTTTGTCCTTTCCGGCCGGCCACCGAATAACGACGCGGCCGGACGGGAAAGGACTCGCCGCTCGGACGTCGAAATCGTTCCGTGACATCGCCGGCCCAGACATCCGGAGCCTTCCATGCAGTTACGCCGCTTCGCGCTCGCCGTGCTCGTTCTCGGCGTCGCGCTCCCCACCGTGCCCGCGATCGCGGCGGCCAAGCCGAAGCCGTTGCCGTGCAAGCAGATCAGCGACGATCCGGGAGACGGCAGGATCAACCCGCTCGGGCTGAGCTCGCCGGCGCTCGACATCCTCTCGGCCGACGTCTCGTCGGGCCGTAACGAGGTGACGGCGACCCTGCGCCTCAAGAGCGCCGCGGTCGAGAACGACAACTACCTCCGCGGCGGCGCCATCTGGAACTTCAACGTCACCGTCAGTGGCACCAACTACTCGTTCTACGCCCGCTGGCCGAGCGTGGTCACCGTCGACCCGCCGGCGCTCTACGGCGGCCTCACCGCCGGGAGCAACCAGTCCAGCCCGGTCGCGACGTTCCGCCGCGTGGGCAATGACTTCGTCTGGACCGTCAGCCGGGCGGCGATCAACGGGCTGAAGAAGCCGAAGACGTCGATCCTCGTGACCGGCGCGAGCAGCAACGCCGACTCGCTCAGCGCCGACTCGGCGCCCGCGAAGCCGGACACCAAGTACCTCGACAAGACCCCGACCTGCCTCCCGTCGAAGTAGGCGGCCGACCACCATCTGGAGCCTCATGTCCCGCCGCGTACTGGGGGTCGCGCTCGTCGGGACGAGCGTGCTGCTCGGCGTACTTCCGTCCTACGGTGACGCCCCGCCGGCGCCGCAGCTGCCCATGGCCACGTGCGACGCGCGGGTCAACGACGGCCCCAACGACGGCATCGCGACGTACAAGGTCGTCGACGCCAACGGCGTGCCCAACGTCGCCGACCCGCGCGGCAACGTCCCCGGGCTCGACATCAAGGCCATCACGCTCCGCGTGACCGCCACCCGCGTGTTCGCGTTCATGTCGATCGCCGACATCCCGGAGACGTTCCGCCAGACCGACTCGGCGTACGGCTACGTGATGTGGTTCACCCGCGGCGGGAAGATCGCGCGGTTCGACCAGGTGTACGCCAACCCGGCGCTCGCGCAGCAGGGCCTCGCGCCGACCACCGGCTACCCGACCGCGTCCGTCGGCAGCACCGCGAGCGGCGGCGCCGCGCTCAGCGGCCTCGGCGGCGGCATCGACACGACGAAGGACGTCGCGTACGTGTACGCGGACCGGGCCTCGCTCGAAGCGCAGCTCGGGGAGCCGCTCGCCGACGGCGAGGAGCTGACCGCGATCAACGGCCGCACCGAGCTGTGGGAGACCGACGGCAAGACCGCGCCCGGCGTGGTCCGGCGACCGGCCGACGTCACGGACGTCCCTCCCGCGTCGGCGGTCTGGAAGGTCGGCGACGACCGGTGCTTCGGGCACTCGACGATCGTGGTGACCGGTGCCAGCCCGCAGTACGGCGACCCCGCTACGCTGACCGCGACGGTCAAGGACGAGGCGGGCGCGCCGCTGGCGAGCCGGAAGGTGACGTTCGCGGTGCCGGGCGAGAGTGCGCCGCGCACGCTGACGACGGACACCACCGGCACGGTGCGCATCGCGCTGGACGCGGCGCCGCCGGCAGGGACGTACGCCGTCGCGGTCACCTACGGCGGCGACGAGTTCTCCGGCAGCGGGCAGGGCAGCGGCACGTTGACCGTGCGCGCCGAGACGATCCGCGTCGGCAAGCTCGCCGTAAAGGCGTCGGGGAGCACCCGGACCGTCACAGCGACGCTCACCGAGGACGACCCGCGCCCGTTCGCCAAGCAGCCGGTGGCCTGGTACGTCAACGACAAGAAGGTGGCGACGGTCGTCACCGACGCGGCGGGGCGGTCGGTCTTCAAGGGCGCGAAGGCGGGCCAGCGGGTCCAGGCGCGGTACGCGGGCGTAACCGGCCGCTACGCGGCAGTCGCGTCGAACACGATCGCCGCCTGACCCGACGTCAGCGGCGCGCGGTCGCGCGGCGGAGCGCCTGCTGCGTGCGGCGCCGCGACGCGTACACCACGGACGCACCGGCGCCGACGAGGAGCGCCGACCCGAGCAGCAGCTGCGCCGCGGCCCGGTCCTCCGCGCTCGGTAGCGCGCTCATCGCCAGCTCCTCCTCCTCTTGGGTGTCGGTCTCGGCGGCGTCCTGGCCGACGGTGGCGAGCTGGAACTGCTTCTCCTCCTCCTGGGAGAGGCCGGCGTTCGGGTTGATGTTGTTCGGCGGCAGGTTCGGGACCGGCGGCGGCTCCACCAGGATGGCGGGCGCGACCCGCACCGGCTTCGGCAGCGGCAGCTCGGGTACGGCGTCCGCCTGCGGGTCGGGCGGCGGCACCTGCACGGCCAGCACCTTGGGCGCGCGGCAGTGCACGACGACCTCGTCGGCCACCAGCGTCTCGCCGCGGACCGACCCGTAGAGCCGTACCGGCAGGTCCTGACCGTCCTGCTCCGGGGAGCAGGTGACGTGCACCGTGTATGGCTGGTGGTTCTCGCGCTTGAGGTCGACGATCCCTGACAGGCTTCCGTCCACCCGCGCGACGACGTGGTGCGGGTCGACGACCTCGGACGCCATCGTCCCGGGATCCTTGATGTTGAGCAGCAACGCGACGATGGCCGGCTCGATGGCGGGCGCCTGGTTCTCGGTCTCGCAGACCAGCGGCGCGCCCGGGCCGACGTCGGGACCGCCGATGCCGTCGCAGTCGACTCCCCACTCGGGCGCGACCGTGTGCGTGCCCTGGACGACGGCGGTGACGTCGGCGAGCGCCTTGGTGAAGCTGTTGCTGGTGTGGACGACGATGCCGACCACCTTGGTGTCGTGGTACGCGTTCAGGGTCCGGACGGTGTCCTTGATGGTGGGGAACGTGGAGCCGCTGACGGTGCCGTGCATGAAGCCCGCGTCGGTGATGAGCACGATGACGCGGGTCGGTGCGGTGAAGTGCGCGTCCTGGCCGGGCAGCACGGCGGGCGGCTCTGCCTGGCCCTTCCCGGTGACCGCCTGGGTCAGCGCGATCGTCTGCGCTTCGCGCTCGTCGGCGTTGCCGCCGCCCTCGGTCAGCTTGTCGACCCCGCGTTGCAGCTCGTCGAGGTCGCAGGTGATCTGCTGGACCAGCGTGTACGGCGCCAGCGTCGTGGCGCCCGTGGAGTGCACGACCGACTCGTCCTTGACGTCGCCGACACCGAAGCAGGCGGAGCCGTGCGTGCGCGCCTTGAGGTTGCGCGCGATCTGCTTGACACCCTTCTTCAAGCCCTCGATCGCGGTGCCCATGCTGTCGGTCGTGTCCATCAGGAAGAACACGTCGAGCGGCACCGGGCTCGGTGGCACGCCGAAGTCCACGCGGTCCGGCGCCGTCCTCGCCGGCGCGACGGTGACGTCGTGGTGCTGGACCCGGATGGTCGGCTTCGCGATGGAGCCATCACCGTTGACCTCGACGTCGTCGCCGCCGTTCGTCATCGGCGGCGTGAGGAACGCGTCGCCGGCGAACAGGTCGAGCCGGTAGAGGTCGCCGCCGGACTGGCCGAGCAGGATCCCGGCGGCGGCGCTCGTGCCGAACGTCACCCGCTCGAACGGCCTGACCCCGCGCGGGTGGATCGGGACCCACCGCTTCTGGTTGACGTCCCAGCCGTAGGTGCCGCGCGCACCGGCGACCGCGTGCACGCCGTACCGCCGCGCGTGCGCGGCCGTCGCCGCGACGACCGGGACCGGGCGGGTACCGGTGACGGCGAGCGTGTCGTCGACGAACGTCAGCCGGCCGTCCTCGCCCTCGCGCGTGAAGACCGCGGCCCGGCCTGTGCCGTCGACGTCGACCGCGGTGACGGGCCCGTTGGCGCGCCGTACGCGCCAGTGGTCGCCGCGGTCGGCGGACACGGCGTAGGACGACCCGGCCCAGGCCCAGATCACCGAGCTGTCGGCCGGCGAGACGACGAGGCCGGCCGGGGTCGTGACCTCCGCAGGCAGCGTGAGCTCGGCCCAGCTCTGGCTCGGGAGCTTGGTGTCCTTGAGCGTCAGGTCGACGCTGCTGCGGAACACCTGCCGTCGCGCAGTGGTGGTGCCGTGCCCGACATCGGGGGTCGTGTCGATCAGGAGGTACGCCTGGTCGGCGTTGACCGGCGACACCGCCAACCGCACCGGGCGACCGACGGCGGGCAGGCCGTTGTCGAACGACTGGAACGCCTTCGCCGTCCTGTTGCCGGCCGCCGGCGCCGCGTCCGGGCTCCGCTCGACGTGCGGGTGCGCGGCGCCGCCGGCGTCGTCGTAGCTCGCGACCCAGAGCACGTGCGCACTCGGCGCGACGAGCTGGGTGACCACGCGCGGCCGCGGTGCCGCCGCCACCGCGTCGGTCTGGGCCGGCGCCGGGTAGATGTGGTCCCACTTGCAGCCCGCCGACGTCGAGAGCTGCACGACGGAGCCGTTGGTCATGTAGATCCAGCCGCGCTGCGCGGGCGGCACCGCGAACGCGGTGACCTTGCGGTCGCCCTCGGTGGCGGCGTACTGCGGCGACCTGATCCGGGCCCACGTGTCCGCGCGGAGCTGGACCTGCTGCGGCGTTGCGCAGGCGCGCAGGTCGTCGCCGGTCGGGGCGCCGGCGCCGGCCCCTAGCAGCGGCAGCGCCGTCAGTGCCAGCGCCGCCGCGAGCATGCCTCGCCCGTGCCGCGCAGAACGGCGTCGCCGAAACGACGCGGTCGTCGCTGTTATGACGGGGCTCCCTCGTTGAGAACGCGGCGTCTCCGTCGATGACCGGAAGCGTCAGACCTGCCGGCGCCGCGTGCGACGAGGTTAGCGGAAGGCCACCCCCCGCGAAAGGGGCACCGGTGGACCGCCGCGGGATCGCCGTCACGTTCCTTTCGTCGTTCGTGTCGCAGGCGGTCCGTGCCCGACTTACGCTGCTGGGCGTATCCGGAGCCGATCAGGGAGTGACGATGACGGGGGACAGCACGGTCGGCGGGTCCAACGCCGAGGTCGTCCGCGCGCTGTGGCGGGCGCACCGCGAGGGCCGGATCGAGGACGTCCTCGCGCTGGTGCACCGCGAGGTCGTGTGGGAGCCGTTGACCCCGAACCGCACCCTGTACGTCGGCCGCGCGGGCACCCGGGCGTTGTTCGAGGACATCAGGCACGCGCTGGGCGACTTCCGGATCGACCTCGACGAGGTCGCGGAGCTGCCGGACGGCCGGGTCGTGTCACGCGGGCACATCGTCGGCCTGACGCCGGACGGCGAGGTCGTCGGGCCGCCCATCGCCACCGTGGCCACGGTGCAGGACGGGCTGATCATCGGCTTCGCGAGCCTGGATCTCCGAGGACCTCGGTGATCGTGTGCCGGGCGGTCCGCACCATCTCTGGGTTGGTCTCGAGGTAGTACGGCATGGCGATCAGGGCGACGGACAGCGCCCAGCCGCGGCCGCGCGCCCACATTGCGTCGTCGACCTGTAGCGCCTCGCGGAACACGTCGCGGGCGTCGGCGGGCAGCAGGCTCCACGCGACGATCAGGTCGCACGCGGGGTCGCCCACGCCGAGCCCGCCGAAGTCGATGACGGCACCGAGCCGGCCGTCGACGGCGAGCAGGTTGCCGGCCGAGAGGTCGCCGTGGATCCAGACCGGCGGGCCGTCCCACGCCGGCGCCCGCATGCCGGCGTCCCACGCGGCGGTCACGGCCTCGGTGTCGACGAGGCGCCCCAAGTCCGCGATCGCGGACCTGGTGACGTCGTCGCGCACCGCGAGGGGTACGCCGCGGCCGAAGTTGTGCGGACCGGGCGCCGGTCCGCCGGCGGGGTCGACTCGCCGCAGGGCCGAGACGAACGCGGCCAGGTCGGCGGCGAGGCGGCGCGGGTCGTCGACGCGGTCGAGGGTGGCGTTCTCGCCGTCGAGCCACGGGCAGACGGACCAGTGCCACGGGAAGCCCTCGGCGGGCTCGCCCTTCGCGAGCGGGACAGGGACGGCGAAGGGCAGGTGCGGCGCGAGGTACGGCAGCCACCGGTGCTCCTTCGCGACCTGGCGGGCAGCCGAGGGGTACCGCGGCAGCCGGACGGCGAGGTCGTCGCCGAGCCGGTAGAGAGCGTTGTCCGTCCCGGCGGAGGGGACCGGCTCGATCGGCAGGCCGGCCCACCGCGGGAACTGCGTGGCAAGGAGCCGGCGCACGAGCGCGGGGTCGGTGTCGACCTCGTCGGCATGCATCTTCACCGGCGTCATCCCACGGTGCGCGGTGCCGCCTGTCCACGTATTTAGGCGGCGCTGCCCGGGTAGGTTTCCCGCCCGCGTGGTAGGACATGGGCATGGCCGACTTCCTGACCGACGTCAAGACGCTGCGCCAGCGCGCCCGCGAGCAGATCGAGCAGGGCCCGATCACGTCGGCGTACGGCGCCGACCGGGTCCGCGTCGTCGAGGTGCTGAACGAGGCCCTCGCGACGGAGCTGGTCTGCTACCTGCGCTACACGCGCCACTACTACGCCGCCACCGGGCTGGCGGCCGCCGCCGTCGCGGCCGAGTTCCTCGAGCACGCGGGGCAGGAGCTCGACCACGCGAACCGGATCGCGGCGCGGATCACGCAGCTGCAGGGGCTGCCGGACTTCAACCCGGACATCCTCACGTCGCGCAGCCACGCGGAGTACGTCGAGGGCAACTCCCTGCTGGAGATGGTGCGCGAGGACCTGGTGGCCGAGCGCGTAGCCATCGCGTCGTACGCCGAGATCGCGCAGTGGCTCGGCGACAACGACCCGACGACCAGGAACCTGATGGAGTCGATCCTCGCCGTCGAGGAGGAGCACGCGGACGACCTGCTGTCGATCCTGCAAGAGATGGTCTGACGCGAGTCCGCATTGTTCCCCAGTTTTGCCGAAACCGGGCATCTGCGCGCCTAATGGCGCGCGGAGGCCAGCAAACTCGGTAAATGGGCGATTTTGTCGCGGGAGTGGGGGGCTGAACGACAGACGATCGCCGCCGGACCTATGGGACGGCGGGCGTGGGCAGTATCGAGATCGACGACCGGACGCACGCGATGGTGCGCTTTGCCGCGCGCGTCGCGGGCACCACGGAGGCGGTCGTCGTCGCGCGGGCCGTGCACGCGTACTGCGAGGTCCTGCCGAACGACTCCTCCGACGACGCGTGGACGGCCGTCGCGGTCGTCGCGCGGTACCGCGGCCGGCGGATCGAGGGGCTGTTCCTCCCGGCGACGCGGCGGCTCACCGTGACCACGGAACCGTTGGCGGGCAAGCACTTCAAGAGTCCCAGCGGCGCGGCGACCGCCGTCGTCCGCGCCCTGAACCCCGAGCGCGGCACCGCCGACACCAATGGATGGATGTTCTGGCGGCTCGACAACGGCGACCTGCTGGAGACCCTGCGCTGACCCTGGGGTGACCGGGGGTTGTACGAATTGTCTTGTTCGATTTCGAAATCAGACAGTCCCGGTATCAGATGCCTATTTCCGGCTAACTCCGTTGGCCGCACGGCGCACCCGGAGGTCGCCACTGACCGTACGGCCGCGGATATCCACGAGCGGACCTTCGCCGGCTCCGGTGGGGGAGTCGTCCAGGGCGACGTCGGAACGCAGGTCGCCGCTCACGGTCGTCACGTCGACGTGCAGCCGTGACCCCTCGTTGATGCCGATCGTCACGTCGCCGGAGACCGTACGGACGTCGACGTCGCCCTCGCGGACGGCGCCGAGGTCGATGTCGCCGGAGACCGCGCTCGCGGAGCCGCCGCGCTCGGCGGCGCCGACGTTCAGGTCGCCGGAGACGGTGCTGGCGCTCATCGCGCCGCCCACGCGGCCGAGCGTGACGTCACCGGACGCCGACTTCACGGCGGCCTCGCCGCGGACGTCGCCGATCCGCAGGTCGCCGCTCGCGGTCTCGACGCGTACCTCGGCCGCCTCGGCGACGGTCACGTCCCCCGACGCCGTCTTGCCGCGGACCTCGGCGAAGCGCCCCGTCGCCGTCACGTCGGCCGACGCCGTCGCGAACGCCAGGCTGCTCTCGTGCGGCACGGTGACGTCGATCCGGATCCGCGCCTCCCGGCCGAAGAACGAGCCCTGCCGCTTCGGCACCTCGATCACCAGCTCGCGGCCGTCGCGGCGCAGCTCGACCGTGGTCTCGGCGGCGGCGTCGCGGGTCGCGTCGTCGTTCTTGAGGGCGACGACGTCGACCCGGGCGGTCGGGCCGTCGTGCGTGTCGGCGCGAACCTCGCCGACGGGGCAGTGGACGGTGACGAGCACCGGTCCCGGTGTGTCGAAGGTCTGCATGGGGTCTCCTCGGGTTCAGCTCTGGCCGTAGCCGGACAGGCGCCGGCCGACGGCGCGGCGTGGGGGCTGGCCGCCGCGGGCGATCGTGCGGACCAGCCAGGTGTTCACGGACACGCCCTCGGCCGCGGCCCAGGTCTCGACCTGCGCCTTCAGCCCCTCAGGCAGGCGCAGCGTGATGCGGGCGGCGTAGGCGTCGTCCCCGGTGGCCGCAGGGGCAGGCTCGGGGTCGGCGACGTAGACCAGGTCCGGGTCCCGGCCCGCGAGGCGGACCTCGACGTGACCCTCGGGGAGCTGGTCGTTGAGCTGCCCGGCCGCCTGGGTGGCGGCGTCGAGCAGCCAGAGGTGGGCGGCCGCCTCGAGGGACGAGGCGAGGCGCTCGACGACCGCCGCCGTCGCGGGGTCGTCCGACGCGACCGCGGCCGCGATCTCGCGGCGCAGCGCGTCCAGGAACGGTGCAGTCTGCATGACATCATCATGATGTCACCGTGACGCACCTGTCAAGAGAGGGGGTGCCTGCGCTGCGCAGAACGAGGACGCCAGCACGGTTAGAGCGGGCTGCGCCCGCGCAGCCAGATCGCGGCGGCACCGCCGAGGGCGGCGATGGCGACGACCAGCCCGGCGACGATCGCGAGCCCGGTCCGCGGCTTGTTCGGCGCCGGGTCGAGAACGAGCGGTGCGGTGGACGTCGGCGTCTCGCTCGGCGTGGGTGCGGGAACGGTCGTCGCGGGCGCGGTGGTCGTGGGCGGCGGGCTGGTCGTGGGCGGGGTGCTCGGGGGCTTGGTGGTCGTCGGGGCGGCCGTGGTGGGGGTGGCTGTCCGCGACGGGGTCGGCGTACGGGTGGCCGGGGGCGTCGTCGGCGGGCGCGTGGTCTTGGTCGGGCTCGGCGTCGCCTGCTGCTTCACGACGATGGAGCCGTGCATGCTGCTGTGGATCTTGCATTTGTACGTGAACGGCGTGCTCGATGCCGTCGTGAACTTGAACGTGAACACGTGATCGGGCTGGCTGCACGTGGGCGGGCATGAGGGCTCGGGGTTCGAGTCGAAGAGGCCCGTGTCGGACGTGACGGAGTGGTTGCCGCTTCGCCAGCACCAGGTGACAGTCGTGCCGGGGGTGACGTTCAGCGACGCTGGTGTGAAGCTGAAGTCCTCCACGAGGACCTTCCCGCTGCAGGCGGCGGACGCCGGAACGGCCGGGAGCAGCGCGGTCGAGGGCGCGACGAGGGCGAGGACGGCAAGCGGGCGCCAGAGGTTCACGCGTAGGGGTTACGGCGCGGGGGCGCCGAGGGATTGCGTCAAACCCGTTCGACCTGGACGCCGGGGTGCTCGTGCTCGAAGTACTCGGTGATGCCCGGGTCGTCGAGGTCCTGCGGGATCAGCACCAGGTCGGCGTGCTCCTGGGCGGCATACGCGGCGAGCGCGTCGCCGCCGGCCTTGTCGGGGAGCCAGCCGTACGCGTCGATGCCGCGTTCGCGGGCGCGCTGCACCTGCAGGGCGAGGCCGTGGCGGCCGAGCTTCTCCAGGGCGACGGGGTCGAGGGGGCGGTCGTACTGCTCGCGTTCGCCCTCGCCGGCCCACTCGTTCGGACGCGGGTTGGAGAACGGCGACCCGGCGGCCTCGACGTCGTAGAGGATCACGCAGGCTCCCTCGGCGTCGGCGCGGTCGAGCGCCCTCTGGACGGCGGTGTCGTACCGGCCGCTCTCGTCCGTGCACACGACGAACACGCGCGCGCGATCGTCCACGAAGCACCTCCACGACGTACTGTCAGGTCAGGGGTCCCCCGCGCGGGGGTGAGCCAACCCTCGCGCGGGAACGAACACCTCCGCGAGGAGGAACGGATGCGGGCGCACATCGCGGGTGACGGGCCGGCAGTCGTGCTGCTGCACGGCCAGCCGGGGAGCCACCGCGACTGGCGCCGGGTGACCACGCGGCTGAGCCGGACGCACCGGGTGTTCGCCGTCGACCGTTCGGGGTACGGCGACGCGGCGCGCGAGGAGCCCGGTGGGTTCGCCGCGAACGCCGACGACCTGGTCCGCCTCCTGGACGAGCACGGCATCGACCGGGCGACCGTCGTCGGGCACTCGTGGGGAGGGGGCGCGGCGCTGTCGTTCGCGCAACGGCACCCGGAGCGCGTCGCCGCCCTGGTGCTCGTCGCGGCGGCGGGCACGAGCGACGCGCTGTCGGTGGGGGACGCGTTCCTCGGGCTGCCGGTGGTCGGGCCGCTGGTGGCGTTGGGGATGTTCAGGTACGTGGCCCCGCGGTTCGCGCGGACCTGGCTGCGGCTCTCGGGGAGCCGGCTCAGCCCGGCGCACTCGGCGGAGTCGGCGGCGGAGGTCCGGGCCTGGCGGGGGCGGCCGATGTGGCGGACGTTCCTCGCCGAGCAGCGCGCGATGCTGCGCGAGGCGGCGGGCGTGGCGGAGCACCTCGGCGACGTGACCGCGCCGACGACGGTCGTGATCGGCGACCGGGACCGGGTCGTCCGGCCGCGCGTCGGCGAGAGCCTCGCCGCGGCCATCCCAGGGGCGCACGTCCGGCACGTTCCCGGCGGCGGGCACCTGCTGCCGTTGGAGCACCCCGACGCGCTCGCCGAGGCAATCCGCGCGGCCCTGCGTTAGGTGCGGGTCCCCGACGACCTGGCCCGTACGGTCGCCGCCTGGGCCGGTCCCGCGGGCGCGGCCTGGCTCGCGGCGCTGCCGGACCTGGTGACGGTCTTGGCGCAGCGCTGGTCGCTGGCGGTCGGGGCGGCGTACCAGCCGAGCGGGTACACGTCGCTCGCACTGCGCGCGGTCCGCGCCGACGGGACGCCGTGCGTTCTGAAGTTGCGGTGCCCGGCGCCGGACCCGGCGCCCGAGGCGGCCGGGCTGCGGGCGTTCGGCGGCCGGGCGGCTGTGGCGCTGCTCGCCGAGGACGTCGACCGTGGCGCGCTGCTGCTCGAACGCTGCGAGCCAGGGACGCCGTTGCTCGGCCGCGTCGGGGACGACGAGGCGACCCGCGTGATCTGCGGGCTGCTCCCGGATCTCTGGCTGCCGGGCGGCGACGATTTCGTCTCGACGGCCGAGGTTGCGAACCGTTGGGCCGCAACGCTTTCCGGTGCGGTGACCGTCGCCGCGCGACTGCGCGACGAGGCGCTGGACCTGCTGGCCGGGCTGGCGGCGTACGGCGGCCAGCCGGTCGTCCTGCACGGCGACCTGCACGCCGCCAACGTCCTGCGCGCGACCCGCCGCCCCTGGCTCGCGATCGACCCGAAGCCGCTCGCGGGCGATCCGGCGTTCGACGTCGCGGCGGTGCTCCGCGACCGCGCGTCGCCGGCGAACGTTGCGCAGCGGCTCGCGATCGCCGCTGACGTCGTCGACCGGGCCCGGGCGCGCGGCTGGGCGCTGGCGCAGGCGGTGGAGGGCGCGGTCTGGTCCTACGACGTAGGGGACGCGCGGTCGGGTGACGCGTTTGTCCTCGCGGCCGAGGCCCTGGCCGCTACTGCGCACTAGGGTCGGCGACGTGCAGGCGATCGTGCTCGACGGGTTCGGCGGGCCCGAGGTGATGCGGCTCGCCGACGTCCCCGACCCGGTCGCCGGGCCTGGCGAGGTGCTGATCGACGTCGCCGCGACGGCGGTGAACCGCGCGGACCTGATGCAGCGCGAGGGCTACTACCCGCCGCCGCCGGGCGCGTCCGAGGTGCCGGGGATGGAGTGCGCGGGCACGGTCGCCGCGCTGGGCGACGGCGTGACGGGGTGGCAGGTCGGCGACGAGGTCTGCGCGCTGCTCGCGGGCGGCGGGTACGCGACCCGTGCCACCGCCCCGGCCGTCCAGTGCCTGCCGGTGCCGCGCGGCGTCGACGTCGTGAGCGCGGCGGCGTTGCCGGAGGCGGCGTGCACGGTCTGGAGCAACGTGTTCACGGTCGGCCGGCTCGCGGCCGGCGAGACGCTGCTGGTGCACGGCGGGGCGAGCGGGATCGGGACGTTCGCGACCCAGCTCGCGAGCCGGCTCGGCGCGCACGTCGTCGTCACGGCCCGGGCCGCGAAGCACGCGCGCTGCCTGGAGCTCGGCGCGGTCCGCGCGATCGACTACGACACCGAGGACTTCGCCGCGCTGGTCACCGCCGACGTGATCCTCGACATCATCGGGGCGAAGTACCTGGGCCGGAACGTCACGGCGCTGGCGACCAACGGCCGCCTCGTCGTGATCGGCCTGCAGGGCGGCACGAAGGGCGAGCTCGACCTCGGCGCGCTGCTGGCGAAGCGCGGGTCCGTACACGCCACGTCGTTGCGCGGCCGCCCGGTCCGGGAGAAGGCGGTGATCGTCGCGGAGGTCCTGGCGAACGTCTGGCCGCTGGTAGAGGCGGGCGACGTACGTCCGGTGGTAGACCGGGTGCTGCCGCTCGCGGAGGCGGCCGAGGCGCACCGGATCGTGGCCGCCGGCGAGCACGTCGGCAAGGTCGTGCTCAGGTGCCGGTGAACGTCCGCTCGTAGCAGTCGTACCGCTGGCCGGCGCGCATGCCGAGGCGTTCGTACAGCGCCATCGCGCCGCTGGAGTTCGCGCTGTCCACGCCGAGCCCGACCCGGCGGAACCCGTCCGCGCGGAACGCGTGGAACGCCGTGAGCAGCAGCGCCGTACCCACGCCCCGGCCGCGGGCCGACGGTAGCGTGCCGAGGCTCTTGACCCAGCCGTCGTCCTCGTGCCGCTGGCCGATCAGCAGCCCGACCGGCCGGCCGTCGAGCTCGGCCAGCCACCAGTACTCCGGCCGGTACATCTCGGTGTCGACGTACGCGCTGCGCCACGCGTCGTACGTGCTCGGCGCGAAGTCGAAGTGGTCCGCGAACGACTCCTGGTTCAGCGTCCAGCAGGCCCGCAGGTCCTCGCGTTCCGGCCGGCGGATGCTGACGCCGGGCAGGGTCGGCAGCGCCGGGGGAGCGGGGTCGAGGTCGGCGGCCATCCGGCGGAAGACCCGCACCATCGAGTAGCCGGCGCAGGTGAGGGCGGCGGCGCGGCGGGTGTTGGGCTCGCTGTTGAACACGTGCGCCCGCGTCCGCCCGGCCTCCGCCGCATGCTCGGCGGCCCGCAGCGACACCGCGTCGACCAGCCACGGGTACAGGTCAGGGCCGCCCGGCGCGGCGAAGGCCTCCGCCTGCAGCAGCGCCTGCGGCTGCTCCTCCCGCGCGATGGCGTACCCGACGACGTTCGCGTCGCTGTCCTCCACCACCCACGTGTCGCGGGCGATGTCGAACCCGGCGCGGCCCCACGCGTCGCGGATGTC
Source organism: Frankiaceae bacterium (assembly GCA_030840645.1). Taxonomy (GTDB): domain Bacteria; phylum Actinomycetota; class Actinomycetes; order BP-191; family BP-191; genus BP-191. The sequence goes on from JAVEEC010000012.1 coordinate 90,075, forward strand.
CGCCTCCTCGTAGTCCGGCTCGCCGTACTCCTCCACGTCCACCGCGATGACGAGCGCGCAGACTGCCGCGACGTCATCGGGGGTAGCAGGGCGGGCGGCGTACCCGTCGGGGAGGTCCACCGGGCCAGCCTGCCGGAGGGCTCCGGCGCACGGCAACGCGTTATCGAGGAGGATCGGCCCATGACCGAGCAGACCCAGCCCGACGTCGTCGTCCTCGCCCCCGGCGAGGGCCCGCCCGCGGTGGGCGACGACGGGGGGACGCGGATGAGCGACCTCGTCGAGCAGCCGGCGAAGGTCATGCGGATCGGCACGATGGTGAAGCAGCTGCTGGAGGAGGTGCGCGCGGCACCGCTGGACGACGCCAGCCGCGCCCGGCTGCGGGACATCCACCAACGGTCGATCGCCGAGCTGGAGGAGGGTCTCGCGCCCGAGCTGCGGGCCGAGCTGGAACGCCTCTCCCTGCCGTTCGCCGACGGCGTGCCGAGCGACGCGGAGCTGCGGATCGCGCAGGCGCAGCTCGTCGGCTGGCTGGAGGGGCTGTTCCACGGCATCCAGACAGCGTTGTTCGCGCAGCAGATGGCGGCGCGCGCCCAGCTGGACGAGATGCGCAGCCGCGCGGCCCTGCCGCCGGGCCAGCCGCCGATGCAGGCCGGGCAGTCGGGGCCGTACCTGTAAGGACCGTCACGCGGAGGCTGCCACCTCCTCGAAGCCGTGGCGCGCCGCAAGGTCGGCCAGCAGGTCGTGGTACATCCCGGCCACCGTCCGGCCCTGCGTGACCACGTCGGCGAACCGGGCAGGCATCGCCGGCAGCCCGGCGACCTCGGTGAGGATCGTCGTGACCGGGTCCTGGTCGTCCGGCCCCAGGAAGTCCGACAGGGTGCTCAGCCTGTCCCGGAGGTGGCGCGCCGCGGTCAGTGCCTCGTCGTGCAGCATCCGCAGCTCGTCCGCCCGCGACCGGGACAGGACCAGCCGTACCGTGCCGACCTGGAACGAGCGGGCGCCGTACCCGTCCTGCAGGACGTGCGTCTCGAACTCGTCCAGCGCGTGCTCGAAGAACAGCACCGAACGGCGCGCGCCGTACCACGCGGCCCGGAACGCCTCCCGGCGGTTGCGCTGCAGCAGGCCGGTCTGCCGCCGCGTCTCGATGAACGACGCGCCCGTGACCATCGCGGCGAAGAGCGTGATGCCGATGCTGAACGGGTCCGGGTCGACCTGGTCGTCGTGCGTGAGTGGATGTGTCATGGCTCGACGTTAGGGGAGATCCGAGCCCTGAAAAGGACGCGATCTGCATCTGTGGACAGGTGGCGTCAGCGCGCCGCCGGGGGCTGTGGACGAACGAGCCGGACACCCGTTTCGTGGGCCCAGCCGGTCTCCGCGCCGCGTACCCGGACCAGGTACCACGGCGGCTCGTAGCCGAGGACGAGGACGGGCGCGGGGAGACGGCGTTCGCCGGGCTCGGTCAGCGATGACCGTACGACGACCTCGGTGCCGGCCGACGGCATCAGCGACCGCGCGACGTCGGCGCCGGGGACCGTGACCCGCTCGCGGCAGCGCGGGCAGGCGTTGGTGCGCCCGCACCGCGCGCGCAGCCGGGCCGCGCACCGCGGGCAGCGCAGGTCGAGCGTCGACCCGTCGTCGAGCGCCTTGCGGCGGCCCGGAGACGGGCGCCGGCCGAGCAGCCGCCGGCCGAACGCCGCCAGCGGCGGGACGAACTCCGGCTCCTCCGGCATCAGAGCGTCTCTCGGCCCCCGAGGTAGGGCCGCAGCGCGGCCGGGACGACGACGGAGCCGTCGGCCTGCTGGTGGTTCTCCAGCAGCGCAACGATCGTCCGCGCGACGGCGACGAGGGTGCCGTTCAACGTGTGCACGTGCGCCGGCTTGCCGCTCTCGTCGCGCGACCTGATCGAGAGGCGGCGCGCCTGGAAGTCGGTGCAGTTGGACGTGGAGGTCAGCTCCAGCCAGCGGGACTGCGACGGCAGCCACGCCTCGCAGTCGAACTTCCGCGCGGCCGACGTGCCGAGGTCGCCGCCGGCGATGTCGACGACGCGGTACGGCAGCTCCAGCGCGGCGAGCATGTCCTCCTCCCACGCGAGCAGTCGCTGGTGCTCGGCGGCCGACTCCGATGGCGGGCAGAACGAGAACATCTCCACCTTGTCGAACCAGTGCACGCGGATGATGCCCTTGGTGTCCTTGCCATAGGAGCCCGCCTCGCGCCGGAAGCACGACGAGAACCCTGCGTAACGGCGCGGCCCGGCGGAAAGGTCGAGGATCTCGCCCATGTGCATCGCGGCGAGCGGGACCTCGCTCGTGCCGACGAGGTAGAGGTCGTCGCCGGCGAGCTTGTAGACCTCGGCCGCGTGCTCGCCGAGGAAGCCGGTGCCCTCCATCGCCTCCGGCTTGACCAGCGCGGGCGCGATGACCGGCGTGAAGCCGTTCGCGCCGGCGCGGTCCATCGCGAGGTTGACGAGCGCGAGCTCGAGCAACGCCCCGACGCCGGTCAGGAAGTAGAAGCGCGGGCCCGACACCTTGCCTGCGCGCTCGGTGTCGATGGCGCCGAGCGCCGCGCCGATCTCGGTGTGGTCGCGGACCGGGAAGTCGAACGTGCGCGGCGTACCGACCTCGCGCAGCACGACGTAGTCGTCCTCGCCGCCGGCGGGGGCGCCGTCCTGCACGACGTTCGGGATGCGGCGCATGGCGGCGTCGTACGCCGCCTGGGCGTCGTTCTCCGCGGCCTCCGCGGCTTTGACCTCGGCCGCGAGGTCGGAGAGCTTGGCGAGCAGCGCCGCCCGCTCGTCCGGCGCGGCGGTCGCGACGCCCTTGCCCATCGCCTTCTGTTCCGCCCGCAGGTCGTCGGCGCGCGAGACGGCCTCGCGGCGCGCGGCCTCGGCGGCGAGCGCGGTGTCCACGACGGACTCGTCGTCGCCGCGCGTGCGCTGGGAACGGCGTACGCGCTCCGGGTCTTCGCGCAGGACTCGGGGATCGATCACCCGGGCGACTTTACCGGCGGGGCTACGCCTTGCGCGCAGGCATTCCGACGACGACGAGCCGCGCGGGCACGTCGGAGACGCCCGCGCCCGCGCCGGTCAGCCGCCACTCGGTGCCGCCGGGGGACGCCGCCGCGGGCGGGTACATGTCGGCGGGGCAGGTCGAGACGACGTCTGTGGCGTCCCCGGTCAGCAGGACAGCGCCGGTGCCGGCCGTCCCATAGCCCAGGGTCCGGCAGGGCGGGTGCCCGATCGCGATGCTGCCGTCCGGGCCGCCGGCGGACCTGGCGTCGTTGAACGCCGCCGCACCGGTCCCGAGCGGCCCGTCGGCGGAGGTCAGGTCCGCGGCGGCCACGACCCGGGTCGTTCCGGCCCACCGGCGTACCCGCCAGCCGGGGCTGGCGTCGCGGCCCAGGTCCATGCTGCGGCCGGTGCCGCGGATGACGACCAGGACCCGGTTGAACGTCGGCTTGGTCCACGAGACCGCGAAGGCGATGCCGCCGCCCGCCAAGCCCTCGGTGCAGGAGGTTCCCCCACTGGGCAGGCCGTCGCAACGGAACCCACCCGCCGGCGACCGCACGACCACGCCGCTCTCGGTCGTGACGCCGAAGAACAGCGCGCCCTCGGCGCTCGCGAACCGCCCGTCCTTCCCGACGGTCGCGCTCGCGACGGCGGCGAACGCGTAGTCGTGGATATGGGCGCCGGACCAGCCGCGTACGACCAGGCCCTGCGTCGCGGCGGGCGAGATGCGCTCGACCACCCAGGTGGTGACCGGCTCGGGCGCCGGGGCCGCCGTCGCGGCGGTGAGTGGGAGCGCCGTGAGAACGGCGAGAGCGAGGGCGAGTCGGCGCACGGTGGCCTCCTGGGTAGGGCTCGTACCCGCTGGAGAGTCCCGGATGGCGACTCCGGTTCAACCTGGCGCCTAACGCCCGTCGCGGATCGCCGCGAGCCACGCCGCCGCGTCGCGGAACGCCGCGTCGCTGACGCCGCGCGGCGGGTTCGTCGTGGCGCCGTCGGCGCGCGGGTACGACCCGAGGAACCGCAGGTCCGCGCAGGCGCGGCGCAGCGCGGACAGCGCCTCGCCGACCCGCGCGTCGGCGACGTGCCCCTCGCAGTCGATGGAGAAGCAGTACCGCCCGAGCCCGGCGCCGGTCGGCCGCGACTCGATGCGGGTGAGGTTGACGCCGCGCACCGCGAACTCCGTGAGCAGCTCGAGCAACGCGCCCGGGTGGTCGTCGGCGATGAACGCCACCACCGTCGTCCGGTCCGCGCCCGTCGGCGGCGCGGGCGCCGCGGGGCGGGCGGCGAGGACGAAGCGGGTGACGGCCGACGCGTTGTCGCCGACGGAGCGCGCGGCCGCGACCAGGCCGTACCGTTCGGCGGCCAGCGGCGACGCGATGGCGGCGTCGTACGTCCCGGCTTCGACGCCGGCCGCCGCGTCGGCCGTCGACGCCGCTGGGTGGACGACCGCGTCCGGCAGCGTCGCGCGCAGCCAGCCGCGGCACTGCGCCTCGGCGTGCGGGTGCGTCGCGACGCGGCGTACGTCGGCGAGGGAGACGCCGGGCCGGACCAGCAGGTCGAACGTCACCGGCAGCAGCACCTCCGCCGTGACGTGCAACGGCTCGCCGGTCGCGAGCTCGTCCAGGGTCGTGGAGACCGAGCCCTCGACGGAGTTCTCGAACGGCACCAGCGCCGCGCCGACGTCGCCGCGGCGGACCGCGTCGAGCGCGTCGGGGACGGAGACGTAGGGCTCGAGCTCGCCGCGCGCGGCGACGGGCAGGGTCCGCAGGGCCGCCTCGCAGAACGTGCCCGGCGGCCCGAGGTAGCCGAACCGCGCGGGCGGCACGCCCGGCACCGCTACGACCTCGACCGCGAGGCGAAGGCGATCGCCTGGTCCTCCTCGGGCGAGAGCTGGTGCTCGCTCACGCCCGCCTTGACGCCCTTGGCATAGGTGCGGGTCTCGGTCCGGCCGTTGATGCTGGTGAGGACGAGACCGTCGCCGCCGTCGTCCAGCAGCGCGGCGGAGAACGACAGCCGCCCGCCCATGTCGGGGAACGCGTCGTAGCGCACGACGGCGACGTGCCGCAGCGCGTCCGCGAGGTCGTCGCGGACGCGGGCCACCGAGTCCTGCACGCCGGCGACCTCGGAACGTAGGTCGCCCACCGCGCCGACGTGCCGGTTGACCGCCGTCACGAAGTCGTCGCGGCGGCCGCCGCCCTGGAGGACGCCGTACGCCTTCCGCATCCGGACGAGCTGGATGCTCGCGACGGCGCCGAGGCCGACGCCGAGCGCGCCGAGCCCGGCCCCCACGAGGGCGACGACGTCGGCGGTCTGGCGGTCGAGCAGCATCGCGGCAGCGTATAACTGGACCGGTCATGGACCGGAACGAGCTGCGCACCCTGCTGGCCGCGGTCGCGGCCGGCGAGGCGGGCGTCGACGAGGCGGTCGGTCGGATCGCGGCGCTGCCCTCGACCGGTTTCCGCGACCTCGGCTTCGCGCGCGTCGACGCCCACCGGGGCGTGCGGACCGGCGACCCCGAGGTCGTGTACGGCGCCGGCAAGACCCCCGAGCAGGTCGTCGCGATCCTCCGCGCGCTCGTGGGTGCCCGGCCGGCGCTGGTGACGCGCGCGAGTGCGGAGACCGTCGCCGCCGTCACGGACGAGTGGCCGGACGCGCACGTCGACGGCGGCTGCGTCGCGGTCGGCGCGCTGCCCAGGCCGCGAGGAACGGTGACCGTCGTCACCGCCGGCACGAGCGACCTGCCGGTGGCCGACGAGGCGGCGTTCGTCGCGCGGGTGTTCGGCGCGGGCGTCGAGCGCGTCACCGACGTCGGGGTCGCCGGCATCCACCGGCTGCTCGCGGCGCAGTCGCAGCTCGACGCCGCCGACTGCCTCGTCGTCGTCGCGGGCATGGAGGGCGCGCTGCCCTCCGCCGTCGGCGGCCTGGTCGGCGTGCCCGTCGTCGCGGTGCCGACGAGCGTCGGCTACGGCGCGTCGTTCGAGGGGCTCGCGGCGCTGCTCGCGATGCTCAACTCCTGCGCTCCCGGCGTCGCCGTCTGCAACATCGACAACGGCTTCGGCGCCGGCGTCTTCGCGTCGCGGGTCGCGCGCCGCGCCAGCGCCGCGCGCGAGGCGTCGGCATGACGAGGATCGGCTGGTTCCACTGTCTCGCAGGCGCTTCCGGGGACATGATGCTCGGCGCCCTGGTCGATGCCGGGGTGCCGTTGAGCGTCTTCCAGGAGGCCGTCGACGCCCTCGGCGTCGAACGCGTCGAGGTCACCGCAGACACGGTCACGCGGCACGGCCTCGGCGCGGTCAAGGTCAACGTCCGCGTCACGCGTTCGACGGTCGTCCGCACCTGGCCGCACGTCCGGCAGCTGCTCGACGCGGCGCCGTTGGCGCTGCCGGTCCGGGCGCGGGCGCTCGCGGTGTTCGAACGCCTCGCGCTCGCGGAGGCGACCGTGCATCGGACCTCGCCCGACCTCGTGCACTTCCACGAGATCGGCGGGCTCGACGCGTTCGCCGACATCGTCGGGACCGCCGCCGGGCTGCACCACCTCGGCCTCGACGCCGTCAGCGCGTCGCCGGTCGCGACCGGCATGGGCATGACGCGCGGCGAGCACGGCCTGATCCCGGTGCCGACGCCGGCGGTGCTGGAGCTGCTCAAGGGCGCGCCGGTCTACAGCGGCGGGGTGCCGTTCGAGCTCTGCACGCCGACCGGCGCGGCGCTGCTCGCGGGCACCGTCACCGAGTGGGGCGACATGCCGGAGATGGTCGTCACGGCCGTCGGCTCCGGCGCAGGCGACCGCGACCTGGACGAGGTCCCGAACATCCTCCGCCTCGTCGTCGGCGACGCCGCCGAGCGGCGCGGGGGCGGCGACGTCGGCATCGTTCTGGAGGCCAACGTCGACGACCTCGACCCGCGCCTGTGGCCCGGCGTCATCGCCGCGCTGCTCGACGCGGGCGCGTCCGACGCGTGGCTCACGCCGATCCACATGAAGAAGGGCCGCCCGGCCGTCACCGTGGCCGTGCTGACGCCCCCCGCGCACGTCGACGCGCTGCGCCGCGTGCTGTTCCGCGAGACGTCGACGATCGGGCTGCGCGAACGCGAGGTGGCCAAGCGTTCGCTCGAACGTTCCGTCGAGACCGTGACGCTCGCCGACGGCTCCCCGATCCGGGTCAAGGTCGCCCGCCTCGACGGCGAGGTCGTCAACGCCGTCCCCGAGTTCGACGACGTCGCGACTGTCGCGGCGAAGCAGGACCGTCCGGTCAAGGCCGTGCTCGCCGAGGCGACGGCGCTGGCGACCGCGCTGCACGGCGACGACGGCACGTAGGCTCTCGTTCGTGGTCAGGCTCGCGGGCGCGCTCCTCGTCGTCGTACTCGCCGTCCCGGCCTGCGACAGCGGCGCCAAGCCGGTCGCCGTGCCGTCGCCGACGCAGAGCGCCGAGCCGACCCACGCGGTGATCGTGCCGCCGCCGCCGACGAAGGCGCCGACCCTACGGCCGGGCCCGACGCGCTCGCCCGCGCCGATCGCCACGACGAGGCCGCCGGGGACGGTCGCCACGGGCGACTACGTGTTCCCGATCAGCGGCTGCCGGGCGTCGTACGGCCGCAGCCACCACGACTACCCGGCGACCGACGTGTTCGCGGCGAGGGGGTGCGCGTTCGTCGCGCCGGTCGCGGGCCGGGTGGACGAGGTGACGTACACCGACACGTGGCGGAGCACGACCAACAGGGGCGCGGACCGCGGCGGGCTGTCGGTGTCGGTCGTCGGGGTCGACGGCGTCCGCTACTACGGATCGCACCTGTCCACGATCGCGCCCGGGATCAAGCCGGGCGTCGCCGTCGCGGCCGGCACCCGGCTCGGCTCGGTCGGCAACACCGGCTCGGCGCGTGGCATCGCCACGCACCTGCACTTCGGCCTGTCCTGGCCGACCCGGCCGAACATCTGGTGGGTGCGCCGCGGCGAGGTCTACCCGTGGCCGTACCTCGACTCGTGGCGCTCGGGCGGCAACAAGTCCCCGGCCGGCGCCGTCGCGGCAAAGCACGCGGCCAGCGGCGACGTGCCGCGCTGCTCGGCGTACTGCTGATGAACGTCGCGGCGTTCGTCGCGGGCTTCGTCATCGTCGTCGGGACGTGGGCCAGCGTGCTGCGCACCCTGGTGATCCCGCGCGGCCTCTCGTCGCGGCTCACCGCGGCGGTGAGCACCGTCATCCGGGTCGCGTTCAACTTCGTCGCTGCCCGCTTCGACGCGTACGAGACGAAGGACGCGATCCTCGTCGGGCAGGGGCCGACCATCCTGCTGGCGCTGCTGGTCGCCTGGGTGGGGCTGTTCCTGATCGGGTTCGGGCTGATGTTCGAGGCCGCGAACGGCGCCGGCTTCTACGCCGCCATGCGCGAGAGCGCGTCGTGGGTCTACACGCTCGGCAGCGACCTCACGGTCCGCCCGATGTCGACGGTGGTCGGCTTCTTCGCGGCCGCGACCGGCCTCGTCGTCGTCGCCCTCCAGGTCGGGTACCTGCCGACGCTGTACGGCGCGTTCAACCGCCGCGAGACGCTGGTCACCCTGCTGCAGAGCCGCGCGGGCGAGCCGGCGTGGGGCCCGGAGATCCTCGCCAGGCACCACATCGTGGCGACGCTGGACAAGCTGCCCGCGTTCTACGCCGACTGGGAGCGGTGGGCCGCGGACGTCTCGGAGAGCCACAGCAACTACCCGGTGCTGATCACGTTCCGCTCGCCGCACCCGGCGCGGTCGTGGGTCGTCGGGCTGCTTGCGGTCCTCGACTCGGCGGCGTTGCACCTCGCCTTGAACCCGTCCGCCCGGGGGAGCGAGGCGCGGCTCTGCCTGCGGATGGGGTTCACCTGCATGCGCGACATCTGCCGCGCGCTCGGCATCGCGTACGACCCGGACCCGCGGCCGGACACGGCGCTGCGGCTGACGTACGAGGAGTTCCTCGCCGGCGTCGCGCGGCTCGAAGCCGTCGGGTACCCGATCGAGCGCTCGCCCGAGGAGGCGTGGCCGCACTTCCGGGGCTGGCGGGTCAACTACGAGCAGCAGTGCTACGCCGTGGCGCGGGCCGTCGAGGCGGTGCCCGCGATCTGGTCGGGCCCGCGCAGCCACACGGCCGCGTTCATGCTGCCGGTCACCCCGCCGAACCGCACCCCCGGCGCCCCCGACCGCGGCTGACGGTCGGGCGGCGTGACGCCCCCGCACATAACGCGGTGGGTGAGCGGCCTCAGACCGAGGCGAGGAACGACACCGCGCCGACCGGGTTCCTGTCGGTGTCGTGGATCGGCGCCGCGACGGCGTCGAGCATCAGCCGCGCGCCGTCGGGGCGGCGGACGCGCATCATGCCGCGGCTCAGGGCGTTCTCCCGGACCGCGATCAACGGCGGGATGCGGCGGTCGGCCCCGCGCGCCTCGTGCGCGCTGTCCGTGAAGTCGACGAGGTGCAGCACCTCGTCCAGCGACCGCCCGACGACCGAGTCGGCGAGCGTGCCCAGCAGGTCCGCGGCCGTGGAGGAGAGTGCGGAGACCGTGCCCTCGCCGTCGACCACGAGGCACGCGTCGAGCGAACGCGAGGCCGCGGAGACCCAGTGCGCGAGCGCGTCGTCGCAGGCCGGGGCCTCGACCGCGGCAGGCGACGACGAACCGCCCTCCGCGGCGACCGCCACGATGGGCACGACGATGTAGCGCACACGTTTCCTTTGGGTCCCCCGAGCGGACAACGCTGCCTGTCCGGTGGACGGCAGCCTACCCAGACTTCGCCTTAGGTCCCGGATTCCCTTCCGCCGAACGGCCTAACCGGGCTGCTCCTCCGCGTCGAACGTGCTCAGCAGCGCAGTCGCGAGGTTCGGGACCAGGTCGGGTGCGGAGAGCACGGCGTCCTCCCGGTCCGCGTCGCCGCGGATGCGGATGGTCGCGGCCTTCTCGCCGGAACGCAGCACGCCGACGACGATCCGTACGTCCCGCTGGTCCGGGTGCTGCTGCGCCCACTCGACCTCGTCCGTGCCCTCCGGGCGCGCGGCCACCGCGCCGTCGGGGAGCATCAGCACCTCGTCCACGACGGCGGCGCCGAGCACGGTGTCCGGCCACTCGATCCTGGGCAGCAGGTCGGCGACGCGTCCCTCCACCGGGTCCTGCTCGACCGGCGTGAGGCCGTCGGGGTCGTTGTCCGCGAGCATGTCCGCGAGGCTCGGCTCGCCGGCGCGGAGCTCGCCGGTGTTGACGAGCGCGTAGAGCCGCGGCGCCTGGTCCCAGCCGGTCTCGGCGAGGTGGCTCTCGATCTCGGTGACCAGGGCGGCCAGGTCGGTCGGCATGGTTCCCAGTCTGCCGGACATGATGGGCGGATGCGGCTGGCGGTAGTGCTCACGGCGTTCGCCCTCGTCTTCCCCGCGGAGCTGCCGGACAAGACCACCCTGGCCTCGATCGTCCTCGCGACGCGGTACCGGCCGCTGCCGGTCTGGCTCGGCGCGATGGCGGCGTTCGCGGTGCAGTGCGCGCTCGCCGTGACGGCCGGCCGGCTGCTGGCGTTGCTGCCGCACCGCGCCGTCGTCGCGGCCGCGGCGGTGCTGTTCGCTCTCGGTGCCGTCCTGGCGCTGCGCTCCGGTGCCGCGGACGAGGTCGTGGACGAGCTGCCCCCGGCGAGGTCGTCACCGCGGATCGCGGCGACGGCGTTCGGCGTGCTGCTGCTCGCGGAGTTCGGCGACTTCACGCAGCTCGCGACGGCGTCGCTGGCGAGCCGGTACGACGCGCCGTTCAGCGTGTTCCTCGGCGCCTGGCTGGCGCTGGTCTGCGTCTCCGGGCTCGCCGTCGTGACGGGGCGCGGGCTGCTGCGCGTGGTGCCGTTGCGCGCCGTGCGGATCGTCGCGGCATCGTTGTTCGCCGTCGTCGCGGTGCTCTCAGCCGTCGAGGCGGTCCGGGGCTAGCTCGGCCTCGACCCACGCGCGCATCGCGCGGTTGCGGTCGTACAGCCCGGCCTGCCACATCGCGGCGAACCCGGGCTCGCCGGCCGCCGCCCGCGTGCGCACCATCGCGAGCCCCCAGTCGAGCCGGTGCAGCAACGCCGTGACGACAGGCGGCGCCGCAACGCCGTACGTCGCGCAGGCGAGCCGGGCGCGCGCGACCCGGTCGCCGGGCAGCGCGAGCACCCAGTGCCGGAGCACGCCCGCCATCTCCCAGGCCGCGGACGACGGCCCCGCGAAGTCGAAGTCGATCAACGCCGCCGCCCGGCCGCCCGCGAACACGACGTTCTCCCGGCAGACGTCGTTGTGCCCGACCAGCGCGGTCCGGTACGCGGCCGGCGGCGGCCAGGCCCACCGCGCGCCGGGCGGCGCGACGAACCCGGCTGCGGCCTCGTGCAGCCGGCGGACCAGCGTCACGACCGAGACGAGGGCGTCCTCGGTGAGGCACCACGCGGGCGGCTCCTCGTGCGCCGCCACGTCGCCGGGCACGAACGTCAGCACCTCGCGCCCGCCCTCGTCGTAGCCGAGGTGGCACGGCGCGCCGTCGAACCCGCGCGCGGCAAGGTGCGCCAGGAACGCCTGCGTCGCAGGCGTGTGCGGCCCGGCGGGCCGCCGAACGGTGTCGCCGACGCGGACCACCGCGCCGGCGTTGCCGACCCCGCCGGGCATCGGCTGCTCGGGCAGCGACACGGCCGCCGGTCAGCCCCGCTGCGTCATCGTGTACCGCAGCCTGGCCATGCCGTTAGTCGCCTCCTTGGCGATCGGGAACCCCTCGAACAGGCTGTCCACCCGCTCCGCGAGGTCGCTCGGCTCCCAGCGGCCGGCGTCGTTCACGATCTCGCCGAACGACGTCCACGGCTGGTACAGCTCGACCACGTTGCCCTGCACGCCGAACACCTTGCCGCTGATGTGGCTCGACGCGTCGCTCGACAGGTACACGACGAGCGGCGCGACGTTGTCCGGGTGCCAGAAGTCGAACCCCTCGCCGGCGTCGATGGAGCCGTACGCGCCCTCGGTCATCCGGGTGCGCGCGGCGGGCGCGATGGCGTTGACGGTGACGTTGTACCGCCACATCTCCATCGCCGCGATCGTGGCGAACGCCGCGATGCCGGCCTTCGCGGCGCCGTAGTTGGCCTGGCCGAAGTTGCCGAGCAGGCCGCTGGTGCTCGCGGTGCAGACGACGTGGCCCGGGCGGCCCTGCTCCTTCCACCACGCGCAGGCGTGGTGCGTCGGCGCGTAGTGGCCGCGCAGGTGCACCTGGATGACCGCGTCCCACTCCTCGGGCGTCATCTTGACCAGCGTCCGGTCGCGCACGATGCCGGCGTTGTTGACGAGCGCGTCCAGCCCGCCGAACGTCTCCACGGCCTGCTCTACCAGCCGCCGCGCGCCGTCGTCGTCGGAGCAGTCGTCGGTGTTCAACGCCGCCTCGCCGCCGTTGCCCGCGATCTCGTCGACGACGGCCCGGCCGGTCTCGGCGTCGAGCTCGTTCACGACGACGCGCGCGCCTTCGCGGGCGAGGAGCAGCGCCTCGCCGCGGCCGATGCCGCGCCCCGCGCCCGTGACGATCGCGACCTTGCCGTCCATGAGTCCCATTGGCGCACCCTAACGGTCTGTTTTCCGTCGCTTCGCATCGGGCAGTACGTCGCCATGACGCCACTGCACGAGCGCCTGGACCGCGCGCTCACCACCGGCATCTTCGCCGGACTCGACGCACCAGTGGACCGGCGCGACCGGTTCCTCACGCTGCTGCGGATCTACGACCTCCGCCTGGGCGACGTCGCCGCGCTCGGTTCCGCCGCGCGCTACGCCAACCATCCCGCGATCGCGACCCTCGCCTGGGCCCTCGAACAGCCCTGGCTCGCCGATCTCGAACGCCTCCACGACCCGCTGGTCGACGGCGACCTCGTCGCCGGGATGCGCGCGCTGGCCGCGCGCGACCGCCTGCCGGAGGCGTACGAGTGGCTGGCCACGCAGGCGACCTGGCCGGAGACCGTACGGTTCCTCGCCCTGGAGGGCGGGCCCGACGGCGGCTTCGACGACCTGGTGGCGCTCTGCCAGGTCGGCCTCTCCGGCGAGGCGAAGGTGGAGCTGGCGCGCAACTACTGGGACGAGCTGGGCAACGGCTCGTTGAGCGCCGTGCACACGATCCTGCACGACCGGCTGGTGGCGGCCGTCGACATGCGGCGCGTGCCGCTGGCCGAGCAGCCCGTCGAGGCGCTGGAACGCGCGGCGCTCGGTGGCCTGCTTTCCACCAACCACTGGCTCCAGCCCGAGATGCTCGGCGCGCTGGGGCTGATCGAGCTGCAGGCGGGGCCGCGGTGCCGCAAGGTGCTCCAGGCGTTCGACCGGCTCGGCGCGCCCGCGGAGGCGTACCCGTTCTACGTCGAGCACGCCGAGGTCGACCCGCGGCACGGCAAGGACTGGATGGACAACGCCGTCGTCCCGACCGCCGAGGCGCACCCCGACTGGGCGCCCCGCATCCTGCGCGGCGCGCTCTGGCGCTCGAAGGTCAACGCGGCGTTCTTCACCGCGCTGTGGCGCGCGCTGTCCGCCGAGTCCGCCGCGGCGTGACCGGGCCGCGGGCGTTCCGCGGCTACCGGTGAGTAGCGATGTCGGGAGTCACCGGTTCGTGCTCAGCCGGAGTCGGTACTCACCGGTAGCAACGGCTACAGCGGGATGTTGCCGTGGTTGCCGCGCCGCGCCGGGGCGTGGGCGATCTCGGCGGCGATGACGCGGCGGGTCTGCGCGCGCGGGATCACCGCGTCGATGACGCCGTACGCGCCCGCGTTGCCGACACCCGCCGCGATGGACCGGTGCTCCGCCGCGAGCTGCGCGGTGAGCACGCCGCGCTGACCCTCGGGCGCGGCCGCGAGCTGGCGCCGGTGCAGGATGCCGACCGCCGCCTCGGGCCCCATGACGGCCAGCTCCGCGTCCGGCCAGGCGTAGACCGCGGTCGCGCCGAGCGACCGGGAGTTCATGGCGATGTACGCGCCGCCGTACGCCTTCCGCGTCACGATCGTCACCCGCGGCACGACGGCCTCGGCGAACGCGTGCAGCAGCTTCGCGCCACGCCGGACGACGCCGTCCCACTCCTGGTCCACGCCCGGCAGGTAGCCGGGCACGTCTACGAGCACCGCGAGGGGAACGCCGAGCGCGTCGCAGAGCCGCACGAACCGCGCGGCCTTCTCCGCGGACGTGGTGTCGAGGCAGCCGCCGAGGCGCAGCGGGTTGTTCGCGAGGACGCCGACGGTCCGCCCGCCGAGGCGGCCGAGGGTGGTCGTGATGTTCGGCGCCCAGCCGCTGTGCAGCTCCAGCGCCGTGCCCGGGTCGAGCAGCCGTGAGACGACGGGGCGGACGTCGTACGCCCGCCGCGGCGAGTCGGGCAGCAGGTCGTCCAGCTCGATGTCGCCGCTCGCCGCCGCGAGGTCGAGCGACCCCTGGCCGCCGAGCAACGACACCAGCTCCTGCGCGGTCGCGAGCGCGTGCGCCTCCGAGTCCGCGACGACGGCGACGACGCCGGAACGCCGCCCGTGCGGGTCGGGGCCGCCGAGCCGCACCATGTCGACGGACTCGCCGGTGACCTGCTTGATGACGTCCGGGCCGGTCACGAAGACGCGCCCCTCGGGCGCCATGACGACGATGTCCGTCAGCGCGGGACCGTACGCCGCGCCACCCGCGCACGGCCCGAGCACCACGGAGATCTGCGGCACCTTGCCGGACGCGCGGGTCATCGCCGCGAACACGTAGCCGACCCCGTCGAGCGACGCGACGCCCTCCTGGAGCCGCGCGCCGCCGGAGTGCCAGAGACCGACGACGGGGATGCCCCGCTCGACGGCGAGGTCGATGATCTCGGCGATGCGCAGGCAGCCGCGCGCGCCGAGCGCACCGCCCATGACGGCCGCGTCGGTCGCGAACGCCGCGACCGGCAGCCCGCCGATCAGGCCGATGCCGGCGACGACGCCGTCGCCCTCGACCGGCGCCTTGCCCGGCGTCGGGATGCCGGTCCGCAGCGAGCCGCGTTCGACGAACGAGCCGTTGTCCAGCAGCGCCGCGACCCGCGCGTCGGCGGACGCGGGAACGGGCTTCTTCGGGGTGGTGCCGACGGTGACCGTCATGCGGTGAGGCTCCATCCGCCGTCGAGGACGAGCGTGTGCCCGGTGACCATCGCGGCCTCCGGGGAGACCAGCCAGGCGACGGCGTTCGCGACGTCCTCGGGCGTGACCAGGCGCCCTGCGGGCGTGCGCTTCTCCGCGTCGGCGAGCATCCCCTCGCGGTCCGGGAAGTGCGTCAGCGCGCGGGTGTCGACGACGCCGGCGCTGATGGCGTTCACCCGCGTCGAAGGCGCCAGCTCGACCGCGAGGTAGCGGACCAGCGACTCGAGCGCGGCCTTGCTGGCGCCGACCACGGCGTACGCGGGCAGCACCCGCGTCGACCCCGGCGACGACATCGCGACGGCCGCCCTCGGCCGCAGCTTCGCGACGAGCATGAGCAGCGGCCGGGCGTTGATGCCCATCGACCAGTCGAACGCCCGCTCGTCCAGCTCGCCGACCGGCTTGAGGACACCGGAGGCGGCGTTCGAGATGACGACGTCGACCGTGCCGCACGCCTCGATCGCGGCCTCCGCCAGCGCGTCCGCGGCGCCGGCCTTGCCGAGGTGCGAACGCAGCACGACGGCCTGGCGCCCCTCCGCGCGGACCTTGTCGGCGACCTCCTCGGCCGACTCGACGTTGCGGAACGTCGTCAGCGCGACGTCGTAGCCGTCCCGCGCGAGGCGCAGGCAGGTGGCGCGACCGATGTCGCCGGACCCGCCGGTGACGAGTGCCCAGGGCATGGTGTTACACCTTCCGGATCGCGAGGCAGACGTTGTGCCCGCCGAAGCCGAACGAGTTGGACAGCGCCGCCTCGACGGCGACCTGGCGAGGTCCCTCAGGAACACAGTCGACGTCGCACTGCTCGTCGGGCTTCTCGTAGTTGCGGGTGGGGTGCAGGACGCCGTCGCGGACCGACAGGGCCGTGACCATCGCCTCGACCGCACCGGCCGCGCCGAGCAGGTGTCCGGTCATCGACTTGGTCGCCGAGACGGGGACCGCCCCGAGGACGGAACGGATGGCGTTCGCCTCGGCGATGTCGCCGATCGGCGTCGACGTCGCGTGGCCGTTGACGTAGCCGATCTGCTCGGGCG
>JAVEEC010000069.1 GCA_030840645.1 Frankiaceae bacterium
CGGCTCCGGCACCAACCCGGGCGCCGAGCCCGGCACCCAGACCGGTCAGGTCACCGCCGGCCCGGCGTTCATCGACGACGGCGCCACCCCGCCCGGCGTCACCCACTCCGGTAACTTCATCTGCACCATCCAGGTCGGTCTTACCAACAGCCAGCACACCGGCACCGACGCCGCCGTCGTCGAGGGCCCGACCACCCCTCTCGTGATCGCGGCGCAGGGCCAGGTCACCTACACGGCCGGTCTCCTCGACCCGGTCTACCTCTGCACCGAGATCGTCGTCGACGGTACGCACCTGTACTTCAACGACCCCAACGACCCGACGGCGAACGGCAACTTCGACACCACGCCGAACGTCGACTGTGGCCTGGCCACGAGCGAGGACAGCCAGACGATCGGCGAGTTCATCGACAGCATCATCTGCCCGTTCCTCGCGCTGGTCTTCCCGCCCGAGGGTGACATCGTCCTGCCCGACCCGATCGGCAAGGTCTGGGACTGCCCGCCTTACGACGAGGTCTAAGTAGTTCCCTCGCACAATCCCGTCAGGGGCAGCCGGTTCGCCGGCTGCCCCTGACGGCGTTACCGAACGGTCCACCGGTCGTTGAACGCGTTGCCAGACCCGGAAAATGCTCATAGCACGTGAGAGGTTTCCGGTGGCCGCTGTCGAACAATCCACCAAGGTTAGTCCCCTACCCAGCCTGCGGAGTGCCCAGTGCGTACACGACGCGTCGTCCTCAGCCTTCTCGCCCTCGGCCTCGTCGCGACCGGCTCGTCCGCGACCGCCGCCACCAAGCCGAAGCCGCCTCCCCCCGTGTGCAACCTCATGACCGACGAGCCGGGGGACGGCCACGACCAGACCCTCAAGCCGGTCTCCTCGCCTACGCTGGACATCGTCGGCGGCGACGTCGCCACGGGGAAGAAGACGATCGTCTCCGTGCTGCGGGTCAAGTCGACGACCGTCGCCGGTGACAAGGTCGCCGAGCGCGGCATCCACTGGCAGGCCCAGGTTACGGTCGGCCCGAAGCAGATCAACTTCGACCGCCACGTCACAACCAACTTCGTGTCGGGCGCCCAGACGATCGACGACAGCTTCACCGTCACGGGTGTGACCGTCGACCCGAAGGTGCTGAAGGTCACGATGAACGC
This sequence comes from Frankiaceae bacterium, assembly GCA_030840645.1. GTDB lineage: Bacteria > Actinomycetota > Actinomycetes > BP-191 > BP-191 > BP-191. The sequence continues at coordinate 1,144 of JAVEEC010000069.1, forward strand.
CACCGAGATCAGGTGGACGATTCCGCGCAGCGCCGTCCCCGGGCTCAAGGCGAAGGCCTCGTTCACCGGCATCGGCGGGTTCACCAGGGACTTCTGGGGGGCCGCGGACAACGGTGTCTCCCTGACGCGCAACTATGTCGACCTGACCCCGAGCTGCCTCAAGCCTGCCTGATCAGCCTGGTCCGGAGCCCGCGTGGAACCACGCCTCGCGCGGGCTCTGGGCGTTCGTCGGTCTTTCGGGCCGGTTGCCGGCCTCTACCTCGTAGACAACCCATTCGTAAGACCTGAATCGGAGCCGTCATGTCACGCCGTCTGGTGGGGAGCACGCTCGTCGCGACGAGCCTGCTGATCGGGACCGTCGCCGCGTCCGGGGCCACCGAGTACCCCAGGGCCGACTGCGACCGCAGGCTCAACGACCTGCCCGGCGACGCCGTCCCGACGTTCACCGCCAACGGTCTCGCGCCGGCTCCGGTCCAGCCGAGCCCCGACTCGAACCCCGGCCTCGACGTGCTCAGCGTGACGATGAACGTCACCGCGGACAGCCTGGAGATGTACCTCGGGCTCAAGGAGTTCCCCAAGACCTTCGCCGCCCAGGAGGCCGGGTACGGGTACGAGGTGATGTTCACGAAGGGCACCAAGTCCTTCCGGCTCTCGCACCTGGTTCCGAACGAGTCCGTGGACAAGAGCCTTCGTCCGGACTCGATCCTCCCGGCGTATCCCCGCGCTCAGGGGGGACCGAGCTCGAGCATGGCCCTCCTGACGTCAACGAGCGTTACCGGGGAGCTCGACAAGACGAGGAACCTCATCATCATCCGAGTCCTCCGCCCGGAGATCGAGAAGGTTCTCGGCGAGCCACTCGCGGACGGCGACACGTTCACGGCGCTGAACGCGAAGACGTTCGACTACTACGCCGAGCCGTCGCCGACCGTGACCAATGGGCCGACGCGACTGAGCGGCGACACGACGGCCGGGACGGACGACGAGAAGACGTTCACGGTCGGCGACGCCTACTGCCTTGGCGGGCCGCCCACGACGCTGACCGACTTCGAGGCGAAGCCCGTGCAGTTCGGCGACGCCACCGAGGTGAGCGTCACCCTCGCGAACGAGGCCGACGAGGCCGTCGAGGGCAAGGAGATCCAGTTCTCGGTCGCCGGCGAGCCGGGTATGCCGCTCAAGGCGACGACCACTGACGAGGGCATCGCGGCGGTGACGTTCACGCCGACCAAGGGCGCCGGCACCTACCCGGTGACGGTGACCTGGGCAGGCGACGACGAGGCCGGAAAGTCCAAGGTGGTCGGCAACCTGGTGATCTCGGCGGAGAAGACCAAGTTCAACGCCCTCGCGGTCGCGAAGCCGAGCGCGAGCACCCGGACCGTGACGGCGACGCTGCTCGACGACGACAAGCACGCCGTGGCCGGGCAGAAGGTCGACTGGTACGTCAACGGCAAGAAGGTCGCCACCCTGGCGACCGACAAGGCCGGCAAGTCGGTGTTCAAGGCCGCGAAGCCGGGCCAGAGCGTTCAGGCCAAGCTCGCCACGGTGACCGGCAAGTACGTCGCCGCGAACTCCAACACCGCGAAGGTCTAGCCGGGATCTGCGAAACGTCCCGCTCCACCGCCCGCCCGGCTCGTTCTGTGCAGACGTCCTGGCCCGAAGGAAAGGGCCACCCCCCGCGTAACGAGTAGGCCAGTGCTACTCCGCACCCGAGGGGGGAGCGATGGTCGAGCCGCTCCGCACGACCAGCACGGCCGACGCCGTCTGCCGGACGCTGCTCGGCCCCGGCTCCGTGCCGCCGCACGGCAGCCCGCGGACCCGCCCGGCTACCCGCCCAGCGGACACCGCAATCCTCGTCACAGCCGACCCGGAGGTGGCCGTCCGCCTCCGCTGCGACATCGCCGGAACGGCGGCGGACAGCGTGCTGCTGCTCGACCGCACGCCGGCAACGTCCGCGGAGCCGACCGGCGACCTGCTGCGGCGGGGCCTGTGGGTCCGGGCCGTGCAGGAACCCACCGCGCCGGGCCGCTCGGACCGGCTGGCCGCCGCCGGCGCGGACGTGCGGACGCTACCCGCGTTGCCGATGACGTACGCGGTCTACGACCGCCGTGCCGCGGTGATCGACCTGGACGGCGCGGGCACGGCGTTCGTCCGCTCCCCCGCGCTGGTCGCGGGGCTGGTGACGCTGTTCGACCTGGTCTGGGACCGCGCCCAGCCGCTGGCGGGGGCCCACTCCGAGCCCACGGGTGCCGGCGAGGCCGAGGACGCCGCCGTGGTCGCGCTGCTCGCGGCGGGCCTGAAGGACGAGAGCATCGCCCGCCAGCTCGGCATCAGCGCGTCGACGGTCACCCGCCGGGTGGCGCGCCTGATGGAGGCGACGGGGGCGTCGACGCGGTTCCAGCTCGGCCTGCAGGCCGCGCGCCGGCGGTGGGTCTGACCCGGCGGGAGCTCAGCCGCGCGGGCGGGCGTACGCCGGGCGGAACGCGCGCTGGGTCCGCCTGCGCAGCGCCACGCCACCGGCCGCGCTGACGAACGTGGCGCAGCCCAGCAGCAGGGCCGCCGCCGCGGGGTCGGTGCGGTCGACCCGGCTCATGGCCAGCTCGTCCGCCTCCTGCTCCTGGTCGTCCTCCGCGCCCTGGGAGACCGGCGCGAGCTGGAACTGCTGCTCCTCCTGCTGGGAGAAGCCGGCGTTCGGATTCATGTTGACCGGCTGCTGCGCGGGCGGCGGCTGGAACTGCGGCGCGACGACCGGCGCGATCAGCGGGCGCGGGATCGGCTGCGGGACGACCTCCGGCTCGGGGATCGCGGGCGGATTCTTCACCACGGGCGGGTCCGGCGTCTCGGGGCCGCGGCAGTGCACGGTCACCTCGACCCGGCGGAGCGCGACGTCGCGCTCGCTGCCGACCACGGTCAGCGGGAGGTCCTGGCCGTCCTGCGCGGCGCTGCAGGTCACCTGCATCGTGGTCTTGAGGTGCGTCTCGAGCTTGCGGTTGAAGATGCCGCTCGTCGGCGCGGAGAACCCGCGAACGACGTGGTGCGGGTCGTTCGTGTCGACGGCGACCTTGCCGGGGTCCTTGAGGCCGAGGAGCAGCGCGGTGATGGCGGGCGCGATGTGCGGCGCGGAGTTAACGGTGTCGCAGACGAGCGGGTCGCCCGACTGGAGATCGAGGTTGTGGTCGCCGTCGCAGTCGACGCCCTTCTCGGGCGCGACGGTGTCGGTGCCCTTGGCGACGGCGATGACGTCGCCGCGCGCCGCCTCGAGGTTGTTGCCGTCGACGACGACGACGCCGACCACCTTGGTGTGGTGGTACGCCGAGAGCGTCTTGATCGTGGTGTCCATCGCCGGGAAGCCGGCGAACTGCGGCTCCTGCTTGAACGCCGCGTCGGTGATCAGCACGATCACGCGGTTCTCCGCGGTCCAGCCGGCGTCCTGGTTCGGCAGCACGGGCGGGTTGGTCTGGCCGAGGCCGGTCACGGCCTGGGTGAGCGCGATGGTCTGCGCCTCGGCCTCGACCGGGTCGCCGCCGCCCTCCGTGAGCTTCTCGACGCCCGCGCGCCAGAGGTCGGGCCGGTCGCAGACGATCTTCTGGTGCAGCGTGTACGGCTTGAGGCTGTTCTCCCCGTAGCCGGCGATGACGTTGAAGTCCTTGACGTCACCGACGCCGAAGCACGCCTGCCCGTTGGTCCGCTGGTAGAGCTCGTCGGTGATCTGGTTGATGCCCTCTTTCAGGCCCTTGATGGCCTGGCCCATGCTGCCGGTGGTGTCCATGATGAAGAACACGTCGAGGGGGGTCGGGTTCGGGCCGAGACCCCAGTCGATGTCGTCGTTCGCGACCTTGCCGGGCGCGACGGTGACCTCCTGCCGCGTCACGTGGAGCTTCGGCTCGGTGATGCCGGTCGGGAGGTGCGGGTCGCCGTCGCCGCCGCCGTCCGACCCGCGGGGCGGCGGGAGGAACGACTCCGGCGGGTACATGTCGAACCGGTACAGCGCGTCGGCGGTCTGGCCGAGCAGGATGCCGTTCGCGCCGCCCCTGGGCATCGCCATCGAGACGAACCTGGCGCCGTCGCTCGGCGTGATGTCGACCCAGCGCAGGCTGCGGGCGTCGAAGCCGAACGTCCCCCTGGCCCCGGTGATCGCCAGGACGGCAGGCCGCGTGCCGTGCGTGGCGGCGACGGGCGCGACGGCCACGTCGGGTCCCGGCGTGACCGCGCCGGCGGCGGTGACGTAGCTGACCGCCCCGGTCGAGCCCTTGGCGACGTAGACGCGGCCGAGGCCGCGGCCGTCGACGTCGATCGTGCGAACGCCCGGCATGGGCTTGGCGACCCAGTTGTCGCCGATCTGCCGGGAGACGGCGAACCCCTTCGTCCCCCACACCCAGATGGTGTTCGCGTCGGTGGGCGAGAGCGTCATGCCCTCGATCTGGCCGATGCCGGCCGGGAGCGGCACGTCCGCCCAGGAGGTGGTCTTGATCGCGCTGACGGGCAGCGCCTCGGTCTGGAGCCGGTACAGGTGCCGGACCGGGGTGAGGGCCGGGCCCTCCGGTGGCTGCTCGACGAGCAGGTACGGCCGCATCGTGCCCGGCCCGTCGCTGGCGCCGGCCTGCCCGACCGCGAGCTGGAGCGGCTTGCCGAACGTCGGCAGGCCGGTGTCCTGGCTCGCGAACGCCACGGTCGGCGCGTTCCCGATGGGCGTCGCGTTCGTCGTCATCGTGACGTGCGGCCGGTACGCGCCGTTGCTGCCGTCGTAGCCGGCGAACCAGAGGTGCTTGCCGGTCGGCGCCACCACCTGGGTGACGACCGTCGTGTTGGTGTCCGGGGAGCCGTCCGGGGTGGTCGAGGCCCGGTAGATGTGGTCCCAGCGGCAGCCGTGGTCCTTGGAGAGCTGGATCACCTTGCCGTTGGTGACGTAGATCCAGCCCCGCTCGGTCGGCGAGGGGTCCCAGGACGTGATCTTGCGCTCGCCCTCGCCCTTCGTCGCGAGGTAGTCCGGCGAGAGGATCTTCGCCCAGCCGTTCTTGCTCGTCACCTGGCCCGTGATCGGGCAGGCGCTGAGGTTGTCGCCGGTGGGGGCACCGCCGCGCCCGGCGTTCGCCCCGGTGACCGGAGCGACCACGAGGAGGACGAGAGCGGCGGCGAGGGCCGGGCGGAAGCGCCGGACCAACGGCATGTGGTGCTCCTTCTGGGCGGGCAGGGGGCCGCACACGGACCGCCGCCAGTGTCTGGGAGCAGCAGCTCGTGAACTTGCGAGACTAGCGGTTTCGGACCCTTTCGGCACCCACCCCCCTGCCTCCTCCTTTCTTCGGGGCCGGTCTCGTATTCCGGTGGCGTACCTACGCCGCCCGGCGCCGCCGGAGGGCGGCCGCGGAGCCCGCCGCGAGCACCGCTGCCGCGAGCGCCAGGCCCGGCGCCGCCCCTGTCGCCGGGAGGCTCACGGGCGGCTTCGCGACCGGGGGCCGCGCCACGGGCGGCTTGACCACGGGCGGCTTCACGACGGGCGGCGTGACGCGGCCCGGCGTGACCGCCGAGTACACCTGGAGCTCTGCCGCGCGGACCCGGTGGCGCTGGGTGTTGTTCGCCAGCGGGGGCGGGTCGTCCGGGTCCGGGTCGGTGTCGACCAGGGTCGCGGCCGTGAAGCCGTCGACGCAGTCGGGGTCCGACGCCCGCTCGCCCACCGGATTCTGCTCGACCGAGAACACCGGGTTGCCGGTGCACTGGTTGGTCAGCACCCGCAGCCTCACGTGCGTCGCCTTGGTGTCCGGGACGTCGAACGTCTTGAGCAGCAGGTTCGGCGACAGCGGCCGCGGCCGGCCGGTCGGGAACGCGTCCTCCGGGCTGGTGTAGATCAGCGTGAACGCGTCGTCCTGGCCGCAGTCGGCGCCGCTGGTCTCGTCGCAGGTGAGGATCTCGAACGACCGCAGGGCCGCGAAGCGGTTCTGGCCGATGGCGTCGTGGGGGTCGTTCTGGTCCTGCGGCCGGTTGATCGCGCTGACCGCGATCTCCTTGACGACCTGCGCGCCGCCGGCCAGGTCGACGGTGACGTGCTTCCCGGCGATCTCGGCGGTGTCGTCGTCGCCGAGGAACGCCCAGTTGGTCGCCTCGCTGTCGTCGATCAGCGCCTCGAAGTTGCCGCCGTCGCCGGTGGCCTCCGCGCCGTTGGTCGTCGAGGCGAGGTTCTTCCGCATCGGGACGCGGACCGTCACCTCCTCCCCCGCCCTGAACGTCCTGGTGAACCGGTACGACCCGTAGCCGTCGGCGCGCGCGGTGAACGCGTACGTGCCCGGCACGAACAGCACCTGCGGGCTCACGCCGCCGCCGTTGGCGATCGTCGCCTCGGTCGTGCGGGCGGTGTAGTCGCCGACGTGGACCGCCATCTCCGCGGGCACGCCGCCGCCCTCGACCGGAACGGCCTGGAACGACACGGTCGCCTCGTCGGTGTCGATCGGCGTCGCCCAGGACGGCACGCCGCCGTCGTCCGCGCCGTCCCCGAGCCCGCGGCTCGCGTACGCGGCCCAGAGCTCGCGCTGGTTCGCGCCGCCGTAGCGCATCGCGTCGCCGGCGATCTGGGCCTCGGCGGCGGCCGGCATCCCGGAGGACGCCTCCTGGAGCAGGAAGCCGTCGAACATCAGCTGGATCCAGCGCCGGTTGCCAGGGCACTGGGTGGACGGCTTCAGGCCGTCCGCGCACTGGCGCTGCAGCGCCTCGTCCGAGGACGGGAACTGCGCGTCGTACTTCGCGTTCAGCGCCTGCCGCACGGCGAAGTTCGCCGCGCTCCAGATCTCGCCGTCCGCGTGCGGGGACGTCGCGCCGTTGCCGTCGTAGTTGATGTCGGAGTAGTTCAGCGGGCTGAAGTTCATGCCGTAGTTACGGATCCCGCGCTGCTTGCTGCCGGTGACGTACGGGCCGACGGCGTAGCGGTTCTCGTCGCCGACCGGCGCGAAGCCGTACCCGTTGACGTACTCCATGGCGGCCAGGTCCGACCACGCCTCGCCCATCTTCGGGCCCTCGGTGCCGCCGATGTTCGCGGCCGGGCCGCCGATCATCCGGTTGCTGATCGCGTGCGTGTACTCGTGGCCGACGACCGTCATGTCGAACGCCCCGTCGACGCACGGCGAGTAGAACGACGCCTGCAGCGGGTGCCAGAGGTACTGGTTGGTGATGCCGGGGACGCCGTCCTGCATCGTGCGCTGGTTCGCGTTGTCGCGGCCGGTGAACACCACCGAGCCGGCGAGCGCGCCCGCCTGGGCCTGGCCGAGCTCGGGGTCGCCGCCCTCGCCGCCGTCGCCGCCGTCCTCACCGAAGTTCGTCGTCTGCATGTTCCAGGTCGACTCGGTGAAGCCGAGGTAGTACGACCAGTCGTGCATGCGGCCGTAGCTCACGAACAGGTTGATGATCGCGGCGTCGACGTCGTTCTGCGCCGGGGTGGCGTAGTTGGCGCTGAGGTTGCAGTTGCTCGTGTGCCACTGGTCGGTGAACGCGTAGTCGTAGTTGCGGGTGAGGCTCGGCGTGGCGCGCCGCGGCGAGTCCGGGCCCGCGTGGCTCGCGTACGACGTGGACGTGTCGGCGTCGTTGCCGGTGCTCGTGTACGACGGGTTGCCGACCGTGTCGCTGGCCGGCACCTCGTCGTACGGGAAGAGGAGCTGCGGCACGTTCCGCGGCGCGGTCGTCCCGCCGATGACGAGGTCGCAGCCCGGGCCCGACGTCCAGCACCAGACCTGCCGGCTGTCGGTGGCCTGGACGCCGTTCACAGCGAACTGCGGGGTGTTCGGGAACACCTTCCAGCGCGGGTCGTCCTGCGCCACGAGCGGCGTGTCGTCGCCCGACAGGTGGTCGATCGCGTTCTGCCGCAGCAGGACCGCACCGGTCTGCGCGTCGACCCAGGACATGTAGCCGAGCGGCTCGGCGCGGCCGGTCCGCGTGTCGTCCATGAGGTCGACCTCGTACGCGAGCCGCACGCCGTCGCGCGGCGTCGGCAGGGCCACGAGCCGGGCGAGCTGCGTCTCGGGCTGGCCCGCGACCTTCAGGCCGGTGAACCGGCCCGCGTGCACGCCGTCGAGGACCGTGACCCGGTCCGCGGCGACCTGCCAGCCGACGTCGGCCGCGGCCTTCCGCCAGGCGTCTGCCGGGCCGAGGCGGCGGGTGTTCGTCACGCGCGCGTCGCCGGTGACCGACGAGGAGACGTACGTGACGCGGTTCGCGCGGTCGAGGCCGACCGTGAGCAGGCCGTCGTTGCCGGCCTCGACGCCGTCGAAGCGCTGGCGGAACAGCACGACGTGCGGCAGGTCCGCGTCCTTCGCCAGCGGCTCGAGGCCGTGCATCCTGCGGCGGTTGTCGGGGGACTCGTACAGCGGGTTGTTGGCTACCAGCTCCAGCCGGTCGGGGCCGGTCGCGGCGGCCGTGAGCCGGAACAGCCCCGCGTGGTCGCCCACCCAGCCCCGCGCGACGGCGACCGGGTCGGCGCCCTTGCTCGGCCCGGACAGGTGGCCGGTCCGGTTGAACACCGAGCGCGGCGTCCCGAACGCGTTCCACCGCACGTGCGCGCCGAGCGCCCTGACCGCGCCGCGCTGGGCGGCTGTCGGAACGAGCGTGCCGCGGCGCGCGTCGGCGTCACCTGGCGCGTCGCTGTCCTCCCCCTGAAAGCCGGGGCGGAGCACGTCGGTCGAGGTGACAGCCGGGCGGACCGCCGCGCTACCGGACGGCGCGAGCAGCGCGGCGGCCGCGAGCGGGGCGGCGGAGAGGACGAGACGACTGCGGCGCACGGCGTGGCTCCCACGGGGGCATCGGGGATCGTTTCGCCCTACTTCCATGCCCGCTGTCGTGTTCCTGCCGGCTGGGTTAGGTCGGCCTCACCCGGCCGCCTCGACCCCCACCAGCCGGTACCCGGCGCCGGTCTCGGTGAGCAGGTGGCGCGGGTCGGCGGGCACCTCCTCGATCAGGCGGCGCAGGTGGGAGACATAGATCCGCAACGCGCTCGCCTCGCTGCCGTGCATGCTCCCCCAGACGCCCTGGATCAGCTGGCCGCGGGTGAGCAGCCGGCCCGGGCTGGCGACGAACAGCTCCAGCAGCGCCCACTCGGTGGCGGTGAGGCGGACGCCGTTGCCGTCGACCTCGACCGCGCGCAGCCCGAGGTCCACGACCAGCCGCCCGACGCGCAGCCGCGCGGGCCTGGTCGCGCCCGGCTCGGCCCGCCGCAGCGCGGCCCGGATGCGGGCGAGCAGCTCGTCGACGGAGAACGGCTTGGTGACGTAGTCGTCGGCGCCGAGGTCCAGCGCCTCGATCTTGGCGTGCTCCCCGTCCCGCGCCGACAGCACGATGATCGGCACCCGGGAGAACGCCCTGACCCGGCGGACGACCTCGACCCCGGAGAGGTCGGGCAGCCCGAGGTCGAGGATGACGACGCCGACGTCGACGGTCGCGACCTGCGCGACGGCCTCCGCGCCCGACTCGGTCTCCGCGACGCGGAACCCGCCCGCGACCAGCCGCGAGCGCAGGGCGTTGCGGAGGTTCGCCTCGTCGTCGACGACGAGGACGAGCGGTGTCACGGCGCCTCGCTCGCGACCGGCAGCGACAGCTCGAACGCCGCCCCGCAGTCGGCGGGCACGGCGTCGAGGCCGCCGCCGTTCGCCTCGGCGTACGCGCGGGCGATCGCGAGGCCGAGCCCGGAGCCGCCTGGCCCGCCCTTGGTGAACCGCTGGAACAGCTTGCCGGCCAGGTGCTCCGGGATCCCTGGGCCTTCGTCGGCGACGCGGATGACGACCCGGTCGCCCCGCCGGGACGCGCGGACGATCAGGCCCGCGTTGATCGGCGTGTGGGCCACGACGTTCTCGACCAGGTTGCCGAGCGCCTGCTCCCCCTGCACCGGGTCGACGTACGCCGCGGGCAGGTCGGCGGGCACGTCGAGCTCCAGGCGGCGCTCGGTCAGCCGCGGCCGCAGCCCGGGCCAGCACGCTGCCGACCAGCTCGTCCACGGGCACCGGCTCCGGCCGGGCCACCAGCCGGCCGGACTCGATCCGGCCGAGGTCGAGCAGGTTGCGGACCATCCGGTCCATCCGGTCGACCTCGACGCCGATCGACGCGCGCAGGCCCTCGCGGTCCCGTTCCTCGACGCCCGGGTCGGCCAGCGCGGACGCGGCCGCCTTGATCGCGGCGAGCGGGGTGCGGAGGTCGTGCGAGACGGCCGCGAGCAGCGCGGACCGCTGGCGTTCGGTCGCTTCGAGCACCTCGGCGCGGTGGCGTTCCTCCCGCAGCCGGCCGCGGTCCACGACGAGGACGAGCCGGTCCGCGACCGCTCCGAGCAGCGCGCGGCTTCGCTGGTCGAACGCCGTCCGTCCGGGAAGGGCCGCGACGACGAGCGGCTCGCCGTCGGCGAGCGGGGTCGTCACGGTCTCCGCGCCCCGGCCCCGCAGTGCGGAGAGCGCGGCGGCGCTGTCGAGGCCGCCGTCGTAGAGGGGGCGGGGCGGCGACCCGACGCCGACGACGACGGCCCGCGCCCCGAGCTCGCCGGCCGCGAGGTCCGCGACCGCGGCGACCTCGGTGGCGGGGTCGTCGTCGTTCGTTCCGGTGTTGCTCAACGCGTACAGCAGGCGCGCCTCGTCGGCCCGGCGTTCCGCGTCGGCGCGGCGCGTGCCGAGCCGCGGCATTCTGATGGCCACGGTCGGCATGCTCCCACCGGTCAGAGCTTGTCGATCACCTGGCAGGCGTCGACCGCCAGCGCGGCCTTGCCCGTGTGCCGGCAGTGCAGGTCGGCGTTGTTCCACGTGCAGAGGTCCTGGCAGGTGAACCCGGGCAGGCAGGCCCCGATGACGTACCCCGCGGCCGCCGGCAGGTCCTTGCAGGCGGGCGCGGCGTTCGCGGTGCTGCCGGCGCCGAACGCGGCGGCGGCGATGACGGTGGCGACGAGCAGTCGGCGCATGAGGGGCCTCATTTCTAGTGGAGGGGGGTGAAGACGCACTCGAAGCCGAGCTCCTGGCTGTAGCACGTCGGGTACGCCTCCAGGAAGCAGGCGTCCGGACAGTACGTACCGGCGCAGGCACCGGCGCCGGTGCCACCGGCGTAGACGCCGGCGCACTTGACCGCCGCGTGGGCGGGGGTGCCGAGGCCGAGCGCGGCCAGGGAGAGGACGGAGACGGCGAGCAGGCGGCGCATAGGGGCTCCTTCTGAGTGGGATCGGGTCGGGGCTGCTACTTGTTGCGCGTGGAGAAGTACAGGCGGTCCACGACGCGGCAGGCGAGGATCGCCGGGTCGTCGTGGCGGCAGTACGGGTCCACGACGAGGATCGGGCCGCAGAGGTCGTTGCACTCGATGCCGGCGCAGACGCCGACGTCGGTGGTGCCGTAGCACGGGACGGCCTGGGCGGCGGGGGCGGGCGCGGCGACCGCGAACGCGGCGGCGGCGAGGGGCAGGGCGAGCAGGCGGCGCATGCGGGGGCTCCTGAGGGGTCGTGGCGGCGTCGGCACGAAAGCCGCGAATCGGGCAGCGGCTGGTCGGCAGTAGACCCGCCGGAGCGGTGCGGCGTCAAGCCGTTCGACGCGGGCGGCGCGCCTCCTGCGTAGCCTTCGCGGCTGTGACCCGTACCGACCTGCTCGTCGTCGGCGGCGGCGCCATGGGCTCCGCGACGGCCTGGTGGGCGGCGCGGTCGGGGCGTTCGGTGACCCTGCTCGAACGCCACTCCGGCCACCACGCCCACGGCAGCTCGCACGGCCGGTCGCGGATCTTCCGGCTCGCATACCGGGAGGCCGCGTACGTCGCGCTGGCGCGGGAGGCGTACGACCTCTGGCGGCTGCTCGAGTCCGAGTCCGGCGCGGCATTGCTCGAGGTGACGGGCGGCGTCGACCACGGTTCTCCCGCTTCCGTGGCGGCCGTCGCGGAGCACCTCGGGGCGGCCGGCGTGCCGTACTCACTGCTCTCCCCCGCCGAGGCCGGCGAGCGCTGGCCGGCGCTGCGCTTCGACGGCGACGTCGTGCACCAGCCGGACGCCGGGCGGCTCGACGCCGACGCGGTCGTGACGACGTTGCACGGGGAGGCGATCCGGCACGGCGCGGACGTGCGGTTCTCGACCGTGGCGCTGGCGGCGCAGGAGACGCCGTACGGCGTCGCCGTCTCGACCACGTCAGGCCCGATCGAGGCGCGGGTCGTCGTCGTCGCGGCGGGCGCGTGGCTGCCCGGGCTGCTGCCGTCGTTGCCGGTGCCGGACGACCTGCCGGCGTTCCGCGTCACGCAGGAGCAGCCGGTCTACTTCCCTTGCGCCGCAGGCGTTTCCTGGCCGTCGTTCATCCACTGGCGCGACCCGGTCGCAATGTACGGTCTCGCCGCGCCGGGCGACGGCGTCAAGGCGGGCGAGCACGGCAGCGGGCGGGTCGTCGACCCCGACGCGCCGCGGCCGGTCGACGCGGCCGCCGTTGCTCGGATGGAGGCGTACGCCGCCGAGTGGCTGCCCGGCGCCGTGCCGGTCGCGACCCGCGCCGACTCGTGCCTGTACACGTCGACGCCGGACGAGTCGTTCGTCCTGCGCCGCTCCGGCAACGTCGTCGTCTGCTCGCCGTGCTCGGGGCACGGCTTCAAGTTCGTTCCGGCGATCGGCCGGCGGACGGCTGGTCTCGCGGCGGCCGGGTAGGCCGAACGGGGGAATCTGCCCTGATCCGTTCAAGCCAGTGTTTCCCAGGCCGATGACTAGTTCGTACTAGTCCCTCGGCTGGAGGTTTCATGAGCGTCGACATCGATCTCGACCCGGATCGCCGGGTCGCGCTGCTGCTCGTGCGCGGCGACCTGAACTCCACCACCGCGCCCGCCGTGAGCGGAGCGATCGCGGGTCTCGTGTCGCGCGACGGCTACGACGTCGTCATCGACCTCACCGAGAGCGGCACCATGCTGGCCGGCGGCGTCCGCGCCCTGCGGCGCGGGTGCGACCTGGCGCACGAGCACCACCGCGACATCCGCATCGCCTGCCCGCCCGGCTCCGCGATCCGCCCGGCACTCGTGCTGTCGCACCTGGACCAGGAGATCGACGTCTACGACAGCCGCGCCGAGGCGCTGGTCTGACCCGCTACTTCGGGCTCTTCCGCAACGTCGGCCACGCGCTGCGCGCCGTCACGCCGTAGTCGTAGCTCGACGCGCCGAGGCTCCTGCTGTCCTTCGCGCCGCGCACCAGGCCGTCGTAGTCGTTCGCCGTGCTGTTGGTGCCGACGCCGCCTGCGAGGTGCACGGGGACGTTCTGGTCACCGAGGTCGTTGCGGAGCAGCCGGACGTTCTCCGTCGTGTACTTGTAGGCGTCGCGCCACTCCGGCTGCTTGGTGCGGTTGGTGTAGTACGCCATCGGGATCCACACGTCGTACGACGGCTTCAACGCCTTCCACGGGAACTGCGGCCAGTAGTTCTTGTTGATCTTGTCGGTGACGACCGGCGGGATCACGATCGCCGACACGGCCATCGCGCCGGCCGCCTTGCGCAGTTTCGTCGACAGCGCGACGAGGCGGTCGTTGCGCGTCTTGAGGTCGCTCATCTCCGTCGACTCGATGTCGATGCCGACGCTGTCGAACGCGTGCCCGTGCGACCGGAACTTCAGGATCGCGTCGACGTGCCCCCAGTCGCGGTTCGGGTCGACGAAGCGCGGCAGGTACCAGCCGACGACGCGCATCTTCTTGCCGTGCGCGCGTTCGAGGAACTGCCCGAGCAGGTCGGGGCTGAGCACGCCCTTCTCGCCGCCGTTGCGGTCCTTCGCGGCCTGGATGTAGAGCGTCTTGACGCCCTGCGCCGCCATGTCGTCGACGGCGGCCGGCGTCCACTTGCCCTTGTACTCGCGGGAGTAGTCGTACGCGTCCACCCAGGTCCCGAGGCCGCGGTACGCGACGGGGTCACGCGGCTTCGGTGCGGCCGGCTCCGCCGGCTCGGGCTTGGGCTTGGGGCAGGCGACGTACGGATCGAGGCAGAGCGTCGGGAGCGGCTTCGTCGCGAACGCGTACGGCGCCGTCAGCACGACGATCGCGAGCATGGCGGGGACCGCGCGGCGCACGGAACGCACTGTCGACCCCCACGCGGCTGGACGAAACGGATGCCACCGTAACGAACGGAGCCGCCGTTGGGAACGGCGGTCGCCCGAGAGTGGCGGCGCGCGGTCACCGCGCGTGCTGGTCGTGTAGAGTCGGCGACTGCTTGAGCAAGCGCGCCGCTAGCTCAATTGGCAGAGCAGCGGACTCTTAATCCGCGGGTTCGGGGTTCAAGTCCCTGGCGGCGCACCACGTCTGACCTGCGGTTTGCTGGTCGGGCGCACCTCCCGCGGGGTGGTGCGCTAACACCGCGCTAACATGGCCTCCCGCACCTCCTGGGGTCTGCCGTCATGCGCGGCAGCGTGACGACGGACGCGATCTGCTCGGCCGCGTCACGGGCGACGGCGGGCACGACACCGTGTAGAGCGCCGACGTGACCGACTCGCTGGAGTGCCCGAGCCGTGCGCTGACGACCTTCATCGGGACGCCGGCCGCGAGCGCGAGGCTCGCGCTCGTGTGCCGCAGGTTGTGCAGCCGGATCAGCGGAAGTCCGGGTCTTGACCCTGGGGTCCTGCCGGACCTGCGGGCAGAAATCGCGGGCAGGCTGCGGCCCTGCCCGCTGGACGCGGCCCGACCACCACCGGCGTCGCCAACGCGTTGCGACCTAAGCATCAACGCGGTCGGGCGTGCCGAGGCCGTCAGTTGGACAAGAGCCCGAACGGTTTCTTGTGTCGCTCGGATTCCCACTTCACCAGCGTGTCGAGGTGCCGCGCTGTCACGGCGTCGGGCGCGAGGCCTTGCGCCACGAGTCGTACGGTGGTCATCGCGCCGCCGAACACCTCGATGGCTTCGGCGTCGCCGATTGACACCGCGGCTTCGCGAACAAGTCTCAGCCTCTTGATCGCGTCGGGTAGCGGGCCGTTGATCTTCGGACCTACCTGCATCGCCAGGTAGTGCCGGACTGCGGCCTGCGAGAGAACCCGCGCGCCGTCGAGCGTGCACCGCGAGACGGCGATGGCAAAGGCTAGTTCGGTCTCTACTCCCTCGCCGAGGCGTGACTTCGTGTCTCGGTATTCGCGCAAGCCGCCGAGCGGCGCGCGAAACACGTGCCGTGCGCCGTCATTAGCATCGACTGAGAACTCGAGTTCAGCGACGCGGTCTGGCAGCGAGACCAGCAGCGCACCAGCGGTAGGGATGAGTGCCGGAAGTGCACCTCGCGCAGTCACAGCGACGCTAGCATCCTCGATGACGACGGCAACGTCCTCCCACCCGAGCAGCCGCAGCATCGCTCGCGGCATCGCGTCAGCAACAACGCCGAGGCTGGCGACGTCCGGCGTCGGGATGTCGATACCCATCTCGTCGACTGCGACCGCGATTGCGAGAGCTGCCGCGTTCACCGACTCGGCCGCAGCCAGCAGCGCATCGCCAAACACTTCGGCGCTCATGTGCCTCGGGTTCTTGCGGACCGATAGGACGATCTCCCCCTGCTGTTCATCGACCTCGAAGTCCAGGTGTGCGCTCGCGTTCCGTATTGCCGTGTCGAAGCCGCCGGCGAACGTGGCGGCACTAACTCCGGCGACACGCGTCAGCAACTGGGTCGGATAGTTCCGAACGAGCGCGTCGTAGGGCTCCCCTGTTGCCACCGCCAGCAGCGTCGCCGTCAGGTGACGAACAGGACCCTCGACCACGTCCTGAACGTGCTGCAACAGAGACCGCACGACCTGACGCGACGACAACTGCTCGGCGTCGAGCACGATGAGCAGCGTGTCGACCGCGTCCAAGGCAACCTGCTGCGTCTGCGTCTCACCTGCCCGCCATGAAGCCGACGATGCCACCGTGCGGAACCGATCGGGCTCGGCGCGAAGAATCGACAGACACTCCCGGGCGATCGCCTTCGATTTGTCGAAGTCGTAGAGTGCCCGCGCTGGCACGATCGCGAGGGACGCGGCGATCGCGGTGCCAGGCGACACCTCGGCTGCGCCGGTGATCTCGGCTATCTCCGATTCGGCGGCTGACGCGACGGAGAGCAGCGGCTCCCCGCTCATGCCGAACTTGACACCCAAGGCGACTTCCGACAGCGCGTCCAGCCAATTGTGACGACCAACGTCCGTGATCGCCGCCATGGCATCGATGCGATCGCCGATCTCTGCTGCGGTAGCGGCGGCGCTGTCCAGATCGCGCTGCGCCGCTTGGGCTAGCAACTGAGCCTCGCGCGGTGTGCGCGCTTCGAACGCCCGTAGAAACCCGCGCACCGAGGCTTCGATCAACTGCAAGGCGCCAGCAAAGGCTCGCTTGTGGTTCGTCCACGGCCGGAGTGCATCGTGTGAGGCCCAGTCGGCGAGTTGACGAATACGCACGACCGCGGCAACCAGGTCCCCCGACTCCGGCGCGTTCGGCGACACCTTCGCTAATGCATCTAGGACACGGCCAGGCAACGCCGCCGCCTCGTGCATTGCGTCGCCGAGTTCAAGGTCGGCGATAGTGGTCGCCGGTCGGTCGAGCGCAGACAGCACGTCCGCGACAAGAGCGGATCGACGCTGGAGAACCGGATCGGCCTCGCGCGGATCCGACTTCATACCGCAATCCGGACATGGCTGCGTCGCGACCCGCATCGCTTGGCAACGCGCGCACTCGATCTGCCTGAACGTGATGTTGATGACGTGCGCACCGTGGGTCGCGTCACGTTGCTCGCTCACAGGCATAAGCTCACACGGCCTCGCCGAGGCGCCGACAGGAAGGCTCCTCGACGTTCTCTGGCTCCTTGGCTGGCGACAGCGTACCCGAGCGTTCCAAGCCCCGGGGCCGGGGACGCCATGGCAAGTAACACCACCGGCGGCCGCTGCTGACGTAAGCCCACATCCGTGGCGCTCATCCGGCAGATTCTCCACGGAACCGGCACCAGCACGCGTCGGCGAGCCACGCGAACCCGTTGACCGCGTCGTGCACCTGGTGCAAGGCCAATCCGAAACCGATGAGCGCAGCGAGATACCCACCGCCTCGTGCGGGTCGTGCCATATCGTGCTCCTCTCGTCGTTGCTCTGACGGACGCCGGCAAGCGCTCCGTGAACGACAGCGAAGCGCGCGGCGCCCTGGCCGCCTACGTTTCGGTGCGAAGTTGCGAGTTACGCGGTATCGACGGTGCGAGTTCGCCACGACGGGACGATCGTGTCGCACCCCTCCCCTACGGTGGCATACGTGGCTGACACTCTGCTGGACACGGAGGCGTTGATCGCGCGGGCGCACGCGGAAGGGTGCGACCTCACTCGCCGGATGTTGCAGTCGTGGGTGGCGAAGCGGCTTGTTCCGGCGCCGCGACGCGCGGGTCGTACCGGGTGGGTGCACGCCGAGCCGGATGTCGCGTACGTCGTCGCGGCCTGCCGCCTACGTACCACCGTGCGGAGCCTCGACGCGCGCCGCGTACATCTCTGGCTCGATGGGTTCGACCAGCGTCCGGAGGACGTGCGGGCATCCCTCGTTACGATCATGAAGCGAATCGACAGCGCACTGCGCCGCGAGGTCGACGGCACGTTGGCGCGGCTCGGGATGTCCGCCGACGATCCCGGCGCGAGCAGCGCAGTCTGCGCCGCGCTCGCCGGGGCGCTCGCAAGCAAGCGAGGCAAGAACGCGCTACCTCGGTTCGCGCGACAGCCGTTGCGCGGTCGCGTGACGGGGATCGAGTATCTGCTGCGGTTGTTCATCTTCGGTGAGGCAAACCAAGACGCCGAAACTGAAGCCAAGGCCGCGGAGAAGGTCATGGGTGTGTCGGCCGGCCGGCGACGGCTGCGCGGCATCGGTCCTTGGCTCACTGGACCGGCCAGCGTCATGGCATCAGCCGCGCGCGTGATGAGCCTCCCGGCGCTCGTCGCGGCAGCGGCGACCGCGACGGACGACGAACTGACGGCCGCGCGAGAGGCAGTGCACTCGCTGCGGGCCTTCCCGAAGATCGTGCGGCTGCTCGCGGCGTGGACCAACGAGGACAACCCCGTGGGCTGGGGTGGGCTACGTCTACTACCGTCGGACGAGACCGTGCTGCCGCTACTTCTCCTCGCGGTCCTGTCGTTGCGGCGCGCGATGCCCGACAACGTGCAAGCCGTGGTGGGCGCGCTCGACGACGTCGTGCACGACGCCGGCCCTCACGTCGATGAGTTGCTACACCTGTCCGACAGCGACTTCGCTGCACGAACCAAGAACGTGTCAGCGGCCGATGCGGCAGCGCTGACGCGCGTGCGAGACGAGTTCCGACGTACCACGCGCCGTGGCGCACCGTAAGGCCAGATGCGCAGACGAGTAAAGCAGGCTGCGGCCTGCGCTAACAACGCGCTAACGTCGCGGGCCGGATGCCTCCGGATCGGCCGCGACAGGACGACACGAGATTCCGCAAAACCGCAGGTCAGGTGGGGTGTCACCAACTGCCCCGGACTGCCTCGGACGTAGTTGCCGTGCCTCTTAATCCGCGCAGGTTCGCGGTTCAAGTCCCTGGCGGCGCACCACGCCCGGCCTGCGGCTCCGCCGGTCGGCTCGAGACCACGCGCGGGGGCCATCACGTTGCCGGTCGATCGCAGGCTCCTGTGGGCAGTCCTCGTGATCGTTGCCGCAGCGACGGTCGTCGACGGTCGGCGGCGCGAGCCCGCTCCTCCGTTCGCCTTCGCGCCCGGTACGACGCGGGGCGGCTTCTACGCGACAGCGACCTCACGTCCGATCGTCGGTATCGCTGCGCTCGGCCAGCTGCACGCGACAGCGCCTTCGTCATCGACTACGTCGAGCCGGTCACGACGAGCGACGATGTGAACGTCGTCGGGGTACGCGCGCTCTTCTATGGGTTCGGTCGAACCGCGAACGGCTACCGCCGTTCGTCGGGCTCGCCTGCGATCGTCTGCGCGTTCGGGCCGGTGTCGGGTTTCGGCCCCACCTATCCGGTGGACGGGGCTTCAGGTCGCCGCGGGCGACGACGTCGATCTGGTGGTTTACGGCAGCGCATCGGGCCCTGGCGACTACACGATCCGCGGCGTCCGGATCGGATACACGGTCGCCAAGACCCACGGGCGCGCCGTCACGACGGATCAGGTCATGGAGATCCATCTCGTACGACCCGGTGCGCCGCTGGGGGACGGAGTCTGCCGGCCCGAGGTCGGAACCGACTTCGCCGAACGGCCTCAGGACTGAGAACGTCAGCCGGCGAAGTGGACGGGCCGGGGAAGCGGCCTCGGCGTCGAGCCCGGCGTGACGAGGACGACGAACGCGCGGTCCTGGTAGTCGGTCCCCGGGCACGAGGCCGCGAAGAAGTACGGGCCCGGCGGAACGTTCGGGATCGTGTAGTCGCCCGAGAACGTGTCGTCGGGACGCAGCGTGACCGCGACGTTCGCCGCGCCGCCGTTGTTGCCGAACACGACGACCACGTCGTTGCCGAGGCAGTTGGTGCCGGAGACGTGGACGGCGGTGCCCGCCCGGCCCTGCGCCTTGTTGGTGCTCAGCACGCCGTTCGCGACCTGGATCGTGATGGCGACGGTGTTGCTCGTCGTGCCGCCCGCCTGCCGGGCGCGGAACGGCTGGGACGTCGAGGTCTGCGAGGCGCTGGCGCACGTCACGCTCGCCTCGACGCTGGCGTCCTGGTCCGGCGTGGCGGCCTCGGGCACGGTGACGTCCTTGCTGAACGCGCCGTCGCCGTCCGTCGTCCCGCTCGCGTCCAGCGTCGCCGTCCCGCCGTCGTGCTTCGTGTAGGTGAACGTCACGGTGTACGGCGCGGTCGCGCACGCGTTCGACCCGTTGACGGTGAACGTCTCTTCGAGCTTCACCTCGGAGTCTGGGACCGCGATCGAGAACGGTGCCGCTCTCGCGACGGCGGACGCCGGCGCGAGGGGCAGCGACATGCCGAGCGTGGCGGTCGCGACGATGACGCGGCGTAGACGCACCCGGCCTCCCGGCGGTCGAGCGAACGCGCCGGACGCTAGCACCGCAGGACCCGGACGTTCGTGAGTTAGGGGGATTTCGCGAAACGCGTACCAGGCGACGCCGTACAAGGGACGATCGGCCGGACCAGGCCACCGCTCGTCACGTGCTGTGCGAAGGGATACTCATGTCGGCCCGCGCCAACGGCAGGCCGAGCCGGGGGGGCCGGCTCGCGCGCGGGCTGTTGATCGCCCTGCCGCTCGGTGGAGCCCTCGTCGCCGCACTCGCGTCGACCGCGTCCGGTGCAGCGTTCGGGGCGTCGGTCTCGGTGTCGGCGCCGCCGCAGTATCTGGGTGACACGGCCGGGACGACGTTCACGTTCACGGTGAAGAACACCGGCACGTCGAACCGGATCGGTGCCGTCGAGATCCGCCGCCCCTCGGACGGGTGGACCGTCGTCGCCTGCCCGGCAGGACCGGCCGGGTGGAAGCGCACGGCAACGGCATCCTCGTGCCGTTACACGAGCGCTGTCAGCGCCGCGGACGACCTCGCCCCGAAGGCGGCGAAGACGTTTCAGGTGAAGGCGACCAGCGCGCAGGGCCGGACCAACAGGACCGGCACCTGGCGGGCGGTGGTGAGCAGGTCGAACGGCTTCTCCCCCGCCGGCAACGTCGCCAACGCGGCGCCGACGACGACGACGTCCATGACCTCGACGGTGTTCACCTGGCAGGTCGTGTCCGCGCCGCTGACCGGCTCCACCGCCTTCGGCGGCTGCCCGGCGGGCGCGAAGTCCGCGCACGCCGGCACGACGCACACCGCCGTCGTCTGCGCCCGCAACCACGCCTACACCCGCCTCGCCCCAGTCAAGGCGTACTCGGCGCTCGGCGGGACGATGGTCAAGACTCCCGGCGGCTATGACGCGGTGAGCGCACCGGCGCGCAGCGGCGTCCTCGGCGTCGTCCACTGGACCGGCACGACCCTCACCTCCACCGTCGGCACCGGCAAGACGGTGGCCGTGCGGATCGGCTCGGCCGCGAACCAGACCTCGCCGCTGACGACGCTGACGGGTTACGCCGCCACCAACACCGCGCCCGTCGCCGCCGCCGACGCAGCCAGCGGCGCTGAGGAGACGGTGATCTCCGGCAGCGTGCTCGGCAACGACAGCGACGCCGACGGCGACGCGATCGACGCCACCGTCGCCGCACAGCCGAGCCACGGCAGCGTCGACCTCGACGACAACGGCTCGTTCACCTACACCCCCGCAGCCAACTTCGCCGGACCCGACTCCTTCACCTATACCGCCTCCGACGGCTTCACCAGCTCGACGCCGGCAACGGTCACGCTCACCGTCGACCCGGTCAACGACGGCCCGGCCGACACCGTGCCCGGCGCGCAGACCGTCGGCGAGGACCGGGTACTGACGTTCGCCATCGGGACGAACGGCGTCTCGGTCGCCGACGTGGACTCCGCCGCCTCGGACATCTCGGTAACCCTGACCGTGACGAACGGCACCCTGGCACCGTCGACGGATGACGGGATGACGAGCTGCACCGGCGACGACACCAGCACGCTGGTACTGGTCGGCCCGCTGGCGGCGGTCAACACCGCTCTCGACGGCCTCACCTACAGCCCGAACGCGAACTTCCACGGCGCGGACACGCTGACCATGCTGACCTCCGACCTCGGCCACACCGGCTCGGGTGGCGCGCTGACGGACACCGACACGGTCGCGATCACGGTGTCGTCGGTGAACGACGAGCCGTCGTTCGTCAAGGGCGCGGACCAGACCGTCGCGGAGGACAGCGGCGCGCACACCGTCATCGGCTGGGCCACCGGCACCAGTCCAGGACCGGCGGACGAAGCAGGCCAGAGCGTGGAGTTCCTGGTGGTCGTCAACGACACCAACGGACTGTTCACCACCCAGCCCGCGGTCGCCACGAACGGCGACCTCACCTACACGCTGGCGGCCGACGCGTTCGGCACCGCGACCGTCACCGTCAGCGCGCACGACAACGGCGGCACCGCGAACGGCGGCGACGACCTCGGCAGCGACACACTCATCGTCACCGCCACCCCGGTCAACGACGCGCCGAGCTTCACCAACGCCGGCAACCTGCCGACCGTCGGCGAGGACGCCGGCGCGCAGACCCTCGCGAGCTGGGCGACCAACGTGTCGAAGGGTCCGGCGAACGAGTCGGGCCAGACGCTGCACTTCACGGTCACCAACGACGGCGGCGGGCTGTTCTCGACGGAGCCGGCGGTCGCGGCCGACGGCACGCTCACCTACACCACGGCGCCGAACGCCAGCGGCACGGCGAACGTCACGGCCACCCTGGCCGACGACGGCGACACCACCGGCGGCGGCAGTGATACCAGCGCCACCGTCACCGTCACGCTGACCGTCGGCGCGGTCAACGACGCGCCGACGTTCACGATGGGCGACGACCAGACGACGCCGGAGGACAGCGAGCCGCAGAACGTCGCCACCTGGGCGACGGAGATCAGCGGGGGTCCGGCCGACGAGTCCCAGACGGTCGACTTCATCGTGACCAACGACACCAACGCAATGTTCTCCGCGCAACCGGTGGTCGCGGCGAACGGCGACCTCACGTACACGCCCGCCGACAACGCGTTCGGCGTGGTCACGGTGACGGTCAAGGCCCACGACGTCGATGGGGGCGCGGACACCAGCGAGCCGCAGACGTTCACGATCACGGTGAGCCCCGTCAACGACACGCCGGCGTTCACGAAGGGCGGCGACCAGACCGTGGACGAGGACGCGGGCCCGCAGACCGTCACCGGCTGGGCCACCGGCATCAGTGCCGGTCCGCCGAACGAGTCCGGGCAGGCGCTGACGTTCGCCGCCAGCCGCGGCGCGACCACGCGGTCGAGGGTCACGAGCGTCAGCAACGACACGCTGTTTTCGGCCGTGCCGGCCATCGATGCCGTCACCGGTGACCTGACGTTCACCCCGGCGCCCGACGCCAATGGGACCGCCAGCCTCACCGTGACGCTGTCCGACGACGGCGGCGGCGACGACACCAGCGCGCCACAGACGTTCACCATCACCGTGAACGCCGTCAACGACCCGCCGACCTTCGCCGCGGGCCAGAACACGACGGCACTGGAAGACGCCGGGTACACCCCGGTGGGCGGCTGGGCGACGGACATCAGCCCGGGCCCGGCCGACGAGTCCGGCCAGACACTGACGCTCACCGTGACGCACAACACGAACGGCGCGCTGTTCTCCACCGGCCCCGACATCGACGTGGCGACGGGCAACCTCACCTACACGCCGGCCCCGGACGCCGTCGGGGTGGCGCAGGTCACGGTGGTGCTGTCCGACGACGGCGGCGGCGCCGACTCCAGTGACCCGGTGACGTTCAGCATCACCGTCACCGCGGTGAACGACGCGCCGTCGTTCTCCGGCGGGCAGAACCAGACGGTGCAGGAGGATGCCGGGCCGCAGACCGTCGGCGGCTGGGCCACCGGCCTCAGCACCGGGCCGCCCGACGAGTCCGGGCAGACATTGATGCTCGCCGTGACCGGCGTCTCGAACACCGGGCTGTTCACGGCCGGCCCGTCCGTCGACCCGGTCACCGGCGACCTCACCTACACACCGGCGCCGGACGCCAGCGGCTCGACGGACTTCACCGTCACGCCGTCCGACGACGGCGGCACCGCAGACAGCGGCTTCAACACGGGTGCGTCAGGGACGTTCAGCATCGAGGTGACCGCGGTCAACGACCCGCCGAGCTTCACCAAGGGTCCGGACCAGATGGTGTCCGAGGACGCGGGCCCGCAGACCGTCACCGGCTGGGCCAACGGCATGACCACCGGTGCGGCCGACGAGTCGGGCCAGACGCTGTCGTTCAC
Organism: Frankiaceae bacterium; assembly: GCA_030840645.1. Lineage (GTDB taxonomy): Bacteria > Actinomycetota > Actinomycetes > BP-191 > BP-191 > BP-191. The sequence goes on from JAVEEC010000069.1 coordinate 24,879, forward strand.
CGTGACCAGCAACACCAACGGCCCGTTGTTCTCTGCGGGCCCGGACGTCGACGGCGTCACCGGTGACCTCACGTTCACGCCGGCGGAGAACGCGAACGGCACCGCCGACGTCACGCTGACGCTGTACGACAACGGCGGCGGCGCCGACACGAGTGCGCCGCAGACCTTCAGCATCGCCGTGACCGCGGTCAACGACCCACCGGTGTTCGACAAGGACGCGGACCCGGAATCGCAAGAGGACGCGGGCCCGCAGACGGTGAGCGGCTGGGCGAGCGGCATCAGCGCCGGCGGGGCCGACGAGTCGGGCCAGGCGCTCGGCTTCACCGTGACAATGAACGCTGGCACCACACTGTTCTCGACCGGCCCGTCGGTCGACAGCACCACCGGTGACCTGACCTACACGCCGGCGCCCGATGCCAACGGCAGCGCCGACGTCACGCTGACGCTCGCGGACGACGGGGGCGGCGCGGACACCAACGCGCCGCAGACGTTCACGATCACGGTGACGCCGGTGAACGACGCGCCGAGCTTCACGAACGGTCCCGACCGGACGGTCTCCGAGGACGCGGGCCCGCAGACCGTGAACGGCTGGGCCACCGACATCGACGCCGGTCCGGCCGACGAGTCGGGGCAGACCCTGACGTTCACGGTCTCTGGCAACACCGGCAGCGGGTTGTTCTCGGTGTGGCCGGCGGTCGACGCCGCCACCGGTGACCTGACGTTCACCCCGGCGCCCGACGCCAACGGCACCGCCGATCTCACCGTGACGCTGTCCGACAACGGCGGCAGCGACGACACGAGCGCGCCGCACCCGCTCTCCATCACGGTGACCGCGGTGAACGACGCGCCCGCGTTCACCAAGGGCGCCGACCAGAACGTGGACGAGAACTCCGGCGCGCAGACCGTGACCGACTGGGCCACCGGCATCAGTACCGGTCCGGCCGACGAGTCCGGTCAGGCTGTCACCTTCCCGATCACCGGCAACACGACGCCGACGCTGTTCTCGACCGCGCCCGCCGTCGACGCGGCCGGCACGCTGACGTACACCATCGCCGACGGCCAGACGGGGTCGAGCACGATCACGTTGCACGCCGGGGACAGCGGCGGCACGCTCGACGGCGGCGACGACACGAGCGACGACCAGACGTTCACCATCACCGTCAACGAGCCGCAGGGCCTCGGCCCCTTCGCGGTCGACAACTTCGCGCTGACCGACGAGGACGGCTCCATCGAGATCACCCTGGGCGCGCTCGCCCTCGGCGACGTGACGTTCAGCATCGTCAACGGTCCTACGCACGGCTCGCTCGGCGAGGTCGGCGCCGCCAACTGCTTCTTCATCTTCTGCGGCGCGACGGTCACCTACACCCCGGGGCCCGACTACAACGGTTCCGACTCGTTCACGTTCAAGGTCAACGACGGGGTCAACGACGGCAACACCGCCACGATCTCGATCACCGTGCTGCCGATGCAGGACGCGCCCACCGCGGACGGCCAGACCTCGGCGGCTAACAACGGCACGCCCGTTGTCCTCACCCTGTCGGGCAGCGACGTCGACGACGAGAACCTGACGTTCAGCATCGCGACCGGTCCCGGCCTCGGCAGCGTCGGCGCGTTCAGCCCACCCGACTGCACCGCCGTGAACGTCTGCACGGCCACCGTCACCTACACCCCGACCGAGGGCGCGTCCGGCACCGACACGTTCACGTTCACGGTGAACGACGGCCACGTCGACAGCGACGCCGCCACCGTGACGATCGACGTCGCGACGTAGGACGTATCCGGACGTTCCGCGATCCGCCGCACGCCGGCTCCGGACGTGCCACGCTGGGCCCGGCGCCGCATGACCGGGGGTTGCGATGGCCGCCAGGGTGGCGCTCGGCACCGCGGTCCTCCTCCTCGCGACCTCACTCTCCGCCTGCACCAGCGTCGGCTCCGACCTCACCGTGCCCGCCGCGGACGCGACCCCGCCCACCGCGGCCGCGCTGCAGGCCGACGTCCCGCACCGCCCGCTCGCGAACGTGCTGCTCGGCTCCCCCGCGGCGCGCGGCGAGATGGGCGAGAACGACAAGGTCCACGTCGTCGCGCGCGGCGACGACACCGACGGCGGCGTCAAGGACGTGCGGATCTGGGTCGCGACCACGCAGTACCGGACCGGGTCGACCGTCGGCCCCGGTGCCGCGACGGTGGTCGCGAGCAGCCCGAGCAGCGCGGTGCCCGGCGGCACGGCGAAGAGCGCGGGGAGCGTCACCTGGGACTTCGACGTCCCCACCCGGCTCGGCGGCTACCAGGGCGTCAAGCTCGACCTCTTCGCCGAGGTCGAGAACTTCCACGGCGGCAAGGTCAGGACCTCGACGCTCACGCTGGACTTCCACCGCAAGGACCTCGAGCTGTTCGTGATCCCGCTCACCGACGACGACGGCGGCCACCCGTTCACCGCGACCGCCGCGGACTTCGCCGCCCTCGTGGGCCGGGTCAACGGCGTGTACAGCGGTACCGGGATCCGCTTCCGCTTCGACCCCGCGACCGACTGGGCGCCGCGCGCCGACACCAGGCTCAACAGGGAGCAGGTAGGCTTCCAGATGACGGCCACGGCGATCGCGACGGCGCGCCCGACGCAGATCGTGGCGTTCCTCCGGTGGGGTCCCGACGACACGAACCGGACCGGCAACGGCAACGCGTTCCCGCCCCCGGGCGCGAACCCGCGCCCGCCGAGCGTCACCGACGCCGACCAGCGGTTCGTGATGCTGCCGGACCTGCTGGACGCGTCGTTCAGCTTCCTCAACCTGCACAACGGCTCGTTCGTCGCGCACGAGCTCGGGCACTACCTCGGGCTCTACCACACGTTCCCCGGCTGGACCGACCTCGGCGGCCCGGTCTACAAGGGCGTCCGCCCCGCCAGCGCGGCGGCCGCGGACCAGGCGGTCGTCGACTTCATCGCGGCGAATGGCGGGACGATCGACGCGCTCGACGGCGACTCTCTGTCGGACACCCCACCGGACCCGGCGCAGATGCTGTACGACGCGCACGGCCAGGACATCTGCACGAACGCCTCCGTCACCGTGACGGGCATGCGCGCCGGGGCCGCGGTGTCGTACACCGTCGCGGCCGACCACTGGAACGTCATGAGCTACTACGCGAGCTGCGTGCCCGCCGGTACGCCGCCCGTGCCGCAGACGTTCACGTTCCAGCAGATCCAGGCGATGCACAACGGGTTGAAGAGGCCGCAGCGCAGCGGGCTCGTTCCGTAGACGACGGAAACTGCTCACGACGGAAGTCGCGGCTCCGCGCGTAACGCGTAGGTCAGAGGTTCGTCCCTACCGTCTTCCGACCGAGAGGAACGTCGTCATGCGAGGAGCACGGATCATCCGAACTACCGCGTCACTGGCCGGACTCGCCCTGTGCGTCGGGGGCGTCGCCCCCGCCGGGGCCACGTCCGCGACGACCGGCACCGCCCGGCTGGAGCGGGTCGTGGCGACGTTCGCCACCGAGCTGGGCACGCCCGGCGTCGACACCGCCGCGATCCGCCGCGCCGGGCTCTCCCCCACGCTCACCGGCGCCATGGCGAGCGCGCTCGAGTCGCTCATGGCCTGCGCGCGGATCAGCCGGACGGCGGCACCGGATGCAGAGAAGGCTGCCGCCCTGCGGTCGTGCGGCGAGACCGCCGTCGCGCAGGTCGACGCGCTGCGGACCGCGGCGAGCGCGCCCGCGGCCAAGCGCTCGAACGAGATCGACCTCTGGCCGGTCCTCCGCTACGAGCCCGACAACAACGACGACGTGTACGACGCCGACTACGTCCTGATCCTCGACGCGGCGGGCGACGACTCCTACTTCAACAATGCCGGCGGCAACGCGATCGACGTGCTGCGCGGCCCGGCACCGGCCCCGAACCCGGGCCCGGCCCGCGGCTGCCAGATGGACGGCGAGCTCGGCTTCGAGTGCGTGGTCGCGGCGGCGGCGCTCGTCGACCTCTCCGGCAACGACACCTACCAGCGGTTCGAGACGCCCGGCGTCGACTCGGCGTGCACCTCGGACCCGCTCGTCCGGCGGATCGTGCTGGAAGGTGCCGGAGCGGGCGGCGTCGGCATCCTCGTCGACGCGCGCGGCGACGACACGTACAACGGCAAGATCCTCACGATCGGCACCGGGCACATCGGGTTCGGCTACCTGCGCGACGTCTCCGGCAACGACAGCTACACCGCGATCCGGACGAGCATCGGCGCGTCCGTCGTCGCGGGCACCGGCCACCTGCTGGACGAGGCCGGCGACGACTCGTACTCGTACTACATGCCGGCGGGCGGCGCCTTCGACAACAACGGCGTCTGCCAGACGACGACGGGCACGATCATGGGCGGGTCGCTCCTAGGCGGGCTCGCGACGTTCCGCGACCTCGACGGCACCGACACCTACGCCGCTCCGTCGGCGGGGGCGCTCGGCTCCGGTCAGCTCGGCGGCGTCGGCGTCTTCCTCGACGCGGGCGGCGACACGGACGGCTACACCGGTCCGGCCGGGCACACGAACAACGTGACCCTGCTGCCCTCCGCCGCGAACCAGGGGCTGTTCATCGACTCCTGAGCGCAACGGCTCCGCGAGGGGGTGGTTATCTCACCACCCCCACGCACGGCATCCCCACGACTGTCGCGTTCTGTGCAGCCCACCCGCCCCTCTTGAGCGTGGTGATCTTCACGGAACGAGCCGGCCGCGGCGGATCAGGACGTTTCGCGGGCCGCCGGTCAGGCGAGCGGTGCCGTCAGCAGGGTGAGCCGCAGTCCGGTGTGCCTCGTGGTGCGGGCCAGCGCCGGTCCGAACGGCTGGGTCGCCCAGCCGAGCGGGATCGTCAAGCCGCCGGTGAACAGGCCGACGGCATCGCCGTTCGCCCGCATCACCGCGCTGCCGTGCGCGATGCTCAGCAGCCCTTCCGTCACGACGTAGGCCCGGTCCAGGCCGTACGAGTGCAGGACGCCGCTGCGCGCGTTCGGCCTGGGCGTGACGTCGCCGGGCTCGGCGAGGCTCGCCGAGTACACGTGCACCTCTTCGGGGCCCGCGCCCGGCGTCGCGAGCCGGCGCGGACCGCCGAACAACGGCACGCTCGGGTCGAGCTTCACGCCCGGGTCGAGACGGACGATCGCGAAGTCGACGCCTTCCTTGTTCACGGCGTAGGTCAGCGAGCCGATCCGCTTGTCGTCACCGTCCCGCACGACGGGGCCGTTCTTCTTGTAGTACGGCTCGAGCTCGCTGTCCCCCGCCAGCGTGCAGGTCGGCAGCTGCGGGATGAGGGCGGGCAGCGGGGGCGGCAGCTCCTCGAACACGTCCTCCAGGCAGGTGTAGTCGAGGAAGCAGCTACCGGGGAGCGTGAGGTACTTCTGCTTGTTCTGGTCGGTGAACGCGAAGCTCGCTCCGCACGAGATGTTGCCCCACTTCGCGCTGTTGACGTGCAGCACCATCCCCGGGCGTACGCCCGCGCAGAAGTACTGCGCGGCGTGCGGGTCGGTGACCGGCAGGCTGGACGTGCAGGCGTTGGCGGCGTGCGCGGAGAGGTGGGGCCCGCCGGCGAGCGCGGCGAGCAGCAGCAACGACAGGGAACGACGCATCGGGTTCCTCCCGTGATCGACTGCACCCGAGAGCCCCGCGGCGGCGCGGAGGTTCGCCGGGAAGGAAACCGGTCACGCGGTCCTACGACGAGAGGCCGAGCATCCCCTGCACGGTCGGCAGCAGCCGGTCGAGCTGCGACTTGGAGAGGTACCCGTCGACGGCGGGCTCGGCGGCGGCCTCCTTCGCGAGGTCGAACGCCGTGAAGAGCAGGATCTTCGCGGTCGGCGCGACCGACTTCAGCAACGGTGCGGCGTCGAGGCCCATCAGGTCCCCCTCGATGGAGTGGTCGAGGATGATCAGCCCGGGCTCGGCGACCTTCGCGATCGCGATCGCCTCCTCCGCCGACGACGCCTCGCCGAACAGCTCGATCCGCGGGTCGGCCATCAACGTCATCCGGATCAGCAGCCGGATGTCGGCCTCGTCCTCGACCACGACGAGAAGCCGCACCTTCTCCTCCGTCATGGCTCGACCGCCTCCTTGGGGAGCGGCAGGGCCACCGCGAACGCCGATCCTGCCGGAGTGTTCGGCTCATACCAAGCGTCGCCGCCCGCGGCGCGCGCCAAACCTCGCACGATCGACAGGCCCAGCCCGGTGCCCTGCGTCGCCTTGCTGGTCTTGCGGTCGGCGCGGGCGAACTTCTCGAACAGCCGCGGCCGCAGCTCCGCGTCGATGCCGACGCCGCCGTCGAGGACCGTGATCACGGCCCGGGCGTTCCGTGCGCGTGCCGCGACGCTGACCGGTGGCGAGCCGTAGACGAACGCGTTCTTGACGTAGTTGGCGAGGATGCGGGTGAAGTGCTGCGGGTCCACGTACGCGCGGAGGCCGGGCTCGACGTCGACCTCGACGGTGGCGTACTCGGCGCCGAGGTCGCCGATGATCTCCGCAACGGCGGCGCCGACGTCGACGACGGCGGGCTGCGTATGGATCGCGTCGGCCTCGATCTGCGAGACGGTCAGCAGGTCCTCGATCAGCCGGGCGAGGTGCGCGCCCTGACGGCCGATCGCGTCGACCATGTCCTGCTTCTGCGCGTCGTTGATCTCTTCCCACCGGCTCTGCAGCAACGATGCGTAGCCGGTCACGACAGCGGTCGGCGTCCGCAGGTCGTGCGACGCGATCGCGACGAAGTCGCGCATGGTCTCGGTGTTGTGGCGTTCCCGCTCGAACAGCGCCGCGCGGCTGAGCGCGAGGTCGGTCAGCACGCCCAGCGCGAGCAGCGTCCGGGACTCCTCGCGGCCGAAGAACGGCGTGAACGGCGTCGTCAGCACGGTCAGCCACCCGACACCCAGCGGGACCCAGAGCGTGCTGCCGCTCGCGACGACGACGTCCGAGTGGTCCCGCGCCACGGCCTGGGCCCGCAGCGCCGCGCACTGCGCCTCGTCGAGGGCGTACGCGCCGACGAGGGAGCCGTCCGTCGCCACGATCGCCGCGCCGCGCCCGCCGATCAGCCGCGTCACGCGCGGCAGCAGGCTCTCCGCGACGTCGGCGGGTTCGAGCGCCTTCATCAGCCCGATCTCGGCGTCGCGCAACGCCTGCTCGTCGCGGCGGCGCCAGTACGTCAGGATCGCCGCGGGCGGCGCGAACCCGAGCAGGAACAACGGCGCGCTCAGCAGCACCAGCGCCTGCGTCACGATCTGAATCGGCTGGACCTCGGTACCCGGGTTGCTCGTCCCGCTGATGAGCAGCGCGAGCGCGACGCCGACCGAGCCGAGGGCGAGCGTCCGCATCCGCCGCCGGGCCACCGTCGGCTGCCCGCTGCCGGCCAGCCACAGGCGGAACGCCACGAGCGCGCTGAGGACGGTCCAGTGCAGTAGCAGCGCGGCGACGTAGACCGTGAACCCCGGCGTCCGCGGCTCGCCGGGCGCCGGGATCTCGGGGAGCACCAGCGACCAGCCGGAGACGACCGCGGTCGCGACGGCGGCCGTGCGCGAGACCCAGCGCGGCGGCGGGTCGAACGTCGCCATGAACCGGAACAGGAAGTAGGGGAAGAGCACGAGCACCGCGAGCAGTACCCGCGTCGCGCCGGCGACCCAGGCGACGTGCGGCGTGGCGGGCAGGAACCGCCCGACGACGGCGACCGCACCGAGCAGCCCGAACGTCGCCGCCAGCCAGCCCTGCGCCGCGTCGCGGCGGACGTACCAGAGCCGCAGCGCGAGCACCCCGAGGCCGCCGAGGACGACGAGCTGGACGTCCCTGAGCACCTCGAACACGCCGCGCACTCGGGCATCCTGTCAGTTTCCGGGCGGCGACGGAGGCGGATCGGCCAGCGACCCGCGGAGGCGGTCCGGGACGGCGACGTTCACTCGTTCGGGTGCACGGGGGCGGGTACGAAGTCACGTCTTTCGGACAACATGGACATGACACTCAAGCGGGCGGCCCGGCGGCGTCGAGAACTAACCGATGCCCCCCGCCCCCGGAGGTCCGATGAACGCCAGGCTGGCCAGAACGTCGTTGCTCCTCGCGGTGCTGGCGGGCACGCTCCTAGGGGTCTCGGCGGGGGCCGCGCCGGCCGTCTCGGTGCCCGCCGCCAAGGGAGCGCCGCACTACGACGCGGCGAGCACCGCGCAGCTCTACACGCTGGTCAACGCCCACCGGACCGCGAAGGGCCTGCGCACCCTGACGGTGCACAAGGGGCTGGCCGACATCGCGCGGAACTGGTCGCTGTACATGGCCACGAACGACGTCTTCAAGCACAACGACGCGCTGTTCACGAAGGCGTCGCACCGGGCGCTCGGCATGGCGACGCTCGGCGAGAACATCGCGTACAACGGCTCCGTCGAGGGCGCGCACGCGGCGCTGCTGAACAGCCCGCACCACCTGTACAACATCGAGCTGCCCGCGTTCGCCGTGGCCGGCTTCGCCGTCGTGGTCGACGACGCCGGCCGTTACTGGGTCACCGAGGACTTCGGCAGCGCGCCGCGCTCGGCCGCGCCGGCTCGTACCGTCGCGAAGCCGAAGGCGAAGCCGGTCCGCCACGTCACGCGGACCGCCACGCCGGTGCGGAGCGCGCCGAAGGCGGCGCCGAAGCGCGTTGCCGTCCCGGCGAAGGCAGCCAAGGCCGCGACGGGCGCCGTCAAGGCGGTGCCCGCGTTCCAGGCGGTCCCCCGCCCGGCGCCGCGCGCCGACGCGCCCGCCGTGACCGCCACCACGGCGACCACGCACACGGACGCCCACGGCGCGCTCTCCTGGTTCGCGGCGATCCTGTTCGCCATCGTCGTCGTGTCCTTTGCCAGAATGCGGGCGTGACGGAGGAACGCGCGCTCGCCGGGCTCGACACCCTCGGGGTGCCGTACCGCGTCGTCCGGCACGGACCCGTTCGCAGCCTCGCGGAGGCCGGGTCAAGATCCTCGTTGTCCGCCGGGGCGACGGAGACTTCGTGTTCGTCCTCGTGCCGGGCGACCGGACCGTCTCCTGGCCGAAGCTGCGGGCGCTGCTCGGGGTGAGCCGGCTCTCGCTGCCGGACGCCGAGGTGGCCCGCGCGGCGACCGGGTACGAGCGTGGCACCATCACGCCGTTCGGGTCGCTGACGGCGTGGCCGGTCGTCGTCGGCGAACGCGTCACCGGCGAGGTCACCCTCGGCGCCGGGGCGCACGGCGTCGCCGTCGCGGTGGACGCGGCCGCCGCCGCGACCGCTCTCGGCGCGACGGTCGCGGACGTCTCCGAGGCCGAGCCGGCGGGCTGACGCGGGCGGTTCCTGTCACACCCCCTTGCCAGAGTGCGGCCGGTACACGCCAACGGCACGGGTCGGCCGCATCGGAGTACGTGTCAGAGAGGCACGACACGGCTCTGTGCGCCAAGTTCGATGGGATGGAATTCTTGCTGCACGTCGCCGGGATCGAGCCGCTCGAGGAGCGGCTGTATCGAGCGCTGCTCGCCACCTCTCCGCTCTCCCTCGACGGGATCGCCGAGTCCGTCGGCGCGCCGGTCGCGGTCCTGCGCGGCCCGCTCGACCGCCTCCAGAGCATCGGGTTCGTGACGGCGCTCTCGGACGAGTCCGACCAGTTCGTGCCGGTGCCCCCCGACCTGGCGTTGCACCTCGTCGTCAGCCAGGAGGAGCTCAAGCTGCGCCAGCGCCTCGACGAGCTGAGCCGGCTGCGCGGCTCGGCGCCGCGGCTCTCACGCCAGCTGGTCGGTGACGTCCGGGAGACGCGCGAGGACGTCGTCCACCTGGTCGAGGGCGCGCCGCTCGTCCGGCAGAAGATGGCCGACGTCGCGCTGCTCGCGCGGACCCAGGTCCGCCGGCTCGAGCCGCTCCCGCTGATGGACGAGGAGCTGGACACGCAGACCGACGTCGTCCAGCGGGCGATCTACGAGCGCGGCGCGCTCGACGACCCGGCCCTGCTCGACCTGGTCCAGCGCCGCCAGCTCCGCGGCGAGGACGTCCGGCTGCTCCCCCACCCGCCCGCGCGCATCGTGCTGGCGGACGACGACCTGGCGTTCGTCGGGCTCGAGGGCGAGGGCAACGACCGCGTCCGGGGCGTGCTCGTTCACCCGTCGCCGTTGCTGACCGCGGTGGTGACGCTGGTCGAGCTGCTCTGGGAGCGCGCCATCCCGCTCGACGCGGGCGGGGTCACCGGGCGCGAGGACGCGTGGCGGATCAGCGACGACGACGCGGCGCTGCTGCGGCTGCTCGCCGCCGGGCTGAAGGACCAGGCCATCGCGCGGCACCTCGGCATCGGTCTGCGGACGGTTGTGAGACGCATCGGCAACCTGTCGCGGACACTCGACGCGGAGACGCGGTTCCAGGCCGGTCTGCAGGCCGCCCGCCGCGGACTGCTCTAGGAGGATTCGGCGAGTCTTCTGGTCGGGCGGGGGCCGAGCGGCACCGTGTCGCAGGTCCCTACCAGAGGCCGCTCAGCCGTCGGCGGCGCGGACCGCGGCGTACCACGGCCGCAGCTCGCCGTCGCGGACGAGGAACGCGCGGTCGAAGTCCGCCGGGTCCACGACCGGTGCGGCCTCCGGTACGACGTCCGCGAGCACCGTGCTCGTCCCGTCGGCGCTCGCCGCGGCGCGCAGCGCGGCGACGATCTCGGCGTACGCCGCCCGCCCGACGTACGGCGCCAGCCCGTCGACGAGCAGCAGCCGTCGGGCCCGTGCCAGGCCGACGGCGACGACCAGCGTGGCGGCCAGCTCGGGGCCGAGCGCCGCGCCGTGGACCCCCGACACCGCCGCGAGGCTCGGGAACCAGCCCAGCACGGCCTCGCACCGGGCGACCCGCGCGGCCGCACCGCCGCGGCCACAGCCGGGTGCGGCGGCGGCGCCGGCGGTGACGTTCTCGCGGACGGTGAGGTCGCCGTACGGCGCCCGCTCGGTCGGCAGCAGCACGACGCCGAGCCGGCGGACGACCGGCCAGCCGCGGCCGGTGACGTCCTCCCCCTCGATCCGCACCACGCCCGAGGCGGGCGCGATCAGCCCGGCCGCCGTCCGCAGCAGGGCCGAGCCGCCGCCGTCGCCGAGCAGGCCGACGACCTCTCCGGCGGTGACGTACAGGTCGACGCCACGCAACGCCGCGCCCCTCGTCCGCACCGACAGGTCACGCACCTCGAACACACTCATCCGCCGTCTCCCCCGGCTGGCGTTCGCCACCCGTCGCGTGCAGTACGCGTGGCGGGCCGTCTTGTTACACCCCGCGGCCCGATTCGGCAGGCAGGAGCGGCCGCGTACACGGCGAACGCTCAGGTAGACCCCTACGGAGGAAGCCCTCATGAACGTCCGCCTGCTCGCCACCGTCTGCGCCGCCGGCGCGCTCGCCGCGGCGGCCGCCCCGGCCAACGCCGCCGCGCCCAAGACAATCAAGAAGTCCTACGCGCTGTCCCTGCCGGTGCCCTACCCGGCGACCGAGGACGTCCCGAACCAGTACGGCTGCAACAACGGGCCCGAGGGGCAGACCAAGAACACCACCTCGGTGACGTTCCCCTCGGCGGGCACGCTGGTCGTCACCGTCGACTTCACCGGCGACTGGGACCTCTACCTCCTCGACTCGAAGGGCGCGATGGTCGGCAGGTCGGAGGGCGACTCCACCGGCGCGCCGAAGGCCGCCCAGGAGAAGATCACGTACAAGAAGATCAAGAAGAGCACGAAGTACGCGATCCTCGCCTGCAACTGGCTCGGCGAGAAGGACGCGACGGTCAAGTACACGTTCACCTACGCGAAGTAACGCGTAACGCCCTCGCGCCGAGGGCAGGTACCCGGCATGGAGACGCTCGACGTCGTCGTGCTCGGTGGCGGGTCGGCGGGTGAGGCCGTCGCCAGGACGCTCGCCGAGGCGGGGCGCTCGGTCCTCGTCGCCGAGCCCGGCCTGGTCGGCGGGTCCTGCGCGCACGTCGCCTGCATGCCGTCCAAGTCCCTGCTGCGCTCGGCGGCGGTCCGCCGCCTGGTGATCCGCGTGCCGGAGCTCGGCGCCGCGTCCGTGCGGCCGGATCTCGACCCCGACGGCGCCGCCTGGGCGGTCGCGGTCGCCCGCCGCGACGAGGTCGCCGAGCACCGCGACGACTCCGGCACGGCGAACGCGCTGGAGAAGGCCGGCGTCCGGCTGGTTCGCGCCCGCGGCCGGGTCACCGAGCCGGGGGTGGTGCTCGCCGACGGGACGCCGTACGGCTACCGCGACCTGGTGCTCGCGACCGGGAGCTCGCCGGCCCGCCCGCCCGTCGACGGGCTGGACGGCGTCGCGACGTGGACCAGCGACGAGGCGCTCTCCTCCGCCGAACGCCCCGCCGCTCTCGCGATCCTGGGCGGCGGCCCGGTCGGGTGCGAGCTGGCCCAGGCGTACAGCGCGTTCGGCGTCGCCGTCACCCTCATCGAGGCGGCCGACCGGCTGCTCGCGAACGAGGCCGACCTCGTCGGCGACCTGGTCGCGGCGACGCTGCGCGGCAACGGCGTCGACGTCCGGGCCGGCGTCACCGCGGACCGCGCCGAGGCCCGCGACGGGCGGGCCGTGCTGGCGCTCGGCGATGGCGGCGAGGTCGTCGCGGACCGGGTGCTGCTCGCGACCGGCCGCCGGCCGAACACCCGCGACATCGGTCTCGACGCGTTCGGCATCGACACGGTCCGCGTCGACTCCCGGTGCGCCGTCGAGGGCGCGGAGCACGTGTGGGCCGCGGGCGACGTCACGGAGGTGGCGCCGTTCACGCACACCGCCGCGTACCAGGCGTGGGTCGTCGCCGGGAACCTGCTCGGCGAGCCGCGGTACGCCGACTACTCCGCCATCCCGCGCGTCGTCTACACGGACCCGGCGGTGGCCTGCGTCGGCACCGACGACGGCGACCTCAGCGCCGAGGTCGACCTCGCCGAGATCGCCCGCGCGCAGGCCGAGGGCAGCGACGCCGGCCGGCTCCGGCTGGTCGCCGACCGGCGCAGCGGCCTGCTCACCGGGGCCTCGATCGTCGGGCCGCACGCCGACGAGATGCTGGCGTTCGCGACGCTCGCGATCCGCGCGCGGGTGCCGTTGCGGCTGCTGGCCGAGGTCGTGCAGCCGTTCCCGACGTTCTGCGAGGCGTACCAGACCGCACTGCGCGACCTGGTCGAGCGGCTCGGATGACCCGGGTCGCCCTGGTCACCGGCGCGGGCACCGGCATCGGTGCCGCGATCGCGCTGCGCCTCGCGCGGGACGGCTTCGCCGTCGGCGTCAACGCGCGGACGGCGGACGACGCGCGCCCGACCGTCCAGGCGGCCGAGGCGGCGGGCGGCCGCGCGGTGGCGCTGCCCGGCGACGTCAGCGACGAGGACGACGTGCGGCGGCTGGTCGCCGAGTGCGTCGACCGGCTCGGCGGCCTCGACGTCGCTGTGAACAACGCCGCCGTGCAGGAGGAGGCGCCGTTCCTCGACCTGACGCTGGAGGCGTGGCGGCGCCAGCTCGACACCGACCTGACCGGCGTCTTCCTCGTCTCCCGCGAGGCCGCGCGGCAGATGGCCGCGCGCGGCGGTGGCGTCATCGTCAGCATCTCCAGCGTGCACGAGCACCGGCCCTGGCCTGGCAAGGCGGCGTACTGCACGGCGAAGGCCGGCGTCGGCATGCTCACCGCGTGCATCGGTCGCGAGCTGGCGCCGTACGGCATCCGCGCCGTCGCGGTGGCTCCCGGCGCGATCGCGACCGAGTCGAACCGCCGGCCGGACGACGACCCCGAGCTGCGGGCGCAGGTCCCGGCGCGCCGGATGGGCCGGCCCGAGGAGGTCGCGGCGCTGGTCGCCTGGCTCGCGGACGAGGATGCGGCGTACGTCACCGCGACGAGGATCGTGATGGACGGCGGGTGGGAGGCGTACGGGCCGGCGGTCTGAGCGCTACCGCGCGCCGGCCAGCGCATCGAGGCGGGCGACCTGCCACGAGACCGGGGCGCGGCCGGTCTGCACCTGCTCCAGCAGCTCGCGGGCGTACCAGGCGCGGTACGCCGTGACCTCGGGGTCCGCCGGGAGCGTCAGCAGCTGCTCGTCGCGGCTCATCGCGTCGAAGCGCCGGAGCAGCTCCTCCCACATCCGCGCGCCCTCCGCGGCGGCCGCGTCGGCCTGGACGTCGACGGTCACCGACTCCCGCCCCTCGCTCAACGCCAGCGTGACGGCCTCCGCGAGGTGCTGGCGTACGGCGGCCGGTCGGTGCGCGTACGCGTCCGCGCTCGAGAGCATCTCGCTGAACAGGTGCCCGACCTCGAGGTCGGAGCGCCCGGCGGCCATCAGGGCGACCTCGCGGAGCAGGTCGTTGGTGTGCTGCTCGGCGGCGCAGAACAGCGCGACAGGAACGTCGACCAGCCGTACGCGCATGACGGGCTGCACGAAATACCTCCCCTTCCCGGGACGCGGCCTACCCAACGGCCCCCGGGGCCGAAACCTGGGACGATGCCGGGACGGCGAGAGTGGCGGAACTGGCAGACGCGCCGGGCTTAGGACCCGGTGCCCTCGGGCGTAGGGGTTCGACTCCCCTCTCTCGCACCGATCCTCAGCAACGCCGCGAGCGACGGCGCCAGCGCGCGGAACGCCGCGCCCCGGTGGCTGATCGCGTCCTTCTCCTCGCTCGACATCTCCGCGGTCGTCCGCGTCTCGCCGACCGGCACGAAGATCGGGTCGTAGCCGAAGCCGTTCGTGCCGCGCGGCGCCGCCAGGAGCGTGCCGTCGACGCGGCCCTCCGCGACGCGTTCGCCGGACCCCGGCACGACGGCGGCGGCGGCGCAGAAGAAGTGCGCGCCCCGCAGCCCCTCGCCTGCGTCGGCGAGCTGCTCCAGGACCGACGCGAGGTTCGCGGCGTCGTCGCTCGGCTCGCCCGCCCACCGGGCCGAACGGATCCCCGGCGCGCCGCCGAGGAAGTCGACGCAGAGCCCCGAATCGTCCGCGACCGCGGGCAGGCCGGTGAACGCCGCGACCGCGCGGGCCTTGAGCAGGGCGTTCGCCGCGAACGTGTCCCCCGTCTCCTCGACCTCGGGCATCCCCGGGTACGCGTCGAGGCCGACCAGCTCGACGCCGGTCAGGATGCGCCGCAGCTCGACGACCTTCCCGGCGTTGCGCGTCGCCAGGACGACGCGGCTCATCCCCGGAACGTCCCCGTCGCCTCGTGCGCGCGCAGCGGCGCGGCCAGCGCTGTCGCCTGCAGCCGGGCCAGCTCCTCGCAGCCGCCGGTCGCGAGGTCGAGGAGCTCGTCGAGCATCTTCCGGTCGAACGTCGCCCGCTCCGCTGTCCCCTGCACCTCGACGATGCCGCCGTTGCCGGTGATGACGACGTTCATGTCGACGTCGGCGGCCACGTCCTCCTCGTAGGGCAGGTCGAGCCGCGCCTCGCCGTTGACGACGCCGACGCTGATGGCGGCGACCGACGTCGTGATCGCGGAGTCCTTGGCGAGGGTACGGACGGCGTCGCGCAGCGCGACGTACGCCCCGGTGATCGCGGCCGTCCGCGTGCCGCCGTCGGCCTGGAGGACGTCGCAGTCGAGGACGATGCTGTTCTCCCCCAGCGCTTTCAGGTCGATGCAGGCCCGCAGCGAGCGGCCGATCAGCCGGCTGATCTCGTGGGTCCGGCCGCCGAGGCGGCCCTTCACCGACTCGCGGTCGGAGCGGGTGTGGGTGGCGCGCGGCAGCATCGCGTACTCGGCCGTCACCCAGCCGAGGCCCGACCCCTTGCGCCAGCGCGGCACGCCCTCGGTCACGCTCGCCGCGCAGAGGACGCGGGTGCCGCCGAACTCGATCAGCACCGAGCCCTCCGCGTGGTCCAGCCAGCCGCGGGTGATCGTCACCGGGCGGAGCTCGTCGGGCTTGCGGCCATCGGGTCTCGTCACGCCGCGGAGCCTAACGTCACCCGGCGCGGCGCACCGGAACCGCGCAGAAGCCGCCGAACGTCGGCCGCAGCGTCGCCGGGAACAGCGGCGCCTTGGTGGGCGCGATGCCGCCGGGGCCGGGTACGTGCACGGGGTACGCGCCTGGCTTGTCGTGCCAGCGCAGGATGTCCAGACCGCGCTGGTAGTCCATGACGTAGAGGATGTCCTTGTTGACCCAGTACGCCGCGCTCGCTGTCGTGCCGGCGGGGATGAACCAGCCGGCCTCGGTGATCTTGCCCCTCGGCGAGACCGTGAGGAACCGCGTGCCGTGCTCGTACCACCCCTCGGCGACCAGGCCGCCGTTGCGGTAGCCGGGCCGGGTCGTGAACCAGTGCGTGCAGTACGTCGCCACCGGGGAGCCGCCCTCATTCGGCAGCGTGTCGGGCGCGCGGTACTCGTCGATCTTGGTGAACGTCTTGGTCCGCGCCCAGGTCGACGCGTCCCACGTCATGAACGCGCCCGCGTCCGGGTCCGAGCAGTTGCCCCCGGCGGTCTCGCCGCCGACGAGCAGGAACTTGTCGCGGCCGGCGTTCGGCCAGAGGTTCGCGTGGACGAACCGGCCGTCCTTCGCGGTGCCCGTGGCCAGCACCTTCGGGTGGGCGGGGTCGCGGCGGGCGTCGAGGTAGAGGACGGGGTTGCTGCTCGTGAGGACCAGGCCTGGCGACACCTCGGTCACGTCGTGGCCGCTCGCGAGGAACTTCACGCCGGTGCGCCAGTCCCCTACGACCTTCGGCGTCTCGGGCTCGCGCAGGTCGACGATGGTGCCGTTCGACTCGTAGAGGTACCTGCAGTCGAGGACGCAGGAGATCGTGTGCGACGACAGGCCCTGCGTCTCGCTGACGAGGCGCGGCAGCATCTTGTCGGTGACGTCGAACACCCAGAGCGTGTCGGTCGGGTTGAACGTGTCGCGGCCCTGGCCGATGACGAGGACCTTGCCGTTGGTCTCCAGGTCCTCCTGCGCGAAGTACGGCACCTCCGGCAACGGCGTCTCGCTGAGCAGCAGCGGCAGCTCCGGGTTGCTGATGTCGTAGATCGTGATCTGCCGCGAGTCGGAGGCGTAGAGGTAGTGCCCGACGATCCGCGCGCCGGCCGTGTCGGCGTGCAGCGGGACGTTGTTCAGCCACTCGACGTTGGCGCTCGCGAAGCCGGGTGTGACCGGCGTCGCCCGGACCGCCGGCAGCCCGACGACGGACAGTGCGGTGGCGAGCAGGGCCAGGGTGCGGCGCATGCGTCCACTCTTCGCTGCGGGTGCCGCGGCACCTGCCGGTCAGAGGTCGTACGTCGCGCCGGCTCTCGCGCGCTCGACCGGGCCTTCGAACGCCGCCGCGGCCTGGGTCGCGTACGCGTCCTGGTCGAGGTACGCCGTCGTGTGGATCAGCGCCAGCCGGCCCACGCCCGCGCGGGCGGCGTGCTCGCCCGCCTCGCGGGCGGTGAGGTGGAGGTTCGGCGGGCGGGGCGAGTCCTCCAACCAGGTCGCCTCGCAGAGGAACAGGTCGCTGCCCTTCGCCGCGTCGGCGACGCGCGGGCTCGGCCCGGTGTCGGCGGAGTACGTGACGCTCTTGCCGCCCGCCGTCACGCGGATCGCGTAGCACTCCACGGGGTGCGCGGTCGGCGTCAGGTCGAGCTCGAACGGCCCGATCCCGGTCCGCCCCTCGCTCGTCGTGCGGAAGTCGTAGACGTCGTCCAGGCCGTCGCGGGGCCACGCCTCGAACACCTGGCAGAGCCGCGCCTGCGTACCCCGGGGGCCGTACACCGGGAGGCGCGGCGGCGCCTGCGGGTGGTAGCGGCGGGCGTACGAGTACGCGACCAGGTCGACGCAGTGGTCGGTGTGCAGGTGGCTGAGGAGGACCGCGTCGACGTCGAACAGCCCGGCGTGGCGCTGCAGCGCGCCGACGGCGCCGTTGCCGGCGTCGAGGAGCAGCCGGAACCCGTCGTGCTCCACGAGGTACGCCGAGCAGCCGGACTCCGCCGAGGGGAACGTGCCGCTGCAGCCGAGGACCGTGACCCTCACGGGGCCGCCACCGTCGCTGCCTCGACGCTGCCGA
Source organism: Frankiaceae bacterium (assembly GCA_030840645.1). GTDB lineage: Bacteria > Actinomycetota > Actinomycetes > BP-191 > BP-191 > BP-191. The sequence continues at coordinate 42,801 of JAVEEC010000069.1, forward strand.
TCTCGGGACCGAGGAACCGGTGCGCGAGCCGTTCGAATGGCTCGGGGTCGCCGGTGGCGTAGAACCGGTGCGTCGGCTCGGCGGTGTTCGGGTCGCGGAAGGCGCCGTCCCTGGCGAGGACGCGGAACACGTCCTTCGCCGTCTCCTCCGCGCTGCTCACCAGCGTCACGCCGTCGCCGAGGACGTAGGAGATCACGCCCGTCAGCAGCGGGTAGTGGGTGCACCCGAGGACGACCGTGTCCACGGCGTTCTCGACGAGCGGCGCGAGGTACTCGCTCGCCACGTCGAGCAGGTCCGGCGACCAGGTCTCGCCGCGTTCGACGAACTCCACGAACCGGGGGCAGGCTCGTGTCGTCAGGGCGATGCCGGGCGCGGCGGCGAACGCGTCGTCGTACGCCTGGCTCTCGATCGTCGCCCTCGTGCCGATGACGCCGACGCGCTCGTTCCGCGTCGCCTTCACTGCCCGTCGCACCGCAGGCAGCACGACCTCGACCACGGGAACGGCGTAGCGCTCTCGCGCGTCCCGCAGGCACGCGGCGGAGGCGCTGTTGCAGGCGATGACGAGCAGCTTCACCCCGCGTTCGACCAGGTGGTCCATCACGTCGAGCGCGTTGCTCCGGACGTCGGCGAGCGGCAGCGGGCCGTACGGTCCGCGCGCGGTGTCGCCGACGTAGACGAGCGGCTCGTGCGGCAGCTGGTCGAGGACCGCGCGGGCCACGGTGAGGCCGCCGACGCCGCTGTCGAAGATGCCGATGGGCAGGTCGTTCATCGTCCCGCCAGTATCCACGCGCGCCTACGGCGCCGCCGGACGAGCGCCGACCCGCTATGTCCGGCGCGCCGCCGCCACCCTTCCTCTGATAGTCGGCCGGCCCGGCTTGCGCGCGGCCCGTGGCGCGATCTGCGAGACGCGCTGCGGCGAGATGCCGAGCAGCCCGGCGATGTCGCGGACCGAGTACCCCTTCGCGGCGAGGTTGACGGCCGCGACGCGGGTCCGCTCGGCCAGGTCCGCGACGGTGGCGTTGACGACCGCCCGCTCCTCCCGGAGCGCGGCCGCACCGGTGTCCACGTCCGGGTCCCCGGTCTCGTACACCCACTCCAGGTCGAGGCCCGGCATCGCCTCCTCCGGCATGTCCTCCATGAGCGAGACGACCTCGCGGACGTAGAGGTCGAGCTTGGTCAGGTCGCGGGAGTACGTGTGCGCGCCCTGGACGCCGGGGATGTCGGCGAGCCACGCGTCGTCCTCGCGCGTGACGACGACCCGGTAGCTCATCGCCTCAACCACCTCTTCCCGAACGCGGGCTCCAGGTCCCGCTCGATCTTCCGGAGCGTGCCTTTGGCGAGGTCGCCTGGGTGGATCGGCACCGCCGTCCGGACCGTGCCGCCGTCCCCGTAGCGGACGCGGTAGTGCCGGTGCGAACCGCGCGCACCCATGGGCTCGCCGCCGAGCCGTTCGATCCGGCGGTTCACCTCCAGCGCTCTCATGGAGAATAACGCTAGGGACTAGACAGATCAAGAACGGGACACCCGCAGAAACTGTGGACATCTAATTAGCCTGTGGATATCCGACGGCGGCCCTTCCGCACCCGCGACGAACCGGGCATCATCGCCGGACCCCTACGGCCGAGCGTCGGTCGGCGACGCGAAGGAGACATCCATGAGGCACCTGGTCACCCGTACGTCGGTCGTGGTCGGTCTGGCAACGGCATTGCTGACGCCGGCGATGCCCGCGCAGGCGACGAGCGGCGTCACGTTCACCGCCGACATCGTCGTCGACGGCTTGGGGTCCGGCGGGCACACCGGCGAGGCGTGGCTCTGCGTGAGCGGTGTCGTCGGCGGGACGGTCGTCACGTGCGCGGGCGGCTACAACGCGCACGCGACGTTCACCCTCGTCAACAGCTACCCGGTGTGCCAGGCGATGGGCGACGCGTGGGGCACGGTCACCGGCGCGGTGCAGACCAGCTTCACGTGGGTCCGGGTCGGTGACACCGCGTTCATCACCACCAGCGGTGGCAGCTTGGGCAGCGGCAACGGCACCGCGACGTTCACGGTGACCAGCCCGGTCGGCATCCCGTGCGGCCAGACCGTCCGGGCCACTGCTGAGGGGTCGGTCTGGGCGCCGTGACGCTTACGCCCAGAGCTGGCCTTCGAGCCGTTCGGCGGCCTCCTCCAGCGTGCCCGCATAGGCGCCGGTCGAGAGGTACTTCCAGCCGCCGTCGGCGACGACGAAGCAGATGTCGGCCCGCTCCCCCGCCCTGACCGCCTTCGCGGCCTGGCCGAGCGCGGCATGCAGGACGGCCCCGGACGAGATGCCCGCGAAGATGCCCTCCTGCTCGACCAGCTCGCGGGTACGCCGCAGCGCGTCGTGCGAGTCGACCGAGAAGCGCGTGTCCAGCACCGACGCGTCGTACAGCTCGGGCACGAACCCCTCGTCGATGTTGCGGAGGCCGTAGACGAGGTCGCCGTAGCGCGGCTCCGCGGCGACGATCCGCACGCCCGGCACCTTCTCCTTGAGGAAGCGCCCGGTCCCCATCAACGTGCCGGTCGTCCCGAGCCCGGCGACGAAGTGGGTGATCGTCGGCAGGTCGGCGAGGATCTCCGGGCCGGTCGTCTCGTAATGCGCCCGCGCGTTCGCCGGGTTGCCGTACTGGTAGAGGAACACGTACGACGGGTTCTCGGCGGCGAGCGTCTTGGCATGCGCGACGGCGGCGTTCGAGCCGCCCGCGGCGGGCGTCGTGACGATCGACGCGCCGTACATCTCAAGGAGCTGGCGACGTTCGACCGAGGTGTTCTCCGGCATCACGCAGATCAACGAGTAGCCGCGCAGCTTCGCGACCATCGCGAGCGAGATGCCGGTGTTGCCTGACGTGGGTTCGAGGATGGTGTCGCCGGGCTTCAGCCGACCGTCGGCCTCCGCGGCCTGGATCATGAAGAACGCGGCGCGGTCCTTGATCGACCCGGTCGGGTTGTCCTGCTCGAGCTTCGCCCAGAGGCGGACGTCGGCCGAGGGCGACAGGCGCGGCAGCCCGACGAGCGGCGTCCGCCCGAGCGAGTCGAGCAGCGAGTCGTACCTCATGCCCCGCCGGCCACCGCCGGGAGGATGGTGACGACGTCCCCGTCGGACAGCGGCGTGTCCACAGCGCCGAGGAACCGCACGTCCTCGTCGTTGACGTAGACGTTGACGAACCGGTGCAGCGCGCCGCCGCCGTCGACCAGGCCGCCCCGCAGCCCCGGGTGCCGCGAGTCGAGGTCGGCGAACAGCTCGGTCAACGACCCGCCCGCGCCCTCGACCTGCTTCTCGCCGTCGGTGTACTTGCGCAGGATCGTCGGGATGCGCACCTGGACCGTCATGACGTACAGCCTAATCGGGCAGGTTCTGGCGCAGCCACGAGAGCACCATCGGCCAGGCCGCCTCGGCGGCCGGCTTCGAGTACGACGCCGCGCGGGCGTCGTTGAAGAAGCCGTGGCCCGCGTCCGCGAACCGCTCGACCCGCGTCGGCACCGGCGCCAGTGAGGCGGCCGAGCGCAGCGCCTCCACGTCGGCGACGGGGATGCCGGCGTCGGTGTCGCCGTAGAGGCCGAGCCAGGGGGTACGCAGCCCGGGCGCGACGTCGACGAGCGGCGGCACGCCCTCCCACCGCGACTCCATGACACCCCCGCCGTAGAACGACACGGCCGCGCCGAGCTCGCGCATCGCGCCGGCGTACAGCGCCACCGTCCCGCCCATGCAGAAGCCGACGATCGCGATGCGCTGCGGCGGCAGGCCGAGTGACCCGACCGCCGCGTCCACGTCGGCCAGCAACCCCTCGCCGGTCAACGACGCCATCGCCGGGCGGATCGCGTCGAAGCCGCCGTCGTAGGAGAACACCGGGCTGCCGATGCGGTGGAACAGCGCGGGCGCGACGGCGGCGTACCCCTCTGCCTCGAACCTCCGCACCACGTCCTCGACGTGCGGCGTGATGCCGAACGCCTCCTGGACGACGATGACGCCACGGCTCATGCGCACACCACCTCCTCCTCCGTCACGACGCCGTCGACGATGCGGTACGAGCGCAGCTCGACGTCGTCCGGCGACCGCGTGGAGACGAGCACGTAGTGCGCGTCCGGGTACGCGGCGATCGACACGTCGGTGCGCGACGGGTACGCCTCGGTCGCCGTGTGCGAGTGGTAGATGACGAACTCCTCGTCGTCCTCGCCGTTGTCCCGCATGCTCTTGAAGGCCCGGAACAGCTCGCCGCTGTCCATGACGTAGAACGTCGGCGACCGCTCGACGTTGGTCATCGGGATGACCCGGGTCGGCCGCCCGTCGCGCAGCGCGACGAGTCCGCACGCCTCGTCGGGGTGGTCGGCGCGGGCGTGCGCGACGATCGCGTCGTACGTCGCCCGGTCCAGCGTCAGCATGACGCGACACGCTACCCGGCCGCGGTGCGACAGGGCGCCGGGTAGCGTGGCCGGGTGCTGGCGACCGCGTTCCGCGACGGGCTCGGGGCCGTGCGCCGGGTCTGGTGGCGGGCGTTCGGGGTCGCGCTGCTCAGCTATCTGCCGCTCGCACTGCTCGGCAGCGTTCTCGGCGGCGCGCTGCTCTCCCTCGGCCTGGTGCTGCACGTCCTGGTCACGTTCGCGCTCGCCCGCCTCGTCGCGGCCGCGCGCGCGGAGCCGTTGCCCCCTGTCCCCCGGGTCGACGAGCTCGGCCGCCGCGTCGAGCCGCCGCGCAACGCGGGACCGCCGCTCACGCCGGAGGACGCGTCGCCGGTCACGGCGCTGCGCAACGCGTTCCGGCTGTGGCGCCCGGCCGTCCGCGTCACCGGTCTCTACCTGCTCGCCGGGCTCGCCGCCGGGCTGACCGTCGTGGCGCTGTCGGGCGGGAGGTTCGCGGAGTACGGACCGAACGCGCAGCTCGTCGCGGTGCTGCCGGTGAGCGCGGTGTTCACGGCGTTCGTCGTCCTCGCGGTGCAGCGCGTCGCGCTCGAAGGCGACACCCGCGTCCTCGTCGCGGCGGCGCACTCGGCGCGCATCGCGCGGACGGCGTACGGCGTCCTGCTGCTCCTCGCGATAGCCGAGCCGGCCGTCGCGGTCGGCGGCTCGCTGCTGGTGTCCGGCGACCACCCACCCGTCGGCCGGGTCGTCGCCGTCGGCCTCGGCACGTTGCTGCTCGCGGCGTTCGTCAAGGTCCTCGTGACGGCGGTGGCGAACGAGGTCTACGCCCGCGGCCCGCGCCTCGACCTACCGGTCGACGCCGAGCCCTAGGACCGCCTCGACGAGCGAGTCCTGGAGGAACGTCAGCAGGTCGTACACCTGCATGGCCAGGTCGTCGTCGCCGGTCTCCCTGCCGTAGGACTCCTCGGTGACGTTCAGCGTCGTGCCGAGGGCGAGGCGGACGTCGTTCAACGCCGTCAGCCATGCCTCGGCGGCGTCGTTGTCCAACGCGATCCGGCCGTCGTCGGGCAGCGACTCCAGCAGCGCGCGCGCCGCCGCGAGCTTCGCCTCGCGGAGGTCGTCGTGCAGCAGGTCGTGCAGGTCCGCCGCCGTCGCCGGGTCCGGCGACGCGTCGGGGAACAGCCGCGCGGTCACCGGGTCCTCGCGCCGGTCCGACGTGACCAGGCCGACGACGTCGCCGACGAGACCGCGCAGCAGCTCGACCTCGTACGGCTCCATCCGGCCGACGACGCGCCCACCCTCGGCCCGGAACGCGCGCGCCATCAGTCCTGCTGCACGGTCGCCCAGAGCCCCGCGGCGTGCAGCCGCGCGACGTCGAACTCCATCGTCTCCCGCGCCCCGCTCGACACCACCGCGCGCCCCTTCTGGTGCACGTCGAGCATCAGCTTGGTCGCCTTCTCGCGGGAGTAGCCGAACAGCTTCTGGAACACGTAGGTGACGTAGGACATCAGGTTGATGGGGTCGTTCCAGACGATGGTCACCCACGGCCGGTCCGGGTCGTCGCGCTCCTCCGTGACCGACCGCGCGGCGCGTTCGGGGGCGATAGTCACGGCTACCAGGGTAGGCGACGGATGGTGACGCTCGCTCAGGCCGCCGCGAACGAGAGGCGCGACGAGAACTGCTCGACGCGTACCGACTACCCGGTCAGACCGGGCACCAGGTGAGGTCGTACGTCTCCGCCCGCCCGGTGACCGGGTTGTAGACGTAGTAGTACTTGCAGACGACCTGGCCCGCCTCCGCCGGGGCGACGAGGGCGACGAGACCGCCGGCGAGGAGCAGCGAGGCGAGGATCCGGGTAGGGCGCATGCCGGCGGACTCTACGCGCGTCGCCTGGTCCCCCGCGTTCGAGGGTTACGCCGAGCCGTGCCGGTCGATCGCGAGGCGCTAGGGCTCACCGTGTACGAGAGCTCCGCGACGACGGGAACGGCACCCACCACCTGGCGGATGCGCGTCCTGGACCTCGCCACCGTGCGGCGCGAGCACGCGCAGGCCGCGGCCTACCTGCGCGACGTCGGCCTGTCCGGCGCCTTCTGGGGTCTCGCGTAGCGAGGCAGCCGCAAGAACGACCGAGGGACGAGCCGCGCGGCTCCGTATACCTACGACCGGCGCCGGTCGCATCCCTCACTCGGCCAATCCCTACTTGGAGAGATCATGCGTCTACGCATCGCCCTCGCCTGCGCCGCGGCACTTGCGGCAGCGGCGGCCGTACCGGCGTCCGCCGACGGACCGCTCACGACCCTCCGACCGCTCCTGCGATCCGCGCTCGACGCGACGCGCAACATCTGCCCGCGCACGTCGACGTTGGAGACCTCGAACCTGTGCCGCGCGATCGCGGACACGGCCGGACCCGTCGGTCCGGTCATCTCGCTCGACCCGGTCGCGAACGCCGACGACTACGTCGTCGTACTGAAGCCGGTGTCCGCGTCGAGCAGCGCCTTCGGCGTGCAGGGCGCGCCGTCGTCCGACGCCGCCGCGGTCAAGGCGGAGGCCGCGGGCGCGGACGTGCGGTACGTCTACCGCACCGCGCTGAGCGGCTACTCGGCCCGGATGGACGCCACGACGTACGCGTCGGTGGCGGCGGACCCGGACGTCGCGTACATCGTCGAGGACACGCCGGTCCACGCGTTCACGACGCAGCCGAACCCGCCGTGGGGCCTCGACCGGATCGACCAGCGCAACCTCCCGCTCGACCAGAGCTACCACTACGTCGCGACCGGTGCCGGCGTGACCGCGTACGTCATCGACACGGGCATCCGGATCACGCACAACGAGTTCGGCGGCCGCGCCAGCTACGGCTACGACGCGACCGACGGCAGCCTGCCCGCCGACGACTGCGGGTCGAGCGGCACCGGCCACGGCACGCACGTCGCCGGCACCATCGGCGGGTCGACGTACGGCGTCGCCAAGCAGGTCTCGCTCGTCGCGGTCCGGGTGCTCGACTGCTCGGGCAGCGGCTCGGTCTCCAGCGTCGTCGCGGGTATCGACTGGGTCACCACCGCCCACGCGACCGGTCAGCCTGCGGTGGCCAACATGAGCCTCGGCGGCGGAGCCAACCAGGCGCTCGACGACGCGATCCAGGCCTCGATCCTGGACGGCGTCGTGTACGCGGTCGCGGCCGGCAACGGCGACGCCAACGGCAACGCGGTCGACGCCTGCAGCGTCTCCCCTGCCCGGGTGCCGGACGCCATCACGATCAGCGCGACCGACGCCAGCGACACCAAGCCGAGCTGGGCCAACGTCGGCGCGTGCGTCGACTGGTTCGCGCCCGGCGTCGGCGTCACGTCGGCATGGAACGTCTCGGACACCGGCTCGACCAGCAAGAGCGGCACCTCGATGGCAACCCCGCACACCGCGGGTGTCGTCGCGCAGTACCTCCAGGGCTACCCGGACGCGACGCCGAAGCGCGTCCGCGACAGTCTCTACGACCTGCTCACGAAGAACGTCGTCCTCAACCCGGGCGCGGGCACTGCCAACCCGCACCTGCTGTTCTCGCCGATGAAGTTCCACGCGCCGGCCGGCGGCATCATCCGGATCTGGTACGACGGCTCCGGCTCGATCCAGCACCAGGAGACCGGCGTCTACCAGACGCACTACACCTGCTCGATGTCCACCTCACCGGTGCAGGTCGTCTGCAACGCGATCCCCGACCCGACGCTCCAGTGGGACTGCGTGACGTTCGTCCTCACGGCGAGGACGCCGTCGCTCACCGCACCGGCGGGCTCGCAGGGCTCGGTGCAGGGCCGGGTGAAGTGCGACAGCACCAACGTCCTCACGACGAAGGACGTCTCGGGAACGGCCGGGTTCGACCAGCTCACGAACCACACGCCGAACGAGGTCCCGCTCGGCACCGCGGACAAGGTCACGTGTCAGGCGGCCGGTATCAACAACGGGCCGCTCCCGACCGGCTCGTACGAGGTCACCTGCAACGAGCCGGGGGCCGAACGCCCCCTCGCCGCGTAAGCGGGCCGAGTACGGCAGCGGCGGCTGGAGCACCCCCCTCCAGCCGCCGCTGCGTCGTGTACGTCCGGCCGACTAGCAGCAACCGCCCGTGATCACGACGCAGGTCTTGGTCGGGCACTCGTGCGTCACCACGTACACGGGCGGGGTCGGCTCGGGGCCGCCGCCCGCGGCGACGATCAACTCCAGCTCGCCGGTGCTGAGCTCGGTCAACGTCTCCCTGCGCAGTCGCAGCGCGCGAGTCCGGTCCATGGGTTCCTCCGTAGGGTGAGGGGGGGTGGGCGCCGTTCAGGCGACAGCGTAGGTCAGGTGGGTCGCCGTTGGCGAGACCCGGACCCGGCCGGACGGCTGTCAGAATGGCGGTCATGCCGAGACTCGTGGTCCGCAACCTCGCGATGTCGCTCGACGGGTACGTCGCCGGGCCGAGCCAGAGCCTGGAGCATCCGCTCGGCGTCGGCGGTCCGCCGCTGCACGAGTGGGTGTTCGCGACCCGTACCGGCCGCCGGATGATCGGCGAGGAGGGCGGCAGCGAGGACGTGGACGACGCGTTCCTCCGGCGCGGTCACGAGGGCGTCGGCGCCACGGTCATGGGGCGGAACATGTTCGGCCCGGTACGCGGGCCGTGGCCGGACGACGCGTGGACCGGCTGGTGGGGCGACGAGCCGCCGTACCACCACCCGGTGTTCGTCCTCACCCACTACCCGCGCGCCTCGATCGAGATGCAGGGGGGAACGACCTTCCACTTCGTCACCGACGGCATCGAGGCGGCGCTCGCGCGGGCGTACGACGCGGCGAACGGCGCCGACGTCCGGCTCGGCGGCGGCGCGGCCACCGTGCAGCAGTACCTCCGCGCCGCCCTGGTCGACGAGCTGCACGTCGCCGTCGTCCCCGTCCTGCTCGGTGGCGGCGAACGGCTCTTCGACGACGTCGACATGCACGGCTACACCTGCGTCGAGCACGTGGCGTCGCCCGCCGTGACGCACGTCCGCTTCGTGCGTACGTAGACCTCACGCTCCGGTCGCCGTCCGCGTTCTGACAACCGGTCGGGCGCGCCGCGTCCCGGACGTAGGGTGGATCGCATGCCCCCCAAGTACCGCGTGTGGTTCGCGCTCGTCACCGTGTACGTCGTCTGGGGCTCGACGTACCTCGGCATCCGCTACGCCATCGGCGCCGACACCGGGCAGCCGGGGCTGCCGCCGTTGCTCATGGCGGGGACGCGGTTCATGCTCGCCGGCGCCCTGCTCTACGCCTGGGCGATCCGCCGACCCGCGGCCGACGGGCAGCCCGACCGGCCGACCCGCCGGCAGTGGGCCGCGTGCGCCGTCATCGGGACGCTGCTCCTGCTCGGCGGCAACGGCCTGGTGACCCTCGCCGAACGCCACGTCGCCTCCGGCATCGCGGCGGTGATCATCGCGCTCGTGCCGATCTGGACGGCCGTCATCGGGCTCGCCTTCGGCAGCGACCGGCTGCCTCGCATCGGCGTCGCCGGGCTGGCGATCGGCTTCGCCGGGGCGTTCGTTCTCGCCAACCCGGCGGGCGCCGGGCACCTCGCGCCCGGCGGCGTGCTGCTGCTCATCGTGGCAACGCTGTGCTGGGCGAGCGGCTCGTACTACAGCCGGACCGCGCCGGTCCCGCGCCGCCCGCTGGTGATGACCGGCATGGAGATGCTCGCCGGCGGCGCGGCGATGACGCTCGCCAGCGTCCTGAGCGGCGACGCGTTCACCCTGGACCTCGGCAACGTCGGGTGGAAGGCGTGGGTGGCGTACGCGTACCTCGTGGTGTTCGGCTCGATGCTGGCGTTCACGGCGTACGCCTGGCTGCTCCGCAACGCCCGCCTCTCGCTCGTGACGACGTACGCCTACGTCAACCCGGCCGTCGCGGTGCTGCTCGGGGCGCTGTTCCTCGGCGAACACCTCACCACCCGCGCGCTGGTCGCCAGCGCGCTGATCCTCGCCGGCGTCGGTCTCGTCGTGTCGAGCCGCCCGCCGGCCGAGGTCGCCCAGGAGCCGGGCCCGGCCGTCGGCCCGCTCGTCGAGGTGAGCGAGGCGTGATCTTCGAGACCGAACGCCTCCGCGCCCGCGACTGGACGGCCGCGGACGTTGCGGCGGTGTACGGGATCTACCGCGACCCGGACGTCGTACGGTTCCTCGGCTCGGTGCCGCAGCCGATCGCGGACGAGGCCGAGGCCGCGCAACGGATCGAGCGCTGGACCGCGGCGAACGCGGCGCTGGCCGGGACGCCGTACGGCTTCTGGGCACTGGAGACGAAGGACGCGACGCTGGTCGGCGCGACGCTGCTCAAGCCGCTGCCGGAGGCCGCGGAGGTCGAGGTCGGCTGGCACCTCGGCACGGCGCACTGGGGCAACGGCTACGCGACCGAGAGCGCGCGCGGCGCGATCGCACACGGCTTCGCGAACGGCCTCGACGTCGTCCACGCCGTCATCCGCCCGGACAACACTGCCTCGCTCGCGGTCGCGGCCCGGCTGGGCATGACGCACGAGGGCACGACCGACCGGTACTACGGCGTCGAACTCGAGCTGTTCTCGCTGCGACGCCCCTAGCCGCCCCGCCCCGAGGCGTTCTGTGAAGATCATCACGCTCGAGGGGGGCGAGTGTGCTGCACAGAACGCGGACCCGACGGCCCGGACGTGACGAAGGCCCCGGCGTGGTGCCGGGGCCTTCGACGAAGTCTGCGCGAGTGGCTCAGACGGGGCGGACGTTCTCCGCCTGGGGGCCCTTCTGGCCCTGCGTGATGTCGAACTCCACGCGCTGGTTCTCGTCCAGCGAGCGGTAGCCGTCAGCCACGATGGCCGAGAAGTGCACGAAGACGTCGGCGCCGCCGCC